>JALERL010000023.1 GCA_022764465.1 Lachnospiraceae bacterium | reverse complement strand
CCGGTGCTTGCAGATACCGGAATTGTGGAGCATGCATTTACCACAAGATCCGGTGGTGTCAGCGAGGGAATCTTTTCTTCAATGAACTTAAGCTTCACCAGAGGAGATAAGGAAGAAGCGGTGCTGGAGAATTACCGGAGGCTTGCACATGCCATGCATACGAGCATTGACCGGTTTGTGTTATCGGATCAGACACATACGACGAATGTACGTGTGGTTACAGAAACGGATGCCGGAAAGGGTCTGGTAAGGCCGCGTGATTATCAGGATGTGGATGGACTGGTGACAAATGTTCCGGGACTTATGCTGTCAACCTTTTATGCAGACTGTGTCCCGCTCTTTTTCGTTGATCCTGTGCATCATGCGATCGGACTGAGCCATTCGGGCTGGCGCGGTACGGTCGGCAGAATGGGACAGGCAACGATCCAAAAGATGCAGGAAGTATACGGCAGCAGACCGGAGGATCTGATCTGTGCGATCGGACCGTCGATCTGCGCGGACTGTTATGAGGTCAGTGCAGATGTGGCAGAAGAATTCCGGCGGGAATTTGTGGGACATGAAGCAGAAGTAGTAAAGAAGCCGCATCTCGATGCAGGCGGAGAACAGAAGTACCAGTTAGATCTCTGGCAGGCAAACCGGGTCGTACTGCTGGATGCCGGAGTACCGGAAGATCATATCAGTTGTACTACGCTTTGTACCTGCTGTAATGCAGATATGCTGTTTTCTCACCGGGCATCTCATGGAAAACGTGGAAATCTGGGGGCATTTTTGATGCTGAAAGAATAGTGTGGGATATTACTTTGAAGAGTCACAGAGCGGAGGTGATGGATGTGTGTATTACAGAATATAATGAGAAAACATTTATAGATGGCATACGTGCAGAGGGTCGTGATGAAGGCATCAAAGAAGGTATCAAAGAGGGACGTCTGTCAGCAATTCAGAATATGATTGAACTGGGGCTTACCAAGGAACAGATATTGAAAAAATATACAGAAGAAGAGTATGAACAGGTTGAACAGCGATTATTGAAAAATGTATAATAGAGCATTTACCCTTTCGAATGTTTGACATCAGATCATGTACAGATTATAATAATCTTAATAGGTTCATTTGGGAAAATCAACAAAACATGATATCTGCAGGCAGCAGACATGTGTAAGATCATACAATGAACCATACAGACATGTAAGAGTCTGTAGTATGAACAGAAGAGAAAGGGTAGGATTATGAAGAGAAATGTAATAGCAAGAATTGTTGCATGTGCGCTGGCACTTATGGTAACAGCAACAGGATTTACACCGGTGAGTGTACAGGCTGCCGGACAGGCAGAAACAGAGGCAGTGGAAGATACAGAGACTGTAGAGGAGGTCCAGACGGAAGCTGTAACGGAGACGGAAAGTGTAACAGAAGCTGTAGCAGAGGATAACACAGCCGAAGCTGCAAACGAAACAGAAGTAGCAGCAGAGGACGAGGCAGAAGAAGAAACAGAAGTCACAGAGGTAACTGCGGATGAACCGGAAGCGGTACAGGCTGCGAATTCCTTTGAGAATCTTCAGTACGGAGATAATGTATATGCATCACTTTCAAATGGAACTGTGACGATCAGTGGTAAAGGTCCAATGTATGAAAATATGAATACTAGTCTTTTATGGGCTTACTACGATTATATCCGTTCGGTTGTTATCAAGGATGGTGTTACATCAGTAGCGGATTGTTTATTTAATAACTGTTCGAATTTGAATCAGATTACATTACCGGACAGCATTACAAAAATTGGCAAATATGCATTTCACGGTACAGGTGTCCGGTCATTTAAGGCACCACGTAATCTGGAAGAAATTGGTGAAAGAGCTTTTGAAGGTTGTGGTAGTCTGCAGAATATTTTTCTGAACGATGGACTGGTTCGTATTGATAGTCTAGCTTTTCGTTCTACCGGCTTAAGAGAGGTTGTGATTCCAGAAAACTGCGGGTTTGATACGTATACTACATTCAACGATTCCTGTGTAATTCATCAGAAGACGACGATTACCTTAAATGCGAATGGTGGAACAGTCAGTGGTGCATCCCAGAAGGATATTATGCAGTATGAGAATGAAGCTTATGGCAAGCCGGCGAAGCTTCCGACACCGGTAAGAAGCGGTTATGACTTCCTTGGCTGGTATGATTGTACCGATTATGGTGTAGAGACAGCGATCACCGGTCAGAATGTCCGTGCACATGCCATTTTACGTGCAAAATGGTGTAACCATGCGTCTAAGGTGGTAAAGGGCAAGAAAACAGCTACTTATGAGAAAGATGGCTATACCGGAGATACCTACTGCAAGAAATGCAGCAAGCGTCTTTCACTGGGACATACGATTGATCGTAAGATCTTAAAAACACCGAAGATCTCGAGTGTTGAGAATGTAAGCAGCGGCTTAAAAGTAAAATGGTTAAAGACAAAAGATGCAAAGGGTTATTACGTATATAAGAATGTAAGCGGTAAGTATAAGAAGATTGCAACCATAAGGAAGGGTACGACTACTTCTTATACGGACAAATCTGTTAAGAACAGCACGGGTAAGTCTTATAGCTACAAGGTATGCGCATATTACGGAAAAGCAACGAGCAACTTCAGTGGTGTAAGAACCCAGACGCGTGTTGCGTCAGCTGCAATTGGCAATGTAAAGAATACAGCAAAGAAGACCCTGAATGTAAACTGGAAGAAGGTTACAAAGTGTAAGGGCTATCAGATCCAGTATACACAGGATAAGAACTTTAAAAAGAAAGTTACAACAAAGTCAGCGAAAAAACAGTCACAGGATTCCATGAAGCTGAAAAAGCTTACCAAGGGAAAGAAGTATTATGTCCGTGTACGCAGCTATACCACATACAGGGGTAAGACTTATTATTCCGCATGGAGCAGTGTAAAGAGTACAACTGTGAAAAAATAAAGATAAGTGTAAACTTAGGAGGAAATGATTATGCAGCTGAAAGATGTATTAGGTTTAGAGACCGTTCAGGTACTCGTGGAAGAGTGGGCAAAGGCAACCGGTAATCAGGCTGTTTTGACAGATACAGAGGGAAATCTGCTTGCTGGTGAAGGTGTGGCATCTGAGAATAAGACAGCGGTTATGTGCGATAGTACCTGTCTTGGATATGTGTCTGCTGCGGTTAAGGAGGAAGAGACACCGGCTGATGTCAGTGGACTGGCAAGAGTGATCGGCAAGATGGCAACGGATGCAATGGCAAAGGCAGCGGAAGCAAGCAAGAGAGATCATCTGCATGCGATTATCGAAGAGGCATCTGCGGATATTGCGAAGATCAATGAAATTACGAAGAATCTGGATAAGATCGAGAAGAATCAGAAGATACTTGCCCTGAATGCTTCAATCGAAGCTGCAAGAGCCGGAGAAGCGGGACGGGGATTTGCAATCGTTGCAACAGACGTATCTGCACTGGCAACAGATTTTGGTAACAATAACCGCCAGATCAAGGATGAACTGGATAAGTTGAATTCGGTGATGGCATCGATTGAAAAAGCATAAGCAACATAAGAATAGAATCAGAAAATCAGCCTGTACGTTTTACGGACAGGCTGTATTTGTGAAAAGAGATTAAAGAAAACTTAAGAAAATCCATCTGGGATCTTCCTTGTATTCCTACATACACTATGTTATATTCGCTGTATTAAATGAGATAGTACAGATAATACAAGAAGGAGGGTATGTATGATTCAGTTGAATTATCGGGATGCGAGACCGATTTACGAACAGATCAAAGATGGATTACGCAGACTGATTGTTTCAAAAGCGATCGCTACGGATGATAAACTGCCATCCGTGCGGGAGATGGCAGCCAGTCTTGCCATCAATCCCAATACGATACAGAGGGCATACAGGGAATTAGAGAAGGAAGGTTATGTCTATACAATATCCGGCAAGGGTACCTTTGCCGCACCTTGTCAGGCTGTTTCAGATGGCCGGATGGAAGAGTTGTTACACAGGTTCGATGACAATGTGTTGGAGCTTTTTTATATGTCCGTAGCATCTGACACCTTAAAAGGCAGGATTGAGAAACTGAAAGAAGGGGGTATACAGCCGTGATACAGGTAAATCATGTGGTAAAGAAATTCGATAATTTCTGTGCCTTAAACGATACAACACTGCATGTCAAAAAAGGTGCGATCTATGGGCTGGTTGGACCAAACGGTGCGGGTAAGTCCACGGTGATCCGTACGATCACCGGAATCTATAAGCCGAATCAGGGAGAAGTGCTGATTGCGGGAGAACCGGTTTTTGAAAATCCGTCTGCAAAGGAGAAGTTTGCATATATCCCGGACGATATGTTCTATTTTCAGCAGGCAAATGTACTGGATATGAAGCGTTTTTACCGTGGCTTATATAAGAACTTTGATAATAATCTGTTTCTTAAGCTAAGAGATGCCTTCCCGAATATTGATCCAAAGGCGAATATCCGAAGACTGTCGAAAGGTATGCAAAAGCAGGTCGCATTCTGGCTGACGATCAGCTGCAGACCTGAGATCCTGATCTTAGATGAGCCGGTAGACGGACTGGATCCGGTGATGAGAAGACAGATCTGGAGTATTATTTTATCGGATGTGACAGAATATGGAACGACGGTTTTAGTCTCTTCCCATAATCTGCGTGAATTAGAGGATGTCTGTGACCATGTCGGGATCATGCATCATGGCAGGGTCATGGTAGAGCGTTCCCTAAGTGAACTGCAGGGAAGCGTATGTAAGATCCAGGTGGCTTTTCAGGAAGGAATGCCAAAGCTGCCGGAGAGTTTTGAAGTTTTACATATGTCAAGTACCGGACGTGTCTATACATTGATCGTAAAGGGCGATCAGGAGGAGGCAAAGGCACAGCTTTCAAAAATGAATCCGATGTTGATCGATGTTCTGCCTCTTTCATTGGAAGAAATATTTATTTACGAGTTAGGAGGAGAAGATTATGCGGTCAAAGATATCCTTTTTTAATGGCACGATTTTTCGGAAGAATCTGTCACATTACTGGCCGATCTGGACATTGTATCTGATCGGGCTGATCTGTATGATCCCGGTACGTATTTTCCTTCTGACTTGTGCGGATCCAAGCTATACGGCCAAGCAGTTGGCAGAAGCACGTACCAGTTCCTATATGTATGTACTGTCGAATTCCTTAAGTGTTATTGTATGTTTTGTGATAGCGGTTGCATCTGCCATGGCAGTATTTTATTACCTCTATAATACAAGAAGTGCACAGACCTATCATTCCTTTCCGATAAGAAGAGAGGAACTGTTTGTTACGAATTACCTGTCCGGTTTTTTGTTCTATACCGTACCGAATCTTCTGACACTTTTAGTTGGGGTGTTTGTCTGTGTGGCAAGGGGGATCACTTCATTGGAATATCTGCTCATATGGGTGCTTCTGATGGAAGGAATGACCTTCTTTTTCTACAATATGACGATCCTGATCGGAATGTTTACCGGTCTTCTGGTTGCAGTTCCGGTGTTCTGTGTGATCGCAAACTGCATCTATGTGGTATGCCGGTATGTAGTGGTATCCGTGCTTGGAATTATCGGATATGGTTTAAGTGATCTGTATGCAGAACGTTCCATCAGTATTTTGTCACCGCTTCTGTTTATGATGAGCAAGGTGAATATTTCAACAGACTGGAGCAATAGTCTGGCGGATTTTCGTGTGTATGGTGGAAAATATGTTGCAATCTATGTCGTAGTAGGTATCCTTTTTGGAATTGCCGCTTTTTTCCTGTACCGGAAGCGCCGGATCGAGACAACGGGCGATGTGTTCAGTGTATCCTTTTTAAAACCGGTTTTCCGCTGGGGTGGAGCTGCATTTCTTGGTATGTTTGGTGCTGTTGTCTTAGAATCAGTCATTACGGTGCGCTTAAGCGCAGCGGTAAAGTTCTGGCTGATTGTAGTCTGCACAGCAGTGATCGGACTGTTTGCTTTCTTTCTTCTGGATATGATCCTGCAAAAATCAGCAAGGGTATTTACGAAGAAAAAGTTTCTGGAATTTGGCATCTATACACTTGCCGTCTTTGGATTCTTATCCTGTCTGGAACTGAATGTATTCGGGCTGGAAAATAAAATGCCGGATGCAGCGGATGTACGTTCGGTGGATATGCAGCTTTACTATTCGGTTTATGAGACATCACCGGATCAGATCGAAGATGTGCTTGCAATCCAGAAACAGATCATTGATTCGAAAAAGGAATTCGAAGCGTATGAGCGTAAGGCAGATGGAAAGAATATCGGATGGGTACAGTTTAATTATACCCTGATGGATGGAACACCTTATACCAGAAATTATGCGATTCCGATAGGAGAGGATGCGATTGCAGACGAGAATTCGGTTGTAGCCAAGATTCGGAAAAAATCCTGCGATGTAGACAGCTTCCTGCGTGGCAATGTCTGCATGAATCTGGATGAGACAGAGATTACAGGTATGTCGGTGGATGTCTATAATGAGGATGCAGAAAACCATGATGAAAATATTGCAGAGAATGATACAGAGGCTGTTTTAGAGGCGTTAAAACAGGATGTGGCAGAAGGACATTTACTCTATGGAACGCGCTATGCAGGAAATGGAACCTATTATCAGGATCCGGATAATGACAAGGTGCTTTTCTGGAATTCGCTTACGATCAACCTGTATAATAAGAATGGTGTACATACCATATGGACAGAACGGTATAGTTATGGGCAGTCAGAAAGTGACATGGTAGGTCTTGCTTTTAATAAGAACTGTACACATCTGATCGAAACGCTGAAAAAACTCGGTATTGTGAATGATACCGACAAACGTCTGCTGACCGGAGCAGAGTATCAGAAGCTGGTGGATGAATAGTAAAGGACTTTACAAGTAATCGCAGATATTGTAAAATCAAGCGGTCAGGATTTTTCTGATGCAAAGGTATACGAAAGGAGTTAAATATGAGTAAACCGGTAGTGGCAATCGTAGGAAGGCCAAACGTTGGAAAATCCACACTGTTTAATGTATTAGCAGGTGAGCGGATATCAATCGTTCAGGATACACCTGGTGTAACGAGAGATCGTATTTATGCAGATGTATCATGGCTGAACTATAATTTTACATTGATAGATACAGGTGGTATTGAGCCGGACAGCGGTGATATTATCCTGTCACAGATGCGGGAGCAGGCACAGATCGCCATTGATACAGCAGATGTGATTATTTTTATTACGGATGTAAGACAGGGACTGGTGGATTCGGATCAGAAGGTGGCAGATATGCTCAGACGTTCGAAAAAGCCGGTGATCCTTGCCGTGAATAAGGTAGATGATTTTAATAAGTTTATGCCGGATGTGTATGAATTCTATAACCTTGGAATCGGTGATCCGGTTCCGGTATCTGCGGCATCGCAGCTTGGAATCGGTGATCTGTTAGATGAGGTTGCAAAGTATTTCCCGGCGCCGGGACAGGAAGAGGCAGAGGATGACAGACCACGTATCGCCATCGTAGGTAAGCCGAATGTGGGCAAGTCTTCCCTGATTAACCGTCTTTGTGGAAACAACCGTCTGATCGTGTCGGATATTGCGGGAACGACGCGTGATGCGATCGATACCGACATCCGTTATGATGGAAAGGATTATGTGTTTATCGATACGGCAGGATTACGCCGCAAGAATAAGATCAAGGAAGAGATCGAACGTTACAGCATTATCCGTGCGGTCACAGCGGTAGAACGTGCGGATGTCGTTATTATCGTGATCGATGGTACTGAAGGTGTGACTGAGCAGGATGCGAAGATCGCAGGTATTGCCCATGACCGTGGAAAGGGTATCATCATTGCAGTAAATAAATGGGATGCCGTTACCAAGGATGATAAGACAATCTATCGTCAGACGGAGAAGATCCGTCAGATCTTAAGCTTTATGTCCTATGCAGAGATTCTTTTTATTTCAGCAAAGACCGGACAGCGTGTAGGCAAGATCTTTGAGATGATCGACATGGTAATTGAGAATAACAGCATGCGTGTTGCTACAGGTGTATTAAATGAGATCATGGCAGAGGCAGTTGCAATGCAGCAGCCGCCAACCGATAAAGGCAAGCGTTTAAAACTCTACTATATTACGCAGGCAGCCGTAAAGCCGCCGACCTTTGTTATTTTTGTCAATGATAAAAAGCTGATGCATTTCTCTTATACCAGATATTTAGAGAACCGGATCCGTGATTCCTTCGGATTTCGGGGAACATCATTAAAATTCATTATCCGTGAGAGGAAGGACGACTAAAGATGATAGTAGGACGTATTGCGGCACTGGCAATCGGATATTGCTGTGGATTGTTTTTGTCAGGTTATCTTTATGGAAAAAAACAGCATGTGGATGTAACAAAAATGGGCAGTGGAAACGTAGGCGCAACAAATACGCTCCGCAATCTGGGTTGGAAAGCCGGTGCGGTAACGCTGATCGGCGATGTCGGAAAGGTTTTTGCGGCAATCTTTCTGGTGTGGCTGATCTTTCATAAGAGCTATCCGGAAACGGTACGTCTGTTTGAACTGTATGCGGGCTTTGGCGCGGTACTGGGACATGATTTTCCGGTTTATATGAAGTTTAAGGGCGGAAAGGGAATTTCCTGTACCGGAGGAATCGTACTTGGATTCTGCCCGATCGCAGCACCGGTCAGTCTCGGATTATTTTTACTGACGGTTCTTGTTACAAGATATGTTTCGTTAGGATCGATTTTAGGCGTGATCAGCCTGTTTATACAGATCCTGATCTTTGGACATAAGGGATGGCTTGGAATACCGGCTGCATACATGAATGAAGTGTATGTGATCTTTGCAATCATTACGATTATTGGAATTGCAAAACATCATGCAAATATTAAGCGTCTGTTAAATGGAACAGAAAATAAGATAGGAAGTAAAAAAACAGCATAGGAATAAATGGAGGAGAAAATCCCGGGAAGAAAGGAAGAAAAATGGCAAAAATCAGTATGATAGGTGCCGGAAGCTGGGGAACAGCTTTATCGGTTGTTCTTCATAACAACGGACATGAGGTAACTGTCTGGTCTGCATTAGAACCGGAGATCACAATGCTGAAGGAACATCATGAGCAGGTGGAGAAGCTTCCGGGCGTAAAGCTTCCGGAGGACATGGTATTTACCACTGATATAGAGCTTGCGGTCAGGGGACAGGATATGCTTGTGTTAGCAGTCCCATCTCCGTTTACCAGAAATACAGCAAAGACAATGGCTCCTTATGTAAGCGAAGGACAGCTTATTGTCAGTGTTGCAAAGGGAATTGAAGAAGATACCTTAATGACACTTTCACAGATCATCAAAGAAGAGATCCCACAGTGTGAAGTGGCTGTTTTATGCGGACCAAGCCATGCAGAGGAGGTAGGGATCGGACTTCCGACGACCCTCGTTGCAGGGGCGAAGAAAAAGTCAACCGCAGAACTGGTACAGAATACTTTTATGAATGAGACACTTCGTATTTATACGAGTCCGGATATGCTTGGCATGGAGATCGGTGCATCGCTTAAGAATGTGATCGCACTTGCAGCAGGCATGGCAGACGGCATGGGCTATGGGGACAATGCCAAGGCAGCACTGATCACCAGAGGCGTTGCCGAAATGGGACGTCTGGCGCTTGCAATGGGTGCAAACTTCGAGACCTTAAGCGGCTTGACTGGAATGGGTGACCTGATCGTAACCTGTGAGAGCAAGCACAGCAGAAACCGTAAGGCAGGTATGCTGATGGGACAGGGATATACGATGCAGGAAGCAATGGATGAGGTGAAAATGGTTGTAGAGGGTGTTTTCTCTGCAAAAGCAGCAATTGAGCTTGCAGCCAAGTATCAGGTATCCATGCCGATCGTTGAACAGGTGAATGCGGTACTCTTTCACGATAAGTCAGCAAAAGAAGCTGTAAAGGATCTGATGCTCCGCAATAAGAAGGTAGAGCATGATGATCTTGCATGGCAGGAATAAAGTGTGGGAAGAAAGTAGAAATGATGAAAATGGAACAGATTAAGATAAAGTATTTTACCGATAAAATTGATAAACTGACCTATATTGACGGTAAATCCGACTGGATTGACCTCCGGGCATCCGAGACAGTGGAATTAAAAGCAGGAGACTTTGCACTGATCCCACTTGGGGTAGCAATGCAGCTGCCGGCGGGGTATGAGGCACATCTTGTACCGAGAAGTTCTACCTTTAAGAACTTCGGTATTCTTCAGACAAACAGCTGCGGAATCGTAGACGGTTCTTACTGCGGCGATGATGATATGTGGAGAATGCCGGTCTATGCAGTAAGGGATACTCGGATCGAATGTAATGACCGGATCGCACAGTTTCGGATCGTAGAGAACCAGCCGAAGATCCAGTTCGAGGAAGTTACGCATTTAACAGGTGCAAACCGTGGGGGATTTGGAAGTACTGGAAAGCAGTAGGGCAATATAAATGAGCAACATATATTAAAGGAGGTATACTATGGAAAGTCGTATGGTAAAGTTTTACTCAAAAGAAAGCAACAAGCTTGCAATGCACGCAATACCGGGGCATTTTGCAACCAGTCACTCCCATATCAATTATTATATTGATGTGACGAGTATCAAGACACGTGTAAAAGAGGCAAAGGAAGCTGCCCATGTCTTGTATGGTAAGATCGGGAATCCGATGTATGTCGATACCATCGTCTGCATGGATGGAACAGAGATGATCGGTGCATTTTTAGCAGAGGATTTCGAGCATGGCAATGTAATGTCCACGAACCTGCATGAGACCTTCTACGTTGTATCACCGGAAGTGAATAACAACAATCAGATGATCTTCCGTGATAATATGAAGGATAAGATCGCAGGAAAGCACATCGTACTTTTGTTAGATACGACGACAACCGGTGAGACGATCCGCAGAAGTCTGGAATGTATCCGTTATTACGGCGGAATCGTTGAAAAGGTAGTATCCGTATTCAGTACGGTTGATAAGGTCGATGACACCGAAGTAGATACGATCTTTACCGCATCGGATATTCCGGGTTATCAGGCATATGGACAGAGAGAATGCCCATTCTGTGCAAAAGGTATGAAGATTGAAGCAATGGTGAACGGTTACGGTTATTCGAAGCTGTAAAGTGTTCGTCGGTTTGTACAAGAAAGAAGATATTCTTCGTCAGTTTGACGGAGAATATTTTTTTGCTTTTGGAAAGCTGTCAGATTATACAAAAAAGGACAAAATCTTTGTGGAATCCTTGCATAGCCAAAACGGGATAAATTCGGTATGATAAACATAGTTAAAACGAAAACAATTTAGGAGGATATTCCAATGGCAAGTTTATCATTAAAGAACATTTGTAAAGTATATCCAAACGGCTTTGAAGCTGTTAAGGATTTCAACCTTGAAGTAGAAGACAAAGAGTTCATCATCTTTGTAGGACCTTCAGGATGTGGTAAGTCAACAACACTTCGTATGATCGCAGGACTGGAAGAGATTTCTTCTGGTGAGTTATCTATCGATGGAAGAGTTGTAAACGACGTAGAGCCAAAAGACAGAGATATCGCAATGGTATTCCAGAACTACGCTTTATACCCACATATGACCGTATTTGATAATATGGCATTTGGATTAAAGTTAAGAAAAGTTCCAAAGGATGAGATTAAGAAAAAAGTTGAGGAAGCAGCTAAGATCCTTGACCTTGAAAAATTATTAGACCGTAAGCCAAAGGCTTTATCCGGTGGACAGAGACAGCGAGTTGCTATGGGACGTGCAATCGTTCGTAATCCTAAGGTATTCCTTATGGATGAGCCGTTATCCAACCTGGATGCTAAGTTACGTGTACAGATGAGATCTGAGATTTCTGCATTACATCAGAGATTAGGTGCTACGATCATCTATGTAACACATGACCAGACAGAGGCTATGACATTAGGAACCAGAATTGTTGTATTAAAAGATGGTGTCATCATGCAGGTTGATTCCCCAATCAAGTTATACAATGAGCCGGATAACTTATTCGTTGCCGGATTCATCGGATCTCCTCAGATGAACTTCATCGATGCTAAGGTTGTTATCGAAGGTGAGAAAGTTACATTAAAATTCGACAAGTTCGAAGTTGTATTACCACCTGCAAAGGCTAAGAAGTTAATCGATGGCGGATACAATGGAAAGACTGTTGTTATGGGTATCAGACCAGACGACATCTCCGATTCCCAGATCTCTGTTGAGACATTCAAAGAGAGCAAGGTTGATGCTGACGTAACAGGATATGAGTTACTTGGTTCTGAAGTATTATTATACTTCACAATCGGTGATGCTAAGATGTCTGCTAAGGTTGATTCCAGAACACCGGCTCGTTTAGGCGATCATATCGTATTAGCATTAGATCCAGAGAAGATTCACGTATTCGACAAAGAAACTGAATTGACAATTACCAACTAGTTCGGTAAAATAATTTTATAAGTGCTGATAACCCGGGTGTGTTGCACCCGGGTTTTTAATGTATAAGATAGCAGGGAGTGATGATATGCTTTCAAATCACAAAATACAGGTAACCCTTGATGAGATCACAGAAATATCCAAGACCGGACTGATCTTATATGATGACAAGGGCAAGATGATCGCATCTACGATTGAACCGGAGACAGACCAGACGGCATTAGTCATTGATTTTGTTCATTCTATGGCAGAGAGCCAGATGTTAGGTGGATTTCATTTTTTCAAAGTTCTGATTGAGAATGAAACCGATTATGTCCTTTTGGCGCGCGCATCTACCGATGAAGCCTATATGGTTGGACGGCTGAGTGTCTGCCAGATCCGGAATCTGGTATTGGCGAACCGGGAATTGTCGGATAAGAATAATCTGATGCAGAATATTCTGCTCGGCAATATGTTAGTCGTTGATATGTATAATAAGGCGAAAAAGCTACATATTGAACAGGCAAAGCGTCAGGTCTATGTGATCGAAGTAGACGGACGTAAGGATACCGTCTTATTAGAGACAGTGAAGAATCTGTTTTCAGACCGCAATAAGGATTTTGTGACCGAACTGGACGAACAGAGTATTATTCTGATCAAGGATGCAGAAGACATAGAGAGTGAAGAAGATGCCGCAATGCTGGCACGGACAATCGTGGACAACCTGCATACCGAAGCCATGGTACGTGTACGTGTCGGTTACGGTAATATTGTAGAGAAGCTGCCGGAGATCGCAAGATCCTATCAGGAAGCGAAGATGGCGCTAGAAGTTGGTCATATTTTCTATGTCGAGGATGATACGATCTCCTATAGCAGACTAGGAATCGGACGACTGATCTATCAGCTCCCGATGAGTCTGTGTGAGATGTTTATCAAGGAGATCTTTGGAGACCGCAAGTTTGATTTAGACGAGGAAACACTGGTAACGATCCAGCGGTTCTTTGAGAATAACCTGAACATATCAGAGACTGCAAGACAGCTCTATATCCACCGGAATACACTGGTGTACCGCTTAGAGCGTCTGCAGAAGATCATCGGGTTAGATATCCGTCTGTTTGAGGATGCAATGACATTTAAGATCGCAATGATGGTACTTGCACATATGAAGTATCAGAATTATGAGATGACGGAAAAAACGGAATAGAATTGTGAAGTGAGGAAAGAAATGGCAAAGGAAATCGTATATGACGCAAGCAGCATATCGGTATTAGAGGGACTCGAAGCGGTCCGGAAAAGACCGGGAATGTATATCGGAAGTGTGTCGAGAAAGGGATTGAATCATCTGATCTAGGAGATTGTGGATAATGCAGTAGATGAGCATCTGGCAGGTGCATGTGATACGATCCGCGTCACATTAGAAGCGGATGGCTCCTGTACGGTACAGGATAACGGAAGAGGTATACCGGTTGGAATGCACCAGAAGGGTGTTTCAGCAGCCAGAGTTGTATTTTCTACCCTGCATGCAGGAGGAAAGTTCGATGATTCGGTATATAAGACGAGTGGAGGTCTGCATGGTGTAGGTTCATCGGTTGTAAATGCACTTTCGACATATATGGATATCCAGATCAGCAGAGAGGGCTATATCCACCATGACCGTTATGAACGTGGAGTTCCGGTGGTCGCATTAGAGAACGGACTGCTTCCTACGATTGGGAAGACAAAACAGACTGGAACGAAGATCAACTTTTTACCGGATCCGGAGATCTTTGAAAAGACACGTTTTAAGGAGGATGAGGTAAAAAGCCGTCTGCATGAGACTGCGTACCTGAATCCAAAGCTTACGATCATTTATGAGGACAAGCGTGACGGAGATACTGAGCATATCGAATACCATGAGCCGGAAGGAATCATCGGTTATGTGAAGGATCTGAATAAGAACTTGGAGAATGTAACAGATGTGATCTATTTTCAGGGAGAAAGTGAAGGAATTTCAGTCGAAGCAGCTTTTCAGTATACAACAGAGTTCCATGAGAATGTGTTAGGCTTTTGTAATAATATCTATAATGCAGAGGGTGGAACACACTTAACCGGATTTAAGACGACCTTTACGACCGTGATCAATTCTTATGCAAGAGAACTTGGAATCTTAAAGGAAAAAGATGCGAACTTTACCGGTACGGATATTCGAAACGGTATGACCGCTGTTGTATCGATCAAGCATCCGGATCCGAGATTCGAGGGACAGACCAAGACAAAACTGGATAACCAGGATGCAGCACGGGTAACCGGTAAGGTGACAAATGATGAGATCCAGCTCTTTTTTGACCGGAATCTCGATACTTTAAAGGCAGTGATCGGCTGTGCAGAGAAGGCAGCAAAGATCCGTAAAACAGAAGAAAAAGCCAAGACAAATCTGTTGACCAAGCAGAAGTTTTCCTTTGATTCAAACGGAAAGCTTGCCAACTGTGAGAGCCGGGATGCCTCGATCTGTGAGATCTTTATCGTAGAGGGAGATTCTGCGGGTGGTTCCGCAAAGACAGCAAGAGACCGGAATTATCAGGCAATCCTTCCGATACGTGGAAAGATCTTAAATGTAGAAAAGGCAAGTATTGATAAGGTGCTTGCCAACGCAGAGATCAAGACGATGATCAATGCATTCGGCTGTGGATTTTCCGAAGGCTATGGAAATGATTTTGACATCACGAAGCTTCGTTATGATAAGATCATTATCATGGCAGATGCCGACGTGGATGGAGCGCATATCTCCACACTGCTTTTAACACTATTTTACCGGTTTATGCCGGAACTGATCTTCGAAGGTCACGTCTATATTGCAATGCCGCCGCTTTATAAGGCGATGCCTGCAAAGGGCGAGGAAGAGTATCTCTATGATGATGCAGCCTTAGAAAAGTATCGTAAGACGCATAAGGGCGCATTTACGTTACAGCGTTACAAAGGTCTTGGCGAGATGGATGCAGCCCAGCTCTGGGAGACGACACTTGATCCGAAGACAAGGATCTTAAAACGGGTAGAGATCGAGGATGCAAGGATGGCATCGGATGTTACAGCAATGTTAATGGGAACCGATGTCCCGCCACGCCGTTCTTTTATCTACGAGAATGCAAGGGATGCAGAGTTAGATATCTGATCGGAAAAATTGGAAGAAAGGAATGCAGCACATATTGTTAGTACGTGTGCTGTGTAGGAATAGAAATGGAAACAAAGGAACGGATTATTCAGACGGAATATTCGGAGGTAATGCAGAAGTCTTACATTGATTATGCGATGAGCGTAATCATTGCAAGAGCACTGCCGGATGTCCGTGATGGTTTAAAACCGGTTCAGAGAAGAACCTTATATGATATGCATGAGCTTGGCATCCGTTATGACAAGCCATACCGTAAGTGCGCGCGTATTGTCGGTGATACGATGGGTAAGTATCATCCGCATGGAGACAGCTCGATCTATGAAGCACTTGTTGTGATGGCGCAGGAGTTCAAAAAGGGCATGCCGCTGGTAGACGGACATGGTAACTTTGGCTCTATCGAGGGTGATGGTGCGGCTGCCATGCGATATACCGAGGCACGGTTACAGAAGATCACACAAGAAGCGTACTTAGCAGATCTTGATAAGGATGTAGTCGATTTTGTGCCGAACTTTGATGAGACGGAAAAAGAGCCGGAGGTACTTCCGGTAAAGGTGCCGAATCTTCTGATCAATGGTGCAGAGGGAATCGCGGTAGGTATGGCAACGAGCATCCCTCCGCATAATTTCGCAGAAGTGATCGATGGCGTAAAGGCATACATGAAGAATCCGGACATCACAACGGAAGAGATGATGCAGTATATCAAGGGACCGGATTTCCCGACCGGTGGTATCGTGGTTAATCAGGATGATCTGCTTTCGATCTATGAGACAGGAATGGGTAAGATCAAGATCCGCGGTAAGGTAGACATAGAGCCGGTGAAGGGCGGCAAGGAGCGGATCGTTATCACAGAGATCCCATATACCATGATCGGTGCGAATATCGGAAAGTTCTTAAACGATGTCTATTCGCTTGTTGAAACGAAAAAGACGAATGATATTGTAGATATTTCCAACCAGTCCTCCAAGGAGGGAATCCGGATTGTCATTGAGCTGAAAAAGGGTGCAGATGCGAAAAATCTCTGTAATCTTTTATATAAAAAGACAAAGTTAGAAGACACTTTCGGTGTAAACATGCTTGCAGTTGCAAACGGAAGACCGGAGACACTTGGAATTATTCCGATCATCCGTCACCACGTAGACTTCCAGTATGAGCTTGCAACGAGAAAGTACAAGACACTACTTGCAAAGGAATTAGATAAAAAGGAAGTACAGGAAGGTCTGATCCGTGCCTGTGATGTAATCGATCTGATCATCGAGATCTTACGTGGCAGTAAGAATATCAAGGAGGCCAAGGCATGCCTGATCCATGGTACAACCGATGGAATCCGCTTTAAGTCCGAAGCTTCCAAAAAACAGGCAGCGAAGCTGGACTTTACCGAGCGTCAGGCAACTGCGATCTTAGAGATGCGCCTCTATAAGCTGATCGGTTTAGAGATTGAAGCACTGATGGCAGAACATGAGAATACCTTGAAAAATATTGCAACCTATGAAGATATTTTAAGCAACCGTGTTGCAATGGCGAAGGTGATCATCCGTGAATTGGATGCCTTTAAGAAGGAATATGGTGCACCTCGTAAGACGGTTATCGATAATGTGGAAGCGGCAGTATACGAAGAAAAGAAGATCGAAGAAATGGATGTTGTCTTTCTCATGGATCGTTTTGGCTATGCCAAGACCGTGGATGTCGCTACGTATGAGCGTAACAAAGAGGCAGCAGATAACGAGAACCGCTATATCTTAACGTGCCGTAATACCGATAAGATCTGTATTTTTACAAATACCGGTCAGATGCATTTGGTAAAGGTATTAGACATTCCGTACGGAAAGTTCCGGGATAAGGGACTGCCGATCGATAATAT
Source organism: Lachnospiraceae bacterium (assembly GCA_022764465.1). GTDB lineage: Bacteria > Bacillota > Clostridia > Lachnospirales > Lachnospiraceae > Roseburia_C. The sequence continues at coordinate 13,103 of JALERL010000023.1, read as the reverse complement.
CAGTAATTATGACAGTTCCAAAGAGAACCTGATCTATCTGACAAGCTTACAGAGTATTTTAAGCCAGAAGCTTTTATTCGGTACGAAGCAGGCGATGATCAAGTTAGTAAGCGGCAGTGAGTTTGATGTCGCAAAGCGTACCACGGCAGCAACCAAGTTATCCGAAGAGGATGAGGTCGTTGCAATCTGCCCGGTAGCAGGAGGTGATTCGGTTGTCATGCAGACGAAGAAGGATATGTTCTTACGGATTGATGCATACAGTGTCCCGGAGAAGAAGAAGGGAGCAGTCGGTGTCAGAGGCATGAAGCTTGGCTTACAGGATGAACTGATCGCCATCCACCATCTGACAGAAGGCAGTGAAGTGAGTGTGACGGTGAAGGACAAAGAGATCGTATTGAACCGTCTTCATATTGGAAACAGAGATACCAAAGGAGTAAAAAAGTAATTGGACTATAAGAATGCCAGAGAATGGGTGGAATCAACAAAACAATATGGCAGCCTGCTCGGACTTGACAGCATCCGGGAACTGATGCACCGTTTAGGTGATGTGCAGGATACATTAGCAGTGATCCATGTTGCCGGAACAAATGGGAAGGGATCTACCTGTACGATGCTTGCATCCATCTATGAGCAGGCGGGGTACCGGGTGGGAAGGTACAGCTCACCGGCTGTATTTTCCTACCGGGAGGTCTTTCAGGTTAACGGGGATCCGATCGAAAGGAATGCATATGCAAAGGCAGCTTCCCGCGTAAGAGGTGCGTGTGAAGCGATGCTTGTAGACGGGCTTTCACATCCGACCGTCTTTGAAGTAGAGACTGCGATCGCATTTGTATTTTTCGCGGATATGCAGTGTGACCTGGTGATACTTGAGACTGGAATGGGTGGCGCAACCGATGCGACGAATCTGATCAAAAAGCCGGTCTGCAGTGTGCTTACGACGATCAGCATGGATCATATGGCATTTTTAGGAAATACCATATCTGAGATTGCTGGTGTTAAGGCAGGAATTTTAAAGGAAGGCTGTCCGGCGGTTTCCACCGTGCAGGAGGATGCGGCTGCGGCAGTCATTGCAGCGCGTGCAGATACCTTACACTGTGCCTATACCGTGGCTGATGCCACAAAGCTGTCGGATGTTTCCTATGATGCGGATGGCATGCAGTTTACACATCCGGTATGGGGCAGGATACATCTGCATCTGACCGGAAGCTTTCAGCTTATGAATGCATCCCTTGCATTAGAGGTAGTGGACAGGCTTTGTGAGGATGGATATCCGGTGACAGAAGAAGCGGTAAGAGCCGGTATGGAAAAAGCGCGCTGGAGCGGAAGATTTGAGACGATCGCAGATCATCCGCGCATGATCATCGATGGTGCCCACAATGAGGACGCTGCGAAGCGTCTGTATCAGACACTGGTACACTGCTTTCTGGGTAAACAGTTTACGTTTATCATTGGTGTACTGGCGGATAAGGAACATGAGAAGATGTTAAAACTGCTGCTTCCGCTGGCGGAGCGTGTCTATACCGTTACGCCACACAATCCGCGTGCGATGGATGGGGCAGACTTGGCGGCAGAAGCAGGGAAGTATCACGACCATGTGAAAAATGAGATGCAGTTAGCGGATGCAGTCCGGGATGCATTTGAGGGTACTCCTAAGGATGGTGTGGTCGTTGCCTTTGGGTCACTTTCCTATCTGGGAGAATTGCGTGAAGAAGTAAGGAAAAGAGGGGAAGACAGATGAAGACACTTTTCTTTGATCTGGATGGAACACTGATCAATTCAGAGCCGGGAATCACCAAATGTGTACAATACGCGTTGGATGCGTTTGGCATAGAAGAAAATAATATGGACAGGCTGCGCCGTTTTATCGGGCCGCCATTATTTGATTCTTTTTGTAAGTATTATGATTTTGACGAAAAAAAGGCGAGAGAAGCAGTAGCAAAGTACCGGGAGCGTTATCATGTGACCGGAATTTATGAATGTGAGCTGTATCCGGGTGTAAAAAAGGAACTGGCGCGGTTAAAGCAGGATGGCTATCAGATTGCAATGGCATCTTCGAAGCCGGAAAGCTCCTGTATGACGATCTTAAAGCACTTTGGGATCGATTCCCTGTTTGATGAAGTTGTGGGAGCAACGATGGATGGCAGCAGAGACAGCAAGATACAGGTATTAGAAGAAGCAATGCGAAGAATGGAGATCAAAGATCGTACGCAGGCAGTACTGATCGGAGACACCAGATTCGATGTGGACGGAGCGAAGCAGGCTGGTATGGACTGCATCGGAGTCAGCTATGGATTTGGCAGTGAAGAGGAACTGCTTTCGCATGGGGCAATCGCAGTCTGCCATACAATGAAGGAAGTGAGAGAATACATTGAACACGAGATCTAATGGAATGCGGCTCTGGGGTGTGATCTATCCGGTCGCATTGTATGTGGTGGTTACCAATATCGTGATGTTTCTGCTGAATCTGGTATGGAAGCAGACGGATGAGAATTATCTGATCTTTCATATCATTACGACAGTAGTTGCCTTCCCGGTGGTCCGGTCCTTTTATGTAAGACCGGAGAAAAAGGAAAACGTGGCATATCACTATATACGGTATCTGTTTCTTGCAGGCATGGGTGCAGCGGCAGCGGTTGTATTGAATAACCTGATCGCGCTTACACCGCTGCTGGAAGCATCCGGCACTTATCAGGAAGTATCTGCGGCATTGTATGGAAATACGATATTCTGGGAGATCCTTGCAACCGGAATCTTTACGCCGGTGATCGAAGAACTTCTGTATCGTGGTGTGGTATATCAGAGACTGCGCGAATGGCTTGGAATCGTACCGGCGGTTCTTTTATCGGCAGTGCTGTTTGGCGCGATGCATATGAATGTTGTCCAGTTTGTCTATGCGGGACTGATCGGACTTTTACTGGCTTATGTGAATGAGACATTCGGGCTGTCTGCATCGATTATGGTGCATGCCGCAGGAAATATCATCGGCATTGTACGGACAGAGACCGGATTCCTGTCCGCAGGAGGTTCCCGGATGAATTTCTGGATCGAAACAATCTTTGGATTACTTTTTGGAATCATCTGCCTCCTCTTCTTACTGTGGTCAAAACATACCAAATAAGTATGGAATATAATTAAAAAGGAGTAAAACAGAAGAACAAAAGAAGTAATTGAATTGTATATACAATTCAAAACCGATTGCTTGAAAAAGAGACTTTTGGAAAAAGTAAATTTGCTTTTTGAGAAAAACAGCAAATGAAATGTTTCTGAAACGTCTATTTTTTTTGAAAACAAAATAAATTGTATATACAAAATATAGTTACTGTTATATAGATTCTAATTATCAGACAATTAAATGAGAAAATGGTATTTAAGTGTTATTTACTTTCAAAAAAGCAGGGAGTATGCTAAGAACATAAAAAAGCAGCCTGTCAGGGGCGCGCAGACTGACGGGAATCTAAGATGACAGAAAGGAAGATACAATGGAAAAGCAGTTGAACGAAAGCAATGCAGTTGCACAGGGAATGTACGATCCATCCTTTGAACATGATAACTGTGGTATTGGTGCAGTAGTCAATATCAAGGGTATCAAGACACATGATACAGTTGCAAACGCCTTAAAGATTGTAGAAAACTTAAAACATAGAGCAGGTAAGGACGCAGAAGGAAAGACCGGTGACGGTGTTGGTATCTTATTACAGATCTCACACAAGTTCTTCTCAAAAGCAGTCAAGCCGCTCGGTATTACACTTGGTGGCGAAAGAGATTACGGAATCGGAATGTTCTTTTTCCCACAGGATGAGTTAAAGCGGAACCAGGCAAAGAAGATGTTTGAAGTCATCATTAAAAAGGAAGGTATGGAATTCCTTGGCTGGAGAGAAGTGCCGATCGATCCGACAAAGCTTGGACAGAAAGCAGTCGACTGCATGCCATATATCATGCAGGGCTTCGTAAAGCGTCCGGCAGATGTGGAAAAGGGATTAGACTTCGACCGCAAGCTGTATGTGGCAAGACGTGTATTTGAACAGTCCAACGATGATACCTATGTCGTTTCCTTATCGAGCAGAACGATCGTATACAAAGGAATGTTTTTAGTAGAGCAGCTTCGTCTGTTTTTCGCAGATCTTCAGGATCCGGATTATGAGTCAGCGATCGCAACCGTTCACTCCCGTTTCTCTACGAACACGAATCCGAGCTGGGAGAGAGCACATCCAAACCGTTTTATCGTACATAACGGTGAGATCAATACGATCAAGGGTAATGCCGATAAGATGCTTGCCCGTGAAGAGACGATGGAATCCGAGCACTTAAAGGGTGAATTACAGAAGGTTCTTCCGGTTGTCAATACAGAAGGTTCTGACTCTGCAATGTTAGATAACACCTTAGAGTTCCTGGTAATGAGCGGTATGGAGCTTCCGCTTGCTGTTATGATTATGATTCCGGAGCCATGGGCAAACAACAACACCATGTCCCAGAAGAAGAAAGACTTTTATCAGTATTATGCAACAATGATGGAGCCGTGGGACGGACCTGCATCGATCCTGTTTTCCGATGGTGATATCATGGGAGCAGTGCTTGACCGTAACGGACTTCGTCCATCCCGTTACTATATTACCGATGATGATTATCTGATCCTTTCTTCTGAGGTTGGTGTCTTAGACATCGATCCGACAAAGATCGTGGTGAAGGAACGTTTAAGACCGGGCAAGATGCTTTTGGTAGATACCAAGCAGGGCCGCGTGATCGACGATGATGAGTTAAAGGAAAAATACGCAGGCAGACAGCCATATGGTGAATGGTTAGACCGTAACCTGATCGAACTTCACGACTTAAAGATCCCAAACCAGCGTGTACCGGAATACACAAAGGAAGAGCGTCAGAGAATGCAGAAGGCATTTGGATATACCTATGAGTCAATGCGTGAATGTATCCTGACAATGGCAAAAAATGGTGGTGAGGGAACCGCTGCAATGGGTATCGATACACCACTTGCTGCATTAGCCGGTGACCACCAGCCATTATTTAACTACTTTAAGCAGTTATTTGCGCAGGTAACGAACCCGCCAATCGATTCGATCCGTGAGAAAGTCGTTACCTCCACAACCGTTTATATCGGAGAAGACGGTAACCTCTTAGAGGAGAACGCAAAGAACTGTCAGGTATTAAAGGTCAATAATCCGATCCTTACAAATACCGACTTAATGAAGATTAAGAATATGAAGGTAGAAGGATTTAAAGTCGTTGTCCTTCCAATCATTTATTATAAGAACACAAGCTTAGAAAAAGCGCTCGATCATCTGTTTGTAGAAGCAGACCGTGCTTACCGTGATGGTGCTAACATCCTGATCCTTTCCGACCGTGGTGTGGATGAAAACCATGTCGCAATTCCTTCCCTGCTTGCAGTATCCGGTTTACAGCAGCATCTCGTTAAGACGAAAAAGAGAACAGCCGTTGCCATGATCCTCGAATCCGGTGAGCCAAGAGAAGTTCATCACTTTGCTACACTGCTTGGTTATGGTGCATGTGCGATCAACCCATATCTGGCACAGGATACCGTAAAACAGCTCGTTGATGAGCACATGTTAGACAAGGATTATTATGCAGCGATCGATGATTACAATAAGGCGATCATCAATGGTATCGTAAAGATCGCATCGAAGATGGGTATTTCCACGATCCAGTCTTATCAGGGATCTAAGATCTTTGAGGCAATCGGTATTGATTCCGCAGTGATCGATAAATATTTTACAAATACGGTAAGCCGTATCGGAGGAATCACATTAGAGGATATTGCAGAGGATGTCAATGAGCTGCATTCGATCGCATACGACCCGTTAGGACTTGAGACAGACTTAACCTTAGACAGCAGAGGACGCCATAAGATGAGAAGCGGTGCAGATGCACATCTGTATAATCCGGCAACGATCCATCTGCTTCAGGAAGCTACCAGACGTGGCGATTACAAGCTCTTTAAGCAGTATACCGAACTGGTCAACGCAGAAGAGAAAAACGCAAATATCCGTGGACTGATGGACTTCAACTATCCGAAGAAAGGTGTTCCGATCGAGGAAGTAGAGAGCGTAGATTCCATTGTAACCAGATTTAAAACAGGTGCAATGTCCTATGGCTCGATCTCACAGGAGGCACACGAGACACTGGCAATCGCAATGAACCGTCTGCACGGTAAGTCGAACTCCGGTGAAGGTGGAGAAGATCCGGAGCGTATCGCAAGCAAGAACAGCCCGGTAAACCGCTGTTCCGCAATCAAACAGGTCGCTTCCGGACGATTCGGAGTTACCAGCCGTTATCTGGTCAGTGCAGATGAGATCCAGATCAAGATGGCACAGGGTGCAAAACCGGGTGAAGGTGGACATCTTCCGGGTAAGAAGGTATATCCGTGGATTGCAAAGACAAGATTATCCACACCGGGTGTTGCTTTGATCTCCCCGCCACCACATCACGATATTTATTCGATCGAGGACTTAGAGCAGCTGATCTTTGATCTGAAGAACTCCAACCGTGCAGCAAGAATTACGGTTAAGCTGGTATCTGAGGCAGGTGTCGGTACAGTCGCAGCAGGTGTTGCAAAAGCCGGTGCACAGGTTGTACTGATCTCCGGTTATGACGGAGGAACCGGTGCAGCACCGAGCAGCTCGATCCACAATGCCGGACTTCCTTGGGAGCTTGGTCTTGCAGAGACACATCAGACACTGATCATGAACGGACTTCGTAATAAGGTAAGAATCGAGACAGATGGTAAGTTAATGAGTGGACGTGACGTAGCAGTCGCAGCACTTTTAGGTGCAGAGGAATTCGGTTTTGCAACCGCTCCGCTTGTAACCTTAGGCTGTGTGATGATGCGTGTATGTAACTTAGATACCTGTCCGGCAGGAATCGCTACCCAGAATCCGGAGCTTCGTAAGAGATTTGCAGGCAAGCCGGAATATGTAGAGAACTTCATGCGTTTTATCGCAGAAGAACTCCGGGAATATATGGCGAAGCTTGGATGCAGAACGATCGATGAGATGGTAGGACGCAGTGATCTGCTCTGCATGCGGAAAGACCTCTCCGAGCGTGAGCAGGAGATCGATCTTTCTAAGATCTTAAACAACCCGTTTGCAGGTCCAAAGGAAAAGGTAACCTTCGATCCGAAGCATGTATATGACTTCGAGTTAGAAAAGACCAAGGATGAAACGGTTTTATTAAAACAGCTCTCAACAGCATTAGAGAAAAAACAGAAGAGAAGTATTGATGTAGAAGTAACCAATACCGACCGTTCCTTTGGTACGATCTTTGGTTCCGAGATCACAAAGAAATACGACGATACACTCGACGAGGATACCTTCATTGTAAAATGTAACGGTGCCGGTGGACAGAGCTTTGGTGCATTTATTCCAAAGGGACTGACCTTAGAGCTGGTCGGAGACAGCAATGACTATTTCGGAAAGGGTCTTTCCGGTGGAAAGCTTGTGGTATATCCGCCGGCAGGTGTGAAGTATAAAAAGGATGAGAACATCATCATCGGTAACGTAGCACTCTACGGTGCGACCAGTGGTAAGGCATTCATCAACGGTGTAGCGGGAGAACGTTTCTGTGTGCGTAACTCCGGTGCATCCGCTGTCGTAGAAGGTGTCGGTGATCACGGTTGTGAGTACATGACCGGTGGACGTGTCGTAGTACTTGGTAAGACCGGCAAGAACTTTGCAGCAGGTATGAGCGGTGGTATTGCTTATGTCTTAGATGAAGATAATGATCTGTATACAAGAATGAACAAGGAAATGGTATTCTCCGAAGAAGTTTCCAACAAATACGATGTTATGGAATTAAAGGAGATGATCAAGGAGCATGTTGCCCTGACCAATTCCGAAAAAGGTAAGGCAATCTTAGACAACTTCAGTGAGTATCTGCCGAAGTTTAAGAAGATTGTTCCATATGATTACAACCGTATGTTAATGGCGATCGTTCAGATGGAGGAGAAAGGTCTTTCTTCCGAACAGGCACAGATTGAAGCGTTTTACGCAAATACAAGAGGTTAAGGAGGGACGCGAAAATGGGAAAACCAACAGGATTTATGGAGTATGACAGAGAGAATGCGGCTGCGGTAGCACCAAAGGAGCGTATTAAGAACTTCAAGGAGTTCCACACCCCTCTTTCTCAGGAGAAGCAGCAGAGACAGGCTGCACGTTGTATGAACTGCGGCGTGCCGTTCTGTCAGGCCGGCATGAATATTATGGGCATGACAAGCGGCTGCCCGTTACACAATCTGGTTCCGGAATGGAACGATCTGGTATATACAGGTAACTGGGAGCAGGCATATAACCGCCTGAAAAAGACGAACAACTTCCCGGAATTTACTTCCCGCGTATGTCCGGCACTCTGCGAAGCAGCATGTACCTGTGGACACTGGGAAGATCCGGTAACCTGTAAGGCAAATGAGCATGGTATCATTGAAAATGCCTACGAGAAGGGCTATGCAGCAGCAAAGCCGCCAAGAGTACGTACCGGAAAAAAGGTGGCAGTCATCGGTTCCGGTCCATCCGGACTTGCAGCAGCAGACCAGCTCAATAAGCGTGGTCATTCGGTAACTGTGTATGAGAGGGATGACCGTGTCGGTGGACTTTTGATGTATGGTATTCCGAATATGAAGCTCGAGAAATGGGTCATTGACCGTAAGATCAACATTATGAAAGAAGAAGGCGTGGAGTTTATCACGAATGCCAATGTCGGTAAGGACATCAAGCCTGCGAAGCTGTTAAAGGAATATGACCGTGTCATCTTAGCCTGTGGTGCAAAGAATCCAAGAGACATCAAGGCTCCGGGCAGAGACGCCAAGGGAATCTATTTTGCGGTAGACTTCTTAAAAGCAACGACAAAGAGCCTGTTAGACTCTGACTTAAAGGATAACAAGTACATCTCTGCAAAGGGCAGGAAGGTCGTGATCATCGGTGGTGGAGATACCGGAAACGATTGCGTCGGAACATCCATCCGTCATGGTGCAGCTTCTGTTACCCAGCTTGAGATGATGCCAAAGGCACCGGATACCCGTGCGGAGAACAATCCATGGCCGGAGTGGCCGAAGGTCTGCAAGACCGATTACGGTCAGGAAGAAGCGATTGCGGTATTTGGACATGATCCACGTATCTATCAGACAACCGTGAAGGAATTTTTAAAGGATAAAAACGGGAACCTCTGCGGTCTTAAGGTAGTAAAGCTTGAGAGTAAAAAGGACGAGAAGACCGGACGCATGCAGATGGTCGAAGTCCCTGGTTCAGAAGAGAAGATGGATGCAGATCTGGTGCTGATCGCAGCAGGATTCTTAGGAACAGAAGAGTATATCTCTAAGGCATTCGGTTTGGAGATGACTGCCAGAACAAACGTGGCAACAGCGGAAGGACACTATAAGACAAATGTAGAGAATGTCTTTACCGCCGGCGATATGCACAGAGGCCAGTCACTCGTTGTCTGGGCAATCCGTGAAGGCCGTGAGGTCGCACGTGAGGTAGACGAGAGTCTGATGGGATATTCTTATCTGTCTGTCCAGTAAGAGAATAAGATGACACCCTGTAGTTGTAAAAATGATAAATAAGCAGATATGCGGTAGTTTATATGGCCTGATATTGGAATATACAATATCAGGTCATATTTTTGTCTAAAGCTGTTCCCTCTGAGTCCAAAATTAGTTTATCACTTCAATCCTGGACAGGAATGCCCCCGGAAATGTCGAAAACCGGAAGTCAGGGTGCAGAAACCGGAGAAAAGAAGCTGAAAAATGCCCTCAACCGGAGTGAAGGCAGACAGTCAGGGTGCAGAAATCAGAGAAAAGAGGCGGAAAAATGCCCCTAGCCAGAGCAAAAAACAGAACTTTGGTGCATAAATGACAATACAGCAGGAGAATGTGACAGCAGATTTGTGTACAGCAGATGAAAAATACATGATATAATAATTTCGGAAGTTTGAAGAACGGAGAAATTATTATATATATATGCTATCAGAACTCTGACGGGTTCGAAAATATAGGAATACAACGTGAAGAAAGGATTCTATACATGAAGAAAAAGGCAGTATTTTTTGATATTGATGGAACACTCTGGGATGAGAAGTCCTGGATCCCGGACAGTACCAGAGAAGCAATCAGAAAGTTAAAGGAGAATGGACTTCTGGCATTTATCTGTACCGGAAGAACAAAAGGCTTTGTCCGGGATGAAAATCTGCTGTCGCTTGGCTTTGATGGGATCATCGCCGGCTGTGGCACGTATATCGAATATAATGGAAAACAGTTATATTATCACAGATTAGAGAATAAAGTAGTTGCAAATGCATTGCAGGTCATGAAGGACTGCAAAATGATCGTGATCTTAGAGGGACGTAAACATCTGTATCTGGATGCCGAGCAGTTTGCGGGCAATGCATATGCCGAGAAATTAGCGCGTGAACTTGGAGATGATCTGCTAAGGATCAGCGGGAATGAGAACCGGTGGGAAGTCAGTAAGTTTTCTGCGGCAGCCATTGATGAATCTTATTTTAAGGCAAAAGAACTGTTAGCAGATGATTTTGACTGTCTGATCCATGGAATGCATGCGATCGAGTTTGTACCGAAGGGCTTTTCGAAAGCATCTGGTATTCAAAAGGCGTGTGAATTGTTAGATATTGACCGGGAGGATACCTATGCATTTGGTGATAGTGTCAACGATCTTGATATGCTTTCCTATGTGGCGCATGGAATTGCCATGGGAAATGGGACAGACGAAGCAAAGCAGACCGCAGAACATGTAACCAGTCCGTTAAAAGAAGATGGGATCTATCATGGGTTAGAGCACTACGGTCTGATCTAATTATAAAAAAAGTATTAAAACATAAAAAACAGCACAAAATGAGAAAAAACGAGAAAACAAGAGAAAAAACGAGATAACAAGAGCATACGACAGAAAAGGCAGAAAAAAATAAATTTGCACAATGCCGCCTAAGAAACTATTATATGACTATCGGTTAGCACTCGAAGAAAATGAGTGCTAATAACAAAGAAATAGCATAAAATAGAATGACTGCAAAAGGAGGAACTATTCATGAAATTAGTACCATTATCAGACAGAGTTGTATTAAAACAGTTAGAGGCAGAGGAAAAAACAAAATCAGGAATTATCCTTGCAAGTGCTGCTCAGGAGAAGCCACAGGAAGCAGAAGTAATTGCAGTAGGACCTGGCGGAGTCGTTGATGGAAAAGATGTTACCATGCAGGTAAAAGAAGGCCAGAAGGTTATCTATTCCAAATATGCCGGAACAGAAGTGAAGTTAGACGGCACAGAGTACATCATCGTAAGACAGAATGACATCTTAGCGGTTGTAGAATAGAAGAAACCGGATAAGGTGAATAGAAGCATAATTAAGAAAATAAATCCCTGAGGTGTTTTGGGGATCAATGAAAATAAAATCTGGAAAGAGGTAGAGATTTATGGCAAAGGAATTAAAATACGGATCAGAAGCAAGAGCAGCATTAGGTGCTGGTGTAGATAAGTTAGCAAACACAGTAAGAGTTACAATCGGACCAAAAGGAAGAAACGTAGTACTTGATAAGTCCTATGGCGCTCCACTTATTACAAACGACGGTGTGACGATCGCAAAAGAGATCGAGTTAGAAGATCCATTTGAGAATATGGGCGCACAGCTGGTAAAAGAAGTTGCAACCAAGACAAACGATGTTGCCGGTGATGGTACAACAACTGCAACTGTTTTAGCACAGGCAATGGTTCAGGAAGGTATGAAGAACTTAGAGGCAGGTGCAAACCCGATCATCTTAAGACGTGGTATGAAGAAAGCAACCGATAAGGCAGTAGAAGCAATCGTTGCAATGTCTGCAAAAGTAAACGGCAAGGATCAGATCGCAAAGGTAGCATCCATTTCTGCCGGTGATGAAGAAGTTGGTAACATGGTAGCAGATGCAATGGAGAAGGTTTCTAACGATGGTGTTATCACAATCGAAGAAAGCAAGACCATGCAGACAGAGCTTGACTTAGTAGAAGGTATGCAGTTTGACCGTGGATACTTATCTGCATATATGTGTACCGATATGGATAAGATGGAAGCAGTTTTAGATGATCCATATATCCTGATCAAAGATAAGAAGATCAGCAACATTCAGGAGATCCTTCCATTATTAGAGCAGATCGTTCAGTCCGGCGCAAGACTTCTGATCATTGCAGAGGATATCGAAGGCGAAGCACTTACAACTCTGATCGTAAACAAATTACGTGGTACCTTCAATGTGGTTGCTGTTAAGGCTCCTGGATATGGTGACAGAAGAAAAGAAATGTTAAAAGATATCGCAATCTTAACCGGTGGCCAGGTAATCTCCGAAGAGTTAGGTCTGGAGTTAAAAGACACAACTATGGATCAGTTAGGACGTGCAAAATCTGTTAAGGTTAAGAAAGAGAATACAGTTATCGTTGATGGTGAAGGCGATAAGGCAGAAATCCAGGCAAGAATCAGCCAGATTAGAAGCCAGATCGAAGAGACCACATCTGAGTTCGATAAAGAGAAATTACAGGAGAGACTTGCAAAATTAGCAGGTGGTGTAGCTGTTATCCGTGTTGGTGCTGCTACAGAGACAGAGATGAAAGAAGCAAAGCTTCGTATGGAAGATGCATTAAATGCAACAAGAGCAGCAGTAGAAGAAGGAATCATCGCAGGTGGTGGATCTGCTTATATCCATGCTTCAAAGGAAGTTGCAAAGCTTGCTGATACCTTAGAGGGTGACGAGAAGACCGGTGCAAAGGTTATCTTAAAGGCATTAGAGGCACCATTATATTATATCTCTGCAAACGCAGGATTAGAGGGCGCTGTTATCATCAATAAGGTAAGAGAGTCTGAGCCTGGTATGGGATTCAATGCTGCAACAGAAGAGTACGTAAACATGGTAGACGCAGGAATTCTTGATCCGGTTAAGGTAACAAGAAGTGCTCTGCAGAACGCTACATCTGTAGCATCTACACTGCTTACTACAGAGTCTGTAGTTGCAAATATCAAAGAGGATGCACCTGCAATGCCGGCAGGAAATCCTGGAATGGGAATGATGTAATTCATTACCGAAAACAGAAAAGAGCTGCCCGTCAC
>JALERL010000004.1 GCA_022764465.1 Lachnospiraceae bacterium | reverse complement strand
TAAGTATCCGCACGGCTTGTGCACTGTGTATTCAGTAAGGAATTATACAGATCACGGAACAGTTCCGGATCATTTGGTGCATAGAATCCATTGATCAGCTGCATCAGTACACGACGGATGTCCTGATCATTGTTAAAGATCTGCATCGGATCGTAATCACGGTTCTGTTCATGTGCAATGACTTCATCCGAGCTCATACCGAAGATGAATGCATTCTCTTCGCCAACTTCTTCTACGATCTCTACGTTTGCTCCATCCATCGTACCAAGTGTCAATGCTCCGTTTAACATGAACTTCATGTTACCGGTTCCGGAAGCTTCCTTACTTGCAGTTGAGATCTGTTCACTGACATCTGCGGCTGCAAAAATATGCTCTGCGATCGATACGCGGTAATCTTCGATAAATACAACCTTGATCTTACCGTTGATGCTCTTATCATTGTTGATCACATCTGCAACGGAATTGATCAGCTTGATCGTCAGCTTTGCATTACGGTAGCCTGCTGCTGCCTTTGCACCAAAGATAAAGGTTCTTGGAATGAATTCCATATCCGGATGATCCTTTAACTCATTGTACAGATACATGACATGTAAAATATTCAACAGCTGACGCTTATATTCATGCAGACGCTTTACCTGAACATCGAAAATAGAACGTGGGTCTACTTCTACTCCATTGTGCTCTAAGATGTATTTTGCAAGACGTACCTTATTCTGGTACTTGATATTCATAAATTCCTGCTGTGCCTTTTCATCATCTACGTAAACAGACAGCTTGTTTAAGTGGGACAGATTGGTGATCCAGTCTGCACCGATATGTTCGGTTACCCATTTTGCAAGCAATGGATTACCATGCATCAGGAAACGACGCTGTGTGATTCCGTTTGTCTTATTGTTGAACTTCTGCGGAAACATCTGGTAGAACTCCTTCAGTTCCTGATTCTTTAAGATCTCGGTATGAAGTCTTGCAACACCATTTACGGAATATCCGGCACAGATTGCAAGATGTGCCATCTTGACCTGTCCGTCATAAACGATTGCCATCTTCTGCACCTTCTGCTGGTCACCCGGGAATGCTTTTTCAATATCTAAGATGAAACGTCTGTTGATCTCTTCTACGATCTGATAGATACGCGGAAGCAGTCTGGAGAAGATCTCGATCGGCCATTTTTCAAGTGCTTCTGCCATGATCGTATGGTTCGTATATGCGCAGGACTCCGTTGTGATCTTCCATGCATCATCCCAGGATAAGCCTTCCTCGTCTAAGAGGATTCGCATCAACTCTGCTACTGCAACCGTCGGATGTGTATCATTCATCTGGAAAGTCGCTTTCTTTGGCAGATCATGGATATCGGAATGATTCTTCTTAAACTTTGCGATCGCACGCTGTAAGCTTGCAGATACGAAGAAATACTGCTGTTTTAAACGAAGCTCTTTACCGGAGATATGATTGTCATTTGGATATAAAACTTCTACCAGATTCTTTGCAAGGTTCTCCTGCTCCACTGCCTTGCGGTAATCACCCTTATCAAAAGAATCTAATTCAAAGCACTCAACAGGCTGTGCATCCCAGATCATCAGGGTATTTACCACGTTGTTATCATAACCGACGATCGGCATATCATATGGGATTGCCATAACCGACTGGTAATTCTCCTGGACGAACTTTGTTCTGCCATCCGGGGTATTCTCTGCACGGACATATCCGCCGAACTTAACCTCAAAGGAATATTCCGGTCTGCGCAGTTCAAACGGATAGCCATCCTTTAACCAGTTGTCCGGCACTTCTACCTGATAACCGTTCTCAATCTTCTGCTTAAACAGTCCGTAATGATAACGGATACCACATCCATATGCAGGATATCCAAGGGTAGCCAGCGATTCCATGAAGCATGCTGCCAGACGTCCAAGTCCACCGTTTCCAAGTGCCGGATCCGGCTCCTGATCCTCGACAACATCTAAGTTGATCCCCATCTCATCCAATGCTTCTCTGACTTCGTCATAAGCAGTCAGGTTGATGAGGTTGTTACCTAATGCACGTCCCATTAAAAATTCCATGGACATATAATACACAAACTTCGGATCCTGTTTGTCAAATGCCTTCTGTGTTGCCAGCCACTCGTCAATAATGACATCCTTGACAGCGTAAGATACTGCCTGAAAGATCTCCTGCTGGTTTGCTTCCTGTAAAGTCTTACGATACAGGTACTTTAATCCTTCTGTTACACTTTTCTTAAACTCTTCCTTCTGAAACGCTTTGCTTTTCATAGTATCCTCCTCTTTTTCTGCTGCCGCATCCGCCGGGTTCAAAAAAGGGGAGCGAGACCGCACTAATCCCACTCCACTCTTTTTTTCTTTTTTATGATATTTTTTCCACGCCGAGCGTAACAGTTTCACCATTGATGTTCCATTCCTTCTGATAGCCTGTTACAGCACCTGAAACAATGTTCTCTGCTAATACATCTGCACAGATCGTCTCACCGAACTTCGCGAAAATGTTCTGTACCTTCTCTTTCGCCTGATAAGAAACGGTAATCTTATCCATTACTTCAAATCCTGCTTCTTTTCTCATAGTCTGGATCTTGCTGATAATCTCTCTGACAAATCCTTCCTCTAACAGTTCTTCAGAAAGCTTTGTCTCAAGGACTACTGTGATTTCATTGTCACCTTCTGTCATATAGCCTTCCATCTGGGTCATGGTGATAAGTAAATCCTCTTCACATAATACTACGTTATCGTTTACGCTGTCAAGTTTCAGCTCACCGTTTTTCTTAAGTTCCGCCATTGCTTCATTACCGTTTAACTCTGCCAATGCCTTCTGGATCTGGCCAAGGAACTTACCGTACTTCGGTCCGACCGTACGAAGCTGAGGCTTAAAGGTATAATCGGTATATGCACTGACATCATCGGTAAAGCTTACCTTCTTGACATTCAGCTCGTCTTCGATGATCTCAGTATAGAAATCACTTAACGCTTCCGGTGCTTTTACAAACATATTGCCGATCGGCTGTCTGTTCTTGATATTTGCTGCATTTCTGGCTGCACGTCCCATAACAACGATTTTAAGGACTTCATCCATATTTGCTTCTAATTCTTTGTCGATTCTTGCTTCATCCACAACCGGGAAGTCACACAGATGAATACTTTCCGGTGCAGTTTTATCAATGCTTCTTACCAGATTCTGATAGATCTCTTCTGTCATAAACGGTACCATTGGTGCTGCTGCCTTACAGATCGTTACCAATGCGGTATAAAGTGTCATGTATGCATTGATCTTATCCTGCTCCATGCCCTTTGCCCAGAAACGCTCACGGCTTCTTCTGACATACCAGTTACTCATATCATCCACGAACTCATCGAGTGCTCTTGCAGCCTCCGGGATCTTATAGCTGCCCAGATTGTTATCCACTGCTGCAACAACTGAATTTAACTTGGATAACAGCCACTTATCCATAACGGAAAGCTTATCGTACTCTAAGCTGTACTTCGTTGCATCGAACTGATCGATATTTGCATATAAAACAAAGAATGCATAGGTATTCCATAAGGTTCCTAAGAACTTACGCTGTCCTTCCTGCACTGCCTTTCCATGGAAACGGTTTGGAAGCCATGGAGCGGAATTGATATAGAAGTACCAGCGGATCGCATCTGCGCCATATGTCTCGAGTGCATCAAACGGATCAACTGCATTTCCCTTTGACTTACTCATCTTCTGTCCGTTTTCATCCTGAACGTGGCCTAATACGATAACATTCTCGTATGGTGCCTTGTTAAATAACAGGGTAGACTCAGCCATCAGGGAATGGAACCATCCACGTGTCTGGTCAACTGCCTCGGAAATGAACTGTGCCGGGAACTGTGACTCAAATACTTCTTTATTTTCAAATGGATAATGATGCTGTGCAAATGGCATTGCTCCGGAATCGAACCAGCAGTCTAATACTTCCGGTACACGGTGCATGGTCTTGCCGCAATCCGGGCATGTAAAGGTCACTTCATCAATATACGGTCTGTGAAGTTCTACCTTAGCGGCATCCGGATTACCGGAACGCTCTGCTAATTCTGCACGGCTTCCGATACATTCTCTGTGACCGCACTCACATTCCCAGATATTTAACGGAGTTCCCCAGTAACGGTTTCTGGAAATTGCCCAGTCCTGGATATTCTCTAACCAGTTTCCAAAACGTCCCTTTCCAATGGATTCCGGGATCCAGTTTACGGTATTGTTGTTGCGGATCAGATCATCCTTCACTGCCGTTTCCTTGATGTACCAGGACTCTCTTGCATAGTAGATCAGTGGAGTATCACATCTCCAACAGTGTGGATACTCATGTTCAAACTTCGGTGCCTCATATAACTTGCCCTGTGCGTCAAGATCCTTTAATACTTCCGGATCTGCTTTCTTTACAAATAAGCCTTCATATGGTGTCTCAGCAGTCAGTTCACCCTTTCCGTTTACGAACTGTACGAATGGGAGATCATAATTACGGCCTACATTCGCATCATCTTCACCAAATGCAGGTGCGATATGAACGATACCGGTACCATCTGTCATGGTTACATAGGTATCACAGGTAACGAAAAAGCCCTTTTTATTCTGCTTATCTGCAACTTCCTTTGCACATGCATATAATGGCTCGTACTCTTTGTACTCAAGATCTTTTCCCTTGTAAGTCTCTAATACTGCATAAGCTGCCTTGCCTTCTTCTTCATTGCCAAGCTTGCCGAGCACCTTGTCTAACAGTGCCTCTGCCATATAGTAAGTATAACCGTCTGCTGCCTTTACCTTACAGTAAGTATCCTGTGGGTTCACACAGAGTGCTACGTTTGATGGCAGTGTCCAAGGTGTTGTTGTCCATGCTAAGAAGTATGCATCTTCACCGACAACTTTAAAACGAACGATCGCGGAACGCTCTTTTACCGTCTTATATCCCTGGGATACCTCAGCAGAGGATAACGGAGTTCCACAACGTGGACAGTATGGCACGATCTTAAAGCCCTTATATAATAAGCCCTTTTTCCAAATCTCTTTTAATGCCCACCATTCGGACTCGATGAAGTTATCATCATAAGTAACATATGGGTTATCCATGTCAGCCCAGAATCCGACTGTACCGGAGAAGTCTTCCCACATTCCTTTGTATTTCCATACGGATTCCTTACATTCCTTGATGAATGGCTCCATTCCGTATTCCTCGATCTGCTCCTTACCGTTTAAGCCAAGCTTTTTTTCTACCTCTAACTCAACCGGCAGACCGTGTGTATCCCATCCTGCCTTACGTGGAACCATTTTTCCCTTCATTGTCTGATATCTTGGGATCATATCCTTGATAACACGTGTCAGTACATGGCCGATATGTGGTTTACCATTTGCAGTTGGCGGTCCATCATAAAAGGTATAAGTCTCACCTTCCTTACGATTTTCCATACTCTTTTTGAAAATGTCATTCTCACGCCAGAATTTTTCAACTTCTTTTTCTCTGTCTACGAAATTCAGGTCATTGTTTACTTTTTCGTACATGATATTCCTCCTAAAAAATAAAGTGTGCGCCTGCCGCACACTCTCGCGCCCGAGCGGATGCATTGCATAACATTCCACTCCGCGAGGTGCGCATTTTAGTTTTTTGCTGTATAGGAATTCCAACGGAATTTCCTATACAGTAAAAAACATCCGCCCTGTAAAAGGGCGAATGTCTGTAATCCATGTTATTCGCATACCACCTGTTACAACGTACTTGGAATCTTCCGCATACATGTCTCCGGTAACGTCGGAAAATACGTCAGCCTCTACTCACCATACGCGGCTTTCGGACTGCGACTTGGAAGTGATATTCATTCTAGATCTACTCGTACCGGTTCTCACCTCACCCGGCTCTCTTTGCCTTTCCATCTAAAACTACTGTCTTCGTCATGGTCTTTCTTTTTTATCTAATCCTTTGATAGTATATAGCGGTTACTGCCTGTTTGTCAAATTATTTTTTTGCCACCCGGATGGTCTTTGTTTTGCTATAGCCACTATAGCAAGTCTTCCTGCCAGCTTTCCGGTAGCTCCGGATCTTCACATAATACTTTTTACCCGCCGAAAGCTTTTTTATGGTCGTCGATGACTTCTTATATCCCTTTACCGTAACAGTCTTTGCAGACTTGAACTTCGCATTGGTCGCATAGACGATCTGATAACCGGTCTCCTTTGCATCCGTCTTTTTCCACTGCACCTGAACGGTCTTTTTCCCTTTGTTTTTCAGGGAGCTTATCTGTGGGATCTTCGCCCACTGTGCGTACAGTTTTACCTTCGCACCATTTTTTGCCGACAGATTCTTCACTTTTGCCTTGTTGGTATACCAGTTTCCCTTTCCATTGCTTTTCGTGTTCCAGCCAAGGAAGGTGTAACCGCTCTTTTTATATTTGTTCGCAGACAGCTTATAGGACTTATTATACTGGCACTTCTTTTGTGCCGCCATCGAACCACTTCCACCATTGCGGTCAAAAACGATCTGATAGGTGACCGGCTGAAATACAGCATTGATGACTGTGTCCTTCCGGATGTTCTTATTCGAGGTACTCCATGAAAATAGATACCCTTTTTTCTGTAAGTTCTTCGGATTCTCTGCACTCTGTCCTTCGATTACAGACTGTGTAGAAAGTATCTTGCTGCCATTTTTATAAGTGACCTTATAGCATTTTGCATCATTCGTATATGCTTTGATACGTGCACATTCCGTAGTATCCGATGTCGCCAGATCCTTCCAGCCGACGAATTGCCTCACATCATAGGCAAAGCTTTGTCCTGCTGCATTTGACGCAATATTCTGCACCCAGTTATAATTCCAGCTTTCTTCCACTCCATAGGCCACATACGGATCATTTTTTGCAGAAAGTGTGATCACAACTGCAAAACGTTCCCCTTCCTTCAGATAGACCGGTGAGGACAATGGGATCGTATAGAGACCCCCATACGTCGTACTGCCTGTCACAGGCCCAGCCAACGCCGGTGTTCCGCTTAACGGATCCGATGCATCCGTCAGATTCCGGTAGATCTGTACACTGTAATCTACATTTGTACTGCCAAGAACCACACTGACTGCATCTAAACGCTCGGCACCGGACGGGTTCGCGGATGCGACAAATTCATTTGCGATCATCCCGCCATTATACACTGCTTCGGTATTTGTATTCGTACTTCCATCGTAAAAGTAATTGTGCTTGTAAGCCGAAGTACTCTGCATGCTTAATGCCGTCATCGGGAAAAGGGATTTATCTTCATAAGAAATATAAAAATATCCGTTATCACCCCAGTCTTCACTGCCCCAGCTATTTTTCACGATCCATGCACCATCCGTTGTCACGGCAGATGCATCGAGAAAATTTGCCTTTGAATACGTATCATCCCATCCAACCAGTGTAATCTCATGGTTGGTAGAAGCTCCATCCTCCGGGTAGCAGAACGCTGCCGTATCATAGTTAAAGTAATTCCAGGTATCCATATAGACAGCTGCGGTCACACTGCCGAATTCCTTGATCGCACGCTTTACCTCATCCCTGTCATTTGCAATATAGCGCAGATCCCTTAACACTGCCTGATTGCCGGTAAACGCACTGGCAGTATCAGCGTTCTTCCCTGCCTGCGCATCCGAGAGCCGGTAAACGCTTTCACTCTTCACACCTGCCCATTCCGATAAAAACAGACCTGCAAAACGTGTATTTCCCATATAGTCGGTCGTACTGTTTACATTGTACAGATACTTATTCTGATCCCCCTTTGTCAGAGCTAATGGATTAGAAATCTGATCCATATGATAAAAATAGTAAACCAGTGCACCTTCCGAAAGATCGATATTCGGATCAGTAGTCAGTCCGTTTTTCAGCATCGATGTTTCTGCCGCGGACATCAGCGCATACGACCAGCACCACTGGGAATCCTCCTGATTCTTGACCGGTGTGATCAGATTCTTCCCTCTCGGATCATACTTGCTTTCGAATGCTCCGCATGCATCCACTTCGTCAGAAAAATCAGCAGCCGGTGTTTCCTCAAAGTCCTGTGTATGCTCCGATAAATGCTCCGGCTCATGCGCCCGTTGTGTGGCAATCTCCTCCTCGGTCAGCGGACGTCCCTTGATATAATCAAGTTCTTTTATCTGATCCGTTTCCGCAGCTCCGTCGGCAGTCTCGGCTTCAGCTTCGGTTTCCGGCTGTGCCTGCTCTTCCTGCACTTGGGTTGCAGGCTCTGATGCTTCGGTTTCTGTCACAATATCCTGCTTCTCTGTTTCTTGCCCAGACGCTTCTGTTTTAAGGTCTATCTGCTCTGTTGCTGTTACCGGCATGGCATCCTGTAATAAGAGTGCTGCCGCTAAAAGAAAACATAGCTTTTTCATTCTTTTCTTAAATCTCTCCATCCTTTTGTGTTATGTTACGTGTTCCCCTGCTTCCTACTTTTTATTATACATACTTACTCCCGCCTTTGCCATACTATTTCCATATTTTTGTCTTACAGGTGACGAAAAGGTGTGCATCGTACTGGGATTCTAACGGATTTTCCTGTACAGCAAAAAACGACCGGGAATATATCATCCCGGTCGTCTTTACCTTGCAATATCATATATTACATCGATTTCATGTTCAAATTATCATCAGCAGATTGTCTTGATCCATCCTTCCGGAGCTTCGATACGACCCATCTGGATACCGGTTAAGGTATCATACAGCTTCTTGATCACAGGTCCCATCTCTGTCATTCCGCTTGGGAAACAGATCTCCTTGCCATGATCTACGATCTTTCCAACCGGAGAGATAACTGCTGCTGTTCCGCAAAGTCCTGCCTCTGCGAAGTCTTTCAGTTCATCAAAGTATACTTCTCGGTGTTCTACTTCCATTCCAAGATAATGCTCTGCAACATACATCAGGGAACGACGTGTAATAGATGGTAAGATAGAGTTTGACTTCGGAGTTACGAACTTGCCGTCCTTTGTAATAAAGATGAAGTTTGCTCCACCTGTCTCCTCTACCTTTGTTCTTGTCTTCGGATCTAAGTACATATTCTCATCATAACCATCTGCATGGGCAGTTACGATTGCATGTAAGCTCATTGCATAGTTCAGTCCTGCCTTGATCATACCTGTTCCGTTTGGTGCTGCACGGTCGAAGTCACTGACACGGATGGTAAGTGGCTTAGCACCACCCTTGAAGTATGGACCTACCGGTGTAACGAATGCTCTGAACTGATATTCATCTGCAGGCTTAACACCGATAACCGGATTCGTACCCATCATATATGGACGGACATATAAAGTTGCTCCTGAACCATATGGTGGAACATATGCTGCATTTGCCTTTACTAATTCAACGATTGCATCTACAAAACGCTCTTCCGGGAATACCGGCATCTCAAGTCTTCTGGCAGAATCGGCAAGACGGCTTGCATTTAAGTCCGGGCGGAAACATACGATATGTCCGTCTTCGGTTGTATATGCCTTTAATCCTTCAAATACGGTCTGTGCATACTGGAATACACCTGCACACTCATTTAATACGATATTCGCATCATCTACTAATGCTCCATCATCCCATGCTCCGTTCTTGTAATTGGACACATATCTCTTATCTGTCTTGATATAGCCAAAGCCGAGATTTGCCCAGTCTAAGTCTTTCTTTTCCATGATAAACTTCCTCCATTCTTCCTCGCATCGTATCAATTAGGAAATATTATAACTTTTCGTTATAACTTTCTTGATGTTTATTATTTTCTCCTATTGTAGTACAGCATTTTTTATTTGTCTAGTATGAAATACGCTCTGATTTATACATATTATATATTTCTATCATTACTTTTAGTTATCTTAGCAGCTACGCTGATAACCGCCCAGAGTATCAGTCCGATGCTGATCCACTGTGAAGTCGAAAAAATCCACAGACTTCCCCGCACGGCATCATAGCGGAAATACTCCAGCACAAACCTTATGATCCCGTAGAGACCAAGATACAGTTCAACGGTATAGGATACCTGCCATTTCCAGTCTGCAATCAGAATCAGTGCCCCCAGTAAAAATAAAAGCAGCGCCTCGGTAAGCTGCACCGGAAACAGTGGAATGCCGGATGGCGCCAGTGATCCCTCCGGAAAAGTGACCGCAAACCTTCCATCATACGGTCTGCCATAACAGCAGCCTGCCAGAAAGCAGCCAATCCGCCCAAAGCCATGGATCAACGGAATCAGCCCGATCATATGTCTGACATATGCGGCTGCCACAATATGGTGCAGCCGCCCTGCCGCAAAGATAGTAGCAATTCCCCACAGCAGGCCGCCATAAAACACGAATCCCCCCTGCATCAGCCGGTTAAAATAATCGAATTCGAAGATTCTTCCCCAGTCAATCTGTGAAAAAGATACCACCAGATACAAAAGCTTTGCTCCGAGAAAGCCTCCCAAAAAGGCATAGGCTTCTAAAATAATAAAGTCGTTTCCATCAAGCCGGTATCTTTTACATAATAAAATTGCAAGCAGATTCGCAAATACAATACCGGTTGTGATCATCACGCCGTAAGCCGGGAGTCTGAGTGCTCCCAGATCCAGATATAAACACATAATTCCTCCATATATA
>JALERL010000113.1 GCA_022764465.1 Lachnospiraceae bacterium | reverse complement strand
TCCATCATCGGAAGTCTCATACATCCAAAACCAAAATTCTTCTTTACTTCATCAAACATGCTGTTTCTCCCTTCCAACTAAAACTTGTCTTCCTGAGGTTTATTGTACAGCATAAAGTTTTGTTTAAGTCAAGCCCTTTTTGACTTTATTTACATTTGATCTTTACCGTGGCTTTCTTTCCACTTCCATCGGTTGCATAGGCAGTAATGGTTACTGTTTTTCCCTTTCCTGCTTTTTTGGTTGTAACAACTCCCTTCGTACTTACGGTTGCATACTTCGTATTACTGCTCTTCCAGCTAAGCTTTTTATTAACCTGCTTCGCCGGATTGACTACTGCCTTGACCGTTACCTTTTTCCCTGCTTTTACTTTTGTCTGGGAAGCCTTTAACTTGATCTTTTTGACAGCATTTTTCATGATCTTGATCTTATAGGTCGCCTTCTTTTTGCTGCCATCCTTTGCAGTGGCAGTAATTGTCACCGTTTTTCCGGCTCCTGCCTTCTTTACCGTTACAACACCCTTCGCATTTACGGTTGCATACTTTTTATTACTGCTCTTCCAAGTAACTGCACAGTTTTTCGCTGTTTTTGGAGATACGACTGCTTTCAGCTTCACCTTCTTACCTGCTGCAATCTGTTTTGAACTTCCGGTAATCTTAATCCTGCTTACCTTGATCTGTGTCCATTTTGCAGTCAGGGTAAGATTCGTTTTTACCTTCTGTTTAAAATTGTAAGCCTTTTTCCCAGCATACCAGCCGGCAAACTTATACCCTTTTTTCGTCGGATTCTTCGGCTTTTTCACAGTCCCGTTCTCTTTCACGATCTGTGCCTTTACATTGCTTCCACCGGCGGACTTGAATGTTACCTTATAACTTTTTGTAACCGGCTGTACCGGTGTTTCTGCCGGCTTGTCCGGTTCAGATGGTTTTCCCGGCTCAGATGGTTTTCCCGGCTCAGATGGATCTGTCACCTTCTGTTCTTCTGTTACCGTCACGGTACAGGCTGCGGTCTTTGCACCATCTTTTGTCGTAACGGTAATAACGGCTGTTCCCGTCTTTAGAGCCGTAACCGTTCCATCATCTGTAACTGCTGCCACACTGCCGTCTGAAGTCTTCCATATCACACCGGTATCGGCTGCATCTGCCGGTGTTATGATTGCGGTAAGCTTCTTTGTCTCTCCCTTTTTTAAGGTAAGACTTGTCTGATCGAGAGCTACCATCGTAACCGCTTTTCCACCGTCATCGACTGCTGTCCATTTTGCATACAGTTCCAGATTCCCTGCACTTTCCGGCAAAATAGCATTTACCCGGTTTCCGTGGAACTCAGCATCCCGGTACCATCCGCCAAACAGGAATCCATCCTTGACCGGATCATTCAATGGAAGATTGTCTCCATAACGATAGCTGTCCGGATTACCGGTCTGTGATCCTCCGTCTAAATGATATGTGATCGTATAGGAAGCTCTCTTATAATATAACTTTAATACCAGTGGCTGATCGGATAAAACGGTTCCCTGTACCACCTGATCCGGGTGTCCGACATCTAAGAGATAACCGGTATAATCATTTTCCTGTGCAGTCACAACGCTTCCTTCTTCTGCCTTATTTTCTACCGTCTCTTCTAATACATACTCACCCTGCTCATTTTCCTTATAGTACTGTGTCTGATATACAACGGCATTCCCTATTTCCGCCGGTATCTCATACACACCCCATTTTGAGAGAATTCCAACACCATCTGTAATTACGTTAAAACGGATAGCGATCCATTTTCCTGCGGCATCTGCATTCAGTGTATCACCGCAGACAAAGGTACCCGCTGCTTCATTCCACTCTAATTTATGT
The DNA here is from genome assembly GCA_022764465.1 of Lachnospiraceae bacterium. Classification (GTDB taxonomy): domain Bacteria; phylum Bacillota; class Clostridia; order Lachnospirales; family Lachnospiraceae; genus Roseburia_C. The sequence continues at coordinate 3,438 of JALERL010000113.1, read as the reverse complement.
GCACCAAGTCCGGCAACACCTGTATCCTTTGTAATGTTTTCTGCTTCTTCGCGGCTGTTATAGAAATTGTAGAACGCTAAAACTTCTGCTGTACAATCAAGATCTCCTACTGTAAGCGTCAGCTTATCTCCATAGCAGGTAAGTATTTTCCCTGTCTCTACTTCATATTTATTTGGATCTGTCCACTTTGCGTACACATCCAGATCACCACTTGTTGTCTCTGTCACACCCGATGCCGGTGTCTGATATGCACTGTCAAAATACCATCCATCAAAGGTATATCCTGTCTTTTCCGGTATCGCAAATGTTACCTTTGAACCATAACGGTATTCCAACGGGCTCTCTGCCCCCAGACTTCCACCATTTAAGTGATATGTGATCCGGTATTTATTCCGGTTATAGTAAACCTTCAGGATCAGACTTCCATCTGCTGTAACCGTTCCGCTTGTTACATTAAGCGGATTCGACTCATCAAAAGTAAACCCTTCGATCGTCTGACCTGCTGCAATAACGTTCTTGCCAACCATTGCCTGCTTTATAACCGCTTCCTTGTCGTAACCGGTTCCTTCGGCATTCTGCTTATAGTACTCAATCTGATAGGAGCTTACATTTTCCAGCTTATCCTGTGCAACGGTAGTAAGTGTGTGTGGCTGTGCCGTAATTGCTACCCCATCACTAAATGTTACCGTTTTCCCTGTATCCTCGGCATTGTATGCCGCATATGTTTTGACACCATCCTTAACAAATACGGTACTTAAGGTGGTATCTGATGTGATCGATGTATCCGGTGTTCCATGTTCGATCAGGGAACGGATAAACTGATAGGTATGTGCTTTTGTCTCACCACCTTCTACGCCATAGGAATCTGCCTTAGCCTGCCACTGCTTTAAGGCTTCGTCCGGATCTGCCAGTGCCTGATACTCGCACCAGATGTCGAACCATTCCATTTCGTTGTAGCCACCCTCCGCAGCATATTTGTGTGCCAGACGGATATTCTCGGTAATATATTCCTTATTTCCTGCCAGATAAAATCCCGTCGGATTCATCGGCAGCAGATTGATTCCCTGAATGTGCATCGGGTTTGCGGAAAACCAGGTGGCATAGCAGTAAGAACCACCCCAGACAATAGCTGCGGAATTATACTTGACTTCAGCCGTTTCTTTGTTGATATTTTCTGCTTCCTGATTGGTTACTCCATAACGGTATGCATCGCTCAATACATTTTCATCTATATCAAACCAGTAATTATTGACTGCCGATACCTCTGTGCTGTACAGGTATACACCAAGATCACGGATGCTCTTATCCCCGGTTGCTTCACCAAATAAAATGATTCCTGCCCATGCATTCAGTGCTTCCGAACTGGACTCCTGATTATTTCCCATGCCAAAATTCTGATGACCGGAAGCCCAGGAATGTCCCTCATATGGTGCAAAGCTTCTTAAATACGGGTATCTGCTCGATGCTCTGTTTCTGGTCGGACATGCAATATCATTGATCAGTTCCTTTACCATTTTTCCATAAGCATTGTCCGTTCCCCAGTTTTTTTCACGCATGGCAACCTGTGCGGCTGCATAGATAAAATATCCATAATGGAAATGGTGATCGTTGATCTGGTCTACGGAATTATAACTCTGCGGAAATCCAAATAGAGTTCCCAGTTTATCATCATAATAAAAATATCGTTTATCTTCACTTCCGGAATAGGTAAGCCAGTCTTCGAGATGTGCTTTCAGTGCCTCTAACATCTCACCTGCTGTCTTAGTATCACCTGCATTTTCGGCTGCGATCATCGCATTTGCAAGACGGTTTAAGCCCTTTCCATCCCAGTAGGTATCACCGCTGCCTTCGTAATTGTTAAAATATTTTCCGTTAAATGCACTGGTATAATCGGTGAGATAATTGGATAATTCATCCGTGTAGTCGTCCGATATCTCCGGCATATATGGCAGGATGCCACTATAAGTCAGTTCTGTCGTAAAGGAAGAACCGACCAGCGTCTTCATGGTTCCTCTGACCGTCTGATATGTATATGGCGCATAGGATACTCCTGACATATTCTTATACTGGTGCGGAAGGATTCCCATGATCGTTCCATCTGCTTTACTTTCCTTCTTTTTATCAAAACTATAGCTGTATGTTGTCGTTACCTTGCTTTCTGCTTCCTGATAAGAATACTCTGCTCTGGTATCTGTAATATAATTGTATGCATACTTACAGAACTCTTTTCCTGTATTCGCTGCCCATTTATCATCCGGGGATGCTTTTACAGAACCAAGATATGCCATGGATACATAGGTCCGGTCTGTTGGTAATACCGCAGTCAGCGTCCGGATCCCGGATGCGGTCTTATCAATGTTCCAGTTTGTTCCCTCAGCCGCATAAAATGCATAATAATGATAGGTTTCTTCCCCATTGTCATAACATCTGGCGATCAGATATTTTCCATCTGTACTGGTATAAACAACTGCGGAAGGCAGTCCGGTTCTTCCTCTCTCGAAGGTCAGTGTATTGGTTCCTGACATCTGAAAATATGCAAATGGTACACCCTGTACCAGAGTAGCCTTCATCTGTCTTGCAGCATCTGCGGAATCCTCCCATACGATATCGTAAGACCAGTCTGTGACCGCATCGACCTTTGCACTCGTTGACGTAAATCCTGTTTTCACAAAAAAATCGGTCAGGGTTCCATTCTCTGCAATCTGCATATTATATACATGGTTTGCTACATCCGATAAAGCAGATGGTGCAGTTACCTGCAGACCGTAATCTTCTCCTTTGAATGCAAACGGAATTGCATACACCTGACTGGAAAATGGTTCATCTCCATCTAAATCCCACATAAATGAGGTTGCCCAGTTGGTGGTATCAAAGGTGCTGTTATTTGTATCATAATTTGCTGTTGTATAGCGGTATTGGCTTCCCTTATACGGAAGCTTTTCCAGTAATGTGGAATTATCCGCATAAACATTTTGTCCATTCTCACTATAAGAATACTGACCGGTAACCTCCGTTGCGTAACTTCCCTGTCCAACCGCTACCGTCCCTGCTTTTACTGTTTTTACGCCTTCACCAAGACCACTGAAAACAGATGTTACAAACACTGCTGTCACTAACATGACCGCCTGTGATTGTTTGAAAAACTGCTTTTGCTTCATATACTTTCTCCTTCCCTTCTGCCGATTACATCCTATTTTTTACTATAGCAAGCAGAATTTCCGGATTCAGTGTATAATTTAAAAAAAGGTGTTATATTTTCAGCAAAGAAAATATAACACCTTTTTGTTATCCATAATGATATCTTAGCTTGTGATCCGAAGCAGATGGATCTACGGTCACGCTCTTGATCTTATGATCTGCCTGATAGCCGCATGCACGCAGTCCTTCTTCTAAGACGCGGTTCCACTTTCCAGCGGACAGATGATACCTGGTATCATC
>JALERL010000115.1 GCA_022764465.1 Lachnospiraceae bacterium | reverse complement strand
TATATGTACGAAGAATGGAAGGAAAACGGACAGGAGAATACGAACGAACAGACAGCCGGAGATACTGCGTATACTTATACAGCAGGCGAACAGCAGACGACCGGAGATACCGCATACAGTTACAGTGCACCACAGGCAGAGACGGTAGAACCGGGTGTTGGATTTGGTATCGCATCCTTAGTCCTTGGTATTATCTCACTGGTATTGTTCTGTTCCTGTATCAATATTCCGATTGCAATACTGGCGATCATATTTGGTATTATCCAGCTGGTGCGTGGCAGCGGAAAGGGACTTGCAATCGGTGGACTGATCACTTCTGCATTATCGATTATTGCACTGGTTGTTTTCTGGGTAGTCGTAGGCGTTCATATGCCGAAGCTTTCTGATATGTCAGATATTGATTCCTTTATGGAGGAATATCAGAGAGAATATAATCAGTATTATGATGATTTTGAGAACGATTTTCATTCAGATGACGATGATGATACTTTCTAGTTGTTTTATTTAGAAGGAATCAGCATTTACCGGACAATGGCTTCCTGCATTGGTTTGTGCATTTTGCATGACACAGTGCAGGAAGTTCTTCGTTTCTGGGAAGTTCTTAATATTTCATTAAGATGTAAAGCACGCTTGACATAATGGCAATGCTGGAATATAATCGTTTGTAAAGTTAACTTTACATAAAAGATGGGAGAAAGAGATGGAAGAAATATTAAAAGTAGAGGGTCTTGGAAAGACCTTTACATTGTCGAAGAAGCAGCAGAAGCTGGAAAAGACAAATGAAAAGAAACGTGTAGCAGTAAACAATCTGTCTTTTACCGCATATAAGGGAGAAGTATTCGGGCTGTTAGGACCAAACGGTGCGGGTAAGACGACAACGCTTCGGATGCTTGCAACATTGATCAAGCCGGATCAGGGCGATGCGATTATAGACGGAAGCAGTGTAGTGAAAGAGCCGGAAGCTGTCCGTCATAAGATCGGATTTCTGACAAGTGAGTTAAAACTTGAGGAGTTCTTTACACCGAATTATCTGTATGATTTCTTTTCCGATTTGCATGGGGTAGCACCGGAGCTTCGGGAGCAGCGTAAGAAGGTGCTGTTTGACCGGTTCGGGATTTCAGAATTTGCAGAGGTAAAGGTAGGTAATCTGTCAACCGGTATGAAGCAGAAGACATCCCTTGTGATTTCCATGGTACATGATCCGGATATCATTATTTTCGATGAACCGACGAACGGACTTGACATCATTACTGCTAAGGTTGTAACAGACTTTTTGCTGGAACTGAAAAAGGAAGGAAAGAGTGTGATCGTTTCTACACATATCTTCAGCCTGATCGAGAAGATTTGTGATCGTGTCGGAATTATTGTAAATGGTTCGATGATCGTCTGCGATGATCTTGCTAAGATCTGTGCAGGCAGGACATTGGAAGAACGGTTTTTTGAGATTTATGAAGAAACGGTGGGTGAGAGAGCATGAAAAATAATATTTTAACGATTATAAAAAAGGAATTTGTCCGTTTTTTCGGAGATAAGAGACTTGTTTTTACTACGATTCTTCTACCGGGTATTATGATCTATGCCTTATATACTTTTATGGGGAAGGGACTGATGACACAATTTGAAACATCTGATGACTATGTATATCAGATCGCAGTTGAGAACATGCCGGAGAGTATGAAAGATGTGCTTGCCTTAGATGGCAAGGCAGAGATCGATGATATTACAGCGGATGAGGAAAGTGATACAAAGCAGAAGATCGAAGAACAGAATAAGGATCTTCTGATCGTGTTCCCGGAGGCATTCGACGAGAAGGTAGCGGCCTATGATGCTGCTTCCGGAGAAGTGGCACCGCAGATTGCGATGTATTATAATTCCACAAGAACCGAGTCTTACACATCTTATCAGATGATGACAGAACTGTTTGACAGCTATGAATCTACATTGGCGAATAAGTTTGATATCAACAGCGGGGATGCGGATTATGATATGGCATCCGATAAGGATGAGACCGGTAAGTTCTTTTCCATGATGCTTCCGATGTTAATGATGATGTTCTTATATAGCGGATGTGTTGCAATTGCACCGGAATCCATTGCAGGTGAAAAGGAACGTGGAACGATCGCGACACTTTTGGTCACTCCGATAAAGAGAAGCCAGCTTGCAGTCGGCAAGATCGTAAGCTTAAGTGTGATCGGACTCTTAAGCGGTCTCTCAAGCTTTGTAGGTACGATCCTTTCCCTTCCGTCGCTGATGGGCGGCACGGGAGATACGATGAATGCCGGTGTGTATCAGGTATCAGATTATGTCCTGTTGTTACTTGTAATCTTATCTACGGTACTTGTCATGGTTGCAGCAATGTCACTGCTTTCTGCTTTTTCTAAGAGTGTGAAGGAAGCAGGAACAAGCATCATGCCGCTTATGGTGGTTATTATGGTGGTTTCGATCACTTCCATGTTCGGCAATGGCGCACCGTCAGAACCATACTGGTATCTGATCCCGTTCTATAACAGTGTACAGTGCATGAATGGTGTATTCTCCTTTGCTGTTGTGCCGCTTCATATCATTATTACGGTGATCAGTAATGTGGTCTATACGATTCTGCTTGCCGGCGGACTGGCAAAGGTCTTTGACAGCGAGAAGATCATGTACCTCTAAAGTCGAAAAATGGTATTTGTTGACAGGCATACGTTACTGTGTTAAAGTGAATGTATCATACTTAGGAGGTTATGAAAATGGGAGTTGCATCATTAGTATTAGGTATTATTGCAGTTGTGATCGGTTTATTTGCCGCCGGATATCTTGGATGGCTTGGAGCAATCCTTGCAATCATCGGTATCATCTTAGGTGCCCTTGGTAAGAAGGACCCGGAGAAGAGTGGTCTTGCAACAGCAGGACTTGTATTATCGATCATCGGACTTGTTTTATGTCTGCTTCTTTTTATCGCATGTTACGCATGTGTTGGTGGACTTGCAGCAATGGCATAATCGATATTGCTTAAGAAAAGGCTTTTGTGGGAATCCTCACAAAAGCCTTTTGATATATATGGAGGAATTATGTGTTTATATCTGGATCTGGGAGCACTCAGACTCCCGGCTTACGGCGTGATGATCACAACCGGTATTGTATTTGCGAATCTGCTTGCAATTTTATTATGTAAAAGATACCGGCTTGATGGAAA
>JALERL010000074.1 GCA_022764465.1 Lachnospiraceae bacterium | reverse complement strand
CTTGACTTAAACAAAACTTTATGCTGTACAATAAACCTCAGGAAGACAAGTTTTAGTTGGAAGGGAGAAACAGCATGTTTGATGAAGTAAAGAAGAATTTTGGTTTTGGATGTATGAGACTTCCGATGATGGAGAATGGAACGGATGTCGATCTTGCAGAGACAACGAAGATGGTCGATACCTTTTTAGAGCAGGGCTTCAACTATTTTGATACTGCACATGGATATCTGGATGGAAAAAGTGAGCTTGCATTGAAGGAATGTTTAACCAGCAGACATAAGAGAGAAGAATACATTCTGACGAATAAGCTGACAATGCCATATTTTAACAAGCAGGAGGATATCCGCCCGTTTTTCGAAAGTCAGCTAGAGGCGTGTGGTGTCAGTTACTTTGACTTTTATCTGATGCATGCCCAGTCGAAGGATATTTTTGCACATTTTAAAAAGTGTCATGCATATGAGACAGCCTTAGAGTTAAAGGAAGAGGGAAAGATCCGGCACTTTGGAATCTCCTTCCATGATAAGGCGGAAGTGTTAGAGGAGATCTTAAAGGAGTATCCGCAGATCGAGGTGGTACAGATCCAGTTCAATTATGTAGATTATGAAGATCCTGCAGTTCAGAGCAGAAAGTGCTATGAGGTCTGCCGCAAGTATAACAAACCGGTCATCATCATGGAGCCTGTCAAGGGTGGTAATCTGGTGAATCTTCCGGAAGATGCGAAGAAGATCTTAGATGATTTAAACGGCGGAAGCACAGCAAGCTATGCAGTCCGTTTTGCAGCAAGCTTCGACGGAGTAAGAATGGTACTTTCCGGTATGAGTAACCTTGAGCAGATGAAAGATAATCTAAGCTACATGAAGGAGTTTCAGCCATTAGATGATAAGGAGATGGCAGCAGTAAAGGCAGTTTCGGATGTCTTCCATTCGAAGCATATGATCCCTTGTACGGCATGCCGTTACTGCATTGCAGGCTGTCCGAAGCATATTTCGATCCCGGATCTGTTTGCCTGCATGAATGCAAAGACCGTATTCCATGACTGGAATGCAGACTATTACTATGGTCAGGTACATACTGTCCACAATGGAAAGGCAAGTGCCTGTATCCGCTGTGGAAAGTGTGAAAAGGTCTGCCCACAGCATTTAAAGATTCGTGAACTGTTAAAGGATGTTGCCAAGGAATTCGAAAAATAAAAACAGATTTATGTGAAAAAGCAGTTGACAAAGTCAACTGCTTGATTTATCATGAACATATGAACAGATGCTCATATGTTCATAGAGATAGAAAGTGGGTGAAAAAATGGCATTACATGATGTAGAGCACTGTGACGCCTGTCAGGTTCATAAGGATGTGGTATCGGCAGTGAATGCAAGAATGCCGGAAGAAGATGAGTTATATGATCTGGCAGAACTGTTTAAGGTTTTTGGAGATTCGACCCGAATCCGTATTCTGTTTGTGCTCTTTGAATCCGAGATGTGTGTATGTGATCTCGCAGAGGCACTTCAGATGACACAGTCAGCGATCTCCCATCAGCTTAGGATTCTAAAGCAGGCGAAGCTTGTGAATAACAGGCGGGAAGGCAAGACCGTGATCTATTCACTGGCAGATGGTCATGTAAGAACGATTATCGCCCAGGGTAGAGAGCATATCGAAGAGTAGACAAAGCGTAAAAGTAAAAGGAGTAAAAGGCTATGAAGAAAAAATTCAAATTACAGGATCTTGATTGTGCAAACTGTGCAGCAAAAATGGAAGAGGCAATTAAAAAAATCCCTGGTGTCAACGATGCAAGTGTAAGTTTTATGACACAGAAATTAATGTTAGATGCAGCAGATGACCGTTTTGATGAGATCTTAAAACAGGTGCAGGATACCTGTGCAAAGGTAGAGCCGGACTGCAAGATCTTAGTGTAAAAAAACAGCACAGAAATGGAGTTCAGTGTGAAAAGCAAGACTTTTCACACATAAGATTTGTGCCTGCGCACAAACTTGATATGCGCAGAAAACAGCGCAAGAATGGAGTTCAGTGTGAAAAGCAAGACTTTTCACACACAAGATTTGTGCCTGCGCACAAACTTGATATGCGCAGAAAACAGCGCAAGAATGGAGTTCAGTGTGAAAAGCAAAACTTTTCACACACAAGATTTGTGCTTGCGCACAAACTTGGGATGTGCAAAAAACAGCACAGAAATGGAGTATAAAATGACAAAAAAGCAGAAAAAAACATTGGGTCGTATTCTGATCGCACTGGTACTGTTTCTGATATTGTTTTTCTGTGAACATACAGGCAGGCTTGAGGCATTAGAAGGAACATGGTATCTGTTTTTGATCTATCTGGTTCCTTATCTGGTAATTGGATACGACATTATATGGAAGGCTGCAAGAAATATCAGCCATGGTCAGGTCTTTGATGAGAACTTTTTGATGATGATCGCAACCTTTGGTGCATTTGGCGTAAAGGAATATTCCGAGGCAGTTGCAGTTATGCTGTTTTATCAGGTCGGAGAATTGTTTCAGAGCTATGCAGTCGGAAAGTCCCGTCAGTCCATATCCGATATGATGGATATCTGTCCGGAGTATGCGAATATCGAAGTAGATGGCAAGCTGACCCAGGTAGATCCGGATGACGTAGAAGTAGACAGCGTGATCGTGATCAAGCCGGGAGAACGTGTACCACTCGACGGTGTGGTCTTAGAAGGAGAGTCCTTAATCGATACCGCAGCCCTGACCGGAGAGTCAGTTCCTAGAAAGGCAGCAGCAGGTGATGAGATCATCAGCGGATGCGTCAATGGAAGCGGAACACTTAAGGTACGTGTAACGAAGGAGTTCGAGGATTCTACAGTTGCAAAGATCTTAGAGCTGGTAGAGAATGCAAGCTCGAAGAAGGCAAAGGTCGAGAACTTCATTACAAGATTTGCAAAATACTATACGCCGGTTGTAACGATCGCAGCAGTTTTACTTGCAATCCTGCCACCGCTTGTTACCGGTGGAAACTGGGGCGAATGGATTCAGAGAGCATGTATTTTCCTTGTAATCTCCTGCCCGTGTGCACTTGTAATCTCTGTACCGCTTGGTTTCTTCGGAGGAATTGGCGCAGCATCTAAGATTGGTGTTCTGGTAAAGGGAAGCAACTACTTAGAGGCTGTTTCCGAGATGACCACGATCGTATTTGATAAGACCGGAACCTTAACAAAGGGCGAATTCCGTGTGACAGAGCTTTGGGAAGATCAGGTCAGCAGGGAAGAACTCTTAGAGCTGGCAGCACTTGGCGAAGGCTATTCAACACATCCGATCGCAGGATCGATCCGTGAGGCTTATGGAAAGGATCTCGATCTGACGCGTGTGACCGATACCGAGGAAGTTGCCGGACACGGTATCCATGCGAGCATTGATGGACGTGAGGTATTCATCGGCAATGAGAAGCTGATGAAGGCAAAGCAGATCGCATATACCCCATGTAAGAGTGCCGGAACGGTTGTCTATGTTGCCTGTGATGGAAGCTTTGCCGGAACGATCGTTATCTCAGATACGGTAAAAGAGGGTGCAAAAGAGGCACTTGCAAGCATGAAGCAGGTAGGTGTGAAAAAGACGGTTATGCTGACCGGTGACAGAACACAGGCAGCAGAAGCAGTTGCAAAAGAGCTTGGTGTGGACGAATTCCATGCAGAGCTGCTTCCGGGCGATAAGGTAACACAGGTCGAAGAACTCTTAAAGCATCAGACCGGTAAGGAGAAGCTTGCATTCGTCGGAGATGGAATCAACGATGCACCGGTACTGACAAGAGCTGACATTGGTATTGCCATGGGTAGCATGGGATCTGATGCAGCGATCGAGGCAGCCGATGTGGTACTGATGGATGATGATGTCAGAAAGATCGCATCGATCGTGAAGATCGCAAGAAAGACACTTCGGATCGTAAGGGAGAATATCGTATTCGCCTTAGCCGTCAAGGCACTGGTACTGATCCTTGGTGCACTTGGACTTGCGAATATGTGGGAAGCAGTATTTGCGGATGTCGGAGTATCCGTGATCGCAATCTTGAATTCCATGCGTGCATTAAAGACGAAATAAACAAAAATGCCGGGTAATGAGAAAAATTCTCAAACCCGGCATTTTGCTGGCTTTCATAAAAATATGTAGTATAATGGGCAATGGATTTTATGGGGATGTACAGATAGGAGTATTCATGAGAGAACAGAATCAGAAAATAGATTATCACGAGATTATCGAATGTATTACCTGTGCGTTGGATGCAAAAGACCCGTATACTGCCGGACACTCGAAGCGTGTCAGTGATATGGCACTGGTGATCTGTCAGTTGATCGGTCTGAAAGAGGAAGATATCGAAAAGATACACATTGCAGCACATCTGCATGACATCGGCAAGATCGGAGTGCCGGATGCGGTGCTCAACAAGACTACGAGATTAGATGACAAAGAGTGGGAACAGATGAAGAAGCATCCTGCGATCGGCGCTGATATCTTAAGTAAGTCACAGCACTTAAGTGAACTGAAAAACATTGTGCTCTGCCATCATGAGCGGTTTGACGGAACAGGCTATCCGCTCGGACTAAAAGGGGAAAAGATACCGGTTGGTGCAAGGATCATCGCAATCTGTGATTCCATTGATGCGATGACATCGAACCGGAGCTACCGGCAGGCGCATGATTTTGATTTTTGTTACCATGAGATCGAAAAGAATCTGAATAAAATGTATGATCCGGTGATCGGAAGATATGTACTGGCACACTGGGACGAGGTTACCTCTCCGGTGCGTCATCCACAGTCAGCATAAGACAGGCACTCCTGTATTTTACCTGCATAGTATAGATGCAAGTGGAATGACAGGAGTGTTTTTTGTGAAAAATATCCGGGAGGGAAGTAACGGGATCGATGTCAGTTATCTACAGCTTGCGTTAAAGCGGGCGGGTTATCCGGTGCATATCGATGGTATTTTCGGATCAGGTACGTGTAAGGCATTGCAGGCATATCTGGGCGAAGATGAGACATGTGAAGTGAATGAAGAAGTGTGGGAACAGCTTATGCCATATCTTACCGGTTCTGTTTCACATACCGTGGAAGCGGGGGATACCTTGTGGTCACTGGCCGGAAAGTACCATACGACCGTTTTAGCGATTGAGACTGCCAATCCACAGGTAAGGGCAGAGGATCTTATGATCGAGACAGAACTTGTGATCCCGCTTGGATTTGAACTGGTTTCTTCCGAGGTGGAGATGTCGTCGGAGTGGAATGCATATATTTTAGAAGGACTTTTGCTGCGCTATCCGTTTTTACATCTGTTTACGGCAGGAGAAAGTGTGATGGGAAAGCCGCTTTATGTGCTTACGATCGGGGAAGGTGAGCGGGAGGTCTTTTACAATGCAGCCTTTCATGCCAATGAATGGATCACAACACCGGTACTCTTAAAGTTTGCCGAGGACTACGCGCATGCTGTAGCAGCAGGGCGAAGGATCGGACAGATACCGGCAGGACTTTTATATGAGAAATTTACCCTGTATCTGATGCCAATGGTCAATCCGGATGGTGTGGATCTGGTAACCGGGGCATTGAACGAAGGCAGCTATTATGAGAATGCCCGTGCGATTGCGACCGGTTATCCGGCGATTCCGTTCCCGGATGGCTGGAAGGCAAATATTGAAGGAATTGATCTGAACCTGCAGTTTCCGGCAGGATGGGAGCAGGCAAGGGAGATCAAGGCGGCATTGGGCTATGTTTCACCGGCACCAAGAGACTTTCCCGGCAGTGGACCGCTTACCGCCCCGGAGAGTGAGACAGTATACCGTTTTACGTTACAGCACCGGTTTGCACTGATCCTTGCCTATCATACACAGGGACGTGTGATCTACTGGAAATATCTGGACTACAATCCGACGGATTCTTACGAGATCGCACAGTATTTTTCAAGTGTGAGCGGATATGCGGTGGAAGAGACACCGTCTGCTTCCGGATATGCAGGCTATAAGGACTGGTTCATATCAAATTATAATCTGCCGGGCTATACGATAGAGGCAGGAGAAGGAGAAAATCCGCTCCCATTGTCGCAGTTTGATACGATCTATGCGGAAAATCTGGGAATTCTGGTTGGAGGTATGTGGAAATTATTAGAAGAAGCGCAGAATCTATAGATAAAATGAATAGAACTTGAACGTTTTCGCAAAAAGAATACCGTTTTCGAAATATGGTTGAAAAAGAAAAATGGAGATATTACAATACAAT
>JALERL010000044.1 GCA_022764465.1 Lachnospiraceae bacterium | reverse complement strand
AGATGATACCATCGCAGATATGACAGATGCATCTTCCCAGTTAGTAGACGGAAGCGATAAGCTTGCAGACGGAATGGGCACCTTAAAGGATGCAATCGATTCGTATACAAAGGGAGCAGATACTTTAGACGGATATCTTGGTCAGTTAAATACAGCAACCTCCGGACTTGGTGGATCTGCTGACACCTTAAATACCGGTGCTTCTGCAATCAACAGTGCGATTGCAAAGTTAGATCAGACACTGAATACAAAGATGACAGAGGATGAGAAGAATGCTCTGACCAAGCAGGTAGATGATACCTTAGCTGCACAGAAGGAGTCCATCCAGAAGAAAGCAACAGATGCAGTAACAGCAAGCAAGGATACAATCGCCAAGGCAGCAACTGCTGAGGTAAATAAGCAGAAGGATACGATCGCGAAGGCAGCAACTGCTGAAGTAAACAAGCAGAAGGATACGATCGCCAAGGCAGCAACAGATGAAGTAAACAAGCAGAAGAACACGATCGAAGAAAGTGCAGAGAAGGCAGTTACAGACTCCGCAGATACCATCAGGCAGCAGGTTTCTGATTCTGTTACAGCACAGAAGGATACGATCGAGGCAGCAGCAGTAGCAGGTGTAAAGGCTAAAAAGACTGAGATTCAGGCGGCTGCAAAGGCAACCGTGGATAATCAGTTTGATGATCCGAATAATGAGAATAATTTTGCCAACAGTGTAGCAAACACAACTGCTTTATTAAAGAATCAGCTTACAACAAATACTACATTACAGAGCGGTGTAGAAAGCGGCTTAACGACTTATACACAGCAGATTGTATATGGTGCTCTGAATGCTGCACTTGGACCAAACCTTACAGCATCTATTAAGGCAAGCCAGCCAACTCTTACAGATGAGCAGGTGGCAGCAGCAGTACAACAGCAGTTAGAGGCTATAACAGCACAGTATATGGCTGACGCACAGGTTAGAGGAGCTATTTCTTCGACAAGCTCTACAATTATCAGTAAGATCGCAGATGGAGCAGCACCAGAGATTGCAACAGCATCTGTACAGAAGATAAAAGAGGTTTCTGAAAATGTAGCAGCACAGGCAGCTTATAGTGGAGCAACAGAAGCAGCAAAGTCTGCAGCAGTCAGTGGAGCACAGGGTGTAGCCGGAGAGGCAGCAGTAACAGCAGCAAAGAGTGCAGCAAAGAGCGCAGCAGTAGCCGGAGCGCAGGGTGTAGCCGGAACAGCAGCAGTAGCCGGAGCACAGGGTGTAGCCGGAACAGCAGCGGTAGCCGGAGCACAGGGTGTAGCCGGAGAAGCAGCATATAGCGGAGCATCTGAGGCAGCAAAACAGACAGCAGTAACCGTTGCTGAGCAGGGCAAACAGACCATCGCATCTGCAATCGAAGCAAAGGATGCAGCAACCGGATATAACCTGATCACACTTGCACAGGCAGTTGCAAGCGGAACAGATACCTTAAATAAGAGTGTTCCTACACTTACAGGCAGCATTTCCAAGTTAAAGACCGGTGCAGATACACTGGTATCGAACAACGGCAAACTTACATCCGGTGTAACAGAGTTACTCGAAGGTTCTAATACCTTAGCAGATGGTATGGAAGAATTCGATGAGAAAGCAATCGAGAAGCTTGCAGATGCATATAATGGAGATGTGAAATCCTTGTTAGACCGTATCGATGCAGTGATGGAAGCTGGCGAGGATTACACAACATTCTCAAAGACAGCAGACGGAACAAACGGAAGCGTGAAGTTCATTATCAGAACAGATGGTGTAAAAAGTGAAGAGTAAAAGGTGAAAAGTAGTACTAAATAGACGATGCATCAGAGGATGCATCGCCTAAGTACTACTAAGTTTCACCTAGGAAGAATGCAGAAGCAGCATTCTTCAGAAAGCCGAGAATGTAGTATAAAGATAAGATGCGCCAGAGGGCGCATCGCCTAAGTACTACTAAGTTTCACCTGGGAAGAATGCAGAAGCAGCATTCTTCAGAAAAGGCAAAGGTGTAGTATAAAGATAAGATGCACCAGAGGGCGCATCGCCTAAGTACTACTAAGTTTCACCTAGGAAGAATGCAGAAGCAGCATTCTTCAGAAAGCCGAGAATGTAGTATAAAGATAAGATGCGCCAGAGGGTGCATTGTCTAAGACAGCATTCTTTAGAATGACAAAAGTGTAGTAATTGATACAACAGAGTGTTGTGTTTTGAGATAGATTACGGATACAGTAGGAGGACAGACTATGAACTGGATAGAGATTCTTGTGGTTACACTGGGAATATCTCTGGATATATTTGCGGCAGTGGAATGCCAGGGGGCATTGGTTGCACAGGTGAAGAAAAAGCAACTTGTGATTGCATGCGCGCTTCTTTCCATCTGGCAGATGGCTGCATTATATCTTGGAAGTTTTTTGTCTGATCTGATCTGTAAGTATGATCTGAAAGATGATTCCTTGATGACAGGACGTATTATTGCATCAGCGATCTTTATCATACTTGGCATCCGGATGATCTTCAAAGCATGGAAAAATGACCGGATCGATGAACGCAGGGAAGAGGATCTGAACATCCGCAGACTGCTTCATCTGGTTATGATTGCAAGTGCATATACACTTCTGACAGGTGTGGCATTTGGATTTATGCAGTGCGCCCTCTGGCAGCTGCTTTTGATGATCGTAGCATTTACCATCGTAGTGGTAGTGCTTGGAACCTATACCGGTTACCGTTTTGGCTTTGAGCAGAAGACAAAAGCCTATGTGGCAGGTGGAATACTACTGATCATTGGCGGAATCGATGTCATTGTAAGATATATATATCTCTATCATTAAATGCATAAATAATAAGAAATCGTAAATATAAGAACTCCCTTCTGGTAAGCAGACTGTCTGCCCGGATGGGAGTTCTGTGCTTCATAAGATTCATATATTAAAAATGTTCTATAAGAATTAGAAGGACAAAATGCACAAAATATGTAAAGCAAACTTTTATTTGCGATTTTAGCTGAGCGTGAAATCCACTGCTTACGAAAACCACAAGTGAAGCTTTCTCTGAGCTTGTATGGTTGTAGTTAGCAGTTAGTTCACGCTAAGCGTTGCAAATGTTTGCGGAACATATTTGTGCATTTTGTCAGTTATAAAGTTTAAATACATTTTTTAGAAATGGGATCTTAATTCCTTATGCTATCTTATTGCACTTCGATTACAGCCTGATATATAATACAAGAAGAAAGTTGTGGGCGGAATGGAGGAGTTATATGCCATTTATTCGGATTTGTCAGTCCTATGGAAATCATAACCGGTATCGGGAAATCATACAAAAGGATGGAGAAACAATTGCCAGTGCATTAAGGCGTGCGGGATACAAGTGGGATTATCCGTGTGGTGGAAACGGAACCTGCGGAAAGTGCCGCTTCTGGGTCATGCGTGGACATGCAGTCTTGACGGAAGAGGAAAGCAGACTGCTTACGAAGCAGGAGATTGACGCAGGCGTACGTCTGCTTTGCCGGACGAGCTTTGTAACGGATGCGGAGATCTATCTGGATGAACAGATGCAGAAAAAGGAAGAGGCGGCCATCGAAAGTGTTGGTGTAACACCGGTGCAGAAGGTGACTGCTCATCCGGTTAGCAGATCAGAAGGAAGCTGTTTTGTTGCAGCAGATATTGGAACAACAACCATTGCGCTTGCAAGGATAGATAGAAGAAGCGGACAGATTATATCATCCCTGACCATGAATAACAGCCAGCGTCAGTATGGTGGTGACGTGATCAGCAGGATCAAAAGTGCATGTGAGGGAAATGCAGAGGAATTACAGCAGCTCGTCTGGCAGGATCTTCTTGGCGGCATGAAAAAGCTGGGTGCAGACGTGATGCCGGATGAACTGGTGGTATCTGCCAATACAACGATGGAGCATCTTTTGATGGGAGATTCCTGTAAGGGACTGGGAGTGGCACCCTTTCAGCCGGCAGAACTTGGACTGCGTACGAAAAAATTATCTGAGATCTGGGCGGATCGAAGCGGTATGTTACAGGATATCCTGACGACACAGGGCATGGAAGCAGACTGGAAGGATCTGGAAGTGACGGTGCTTCCGGGAGTATCCGCCTTTGTGGGTGCAGATGTGGTATCCGGTATTTGCAAGATCGGAATGGAGAAAAAAGAGCGGATCTCGCTTTATCTTGATCTTGGAACAAACGGAGAGATCGCACTTGGAAACAGTCGTGGTATGCTTGCGGCTGCAACTGCGGTAGGGCCTGCATTTGAAGGTGGCAATATCTCCTGTGGATGTCCGGGTGTGCCGGGCGCAATTTACAGTGTTTCGTTATTAGGCAGGCGGCTGGTGACACATACGATCGGAAATAAGCGACCGATCGGAATCTGTGGCACTGGAATCCTGGAACTGACTTTTGAATTATATAAAATGGGTATCATTGGAAAAGATGGATGTATGCAGAACTATTATCTGGAACGTGGATACCCGTTAGAGGAAGGAACCGCACAAAAGCCGATTTGTTATACGCAGGCAGATGTCAGACAGCTTCAGATGGCGAAGTCGGCAGTGCGTAGTGGAATCGAGCTTCTGATGAAGGAAATGTATCTTACCTCTTCCGATATTGATAAAGTCTATCTTGCCGGAGGACTTGGATACAAGCTGAATGCATATAAGGCAGCCGGAATCGGGCTGATCCCGGCACCACTGCGTGATAAGACGGTTGCAGTCGGGAATACTTCCTTACAGGGTGCGATTTATTATGGTATGCATAAGTCGATGGCACAGCAGTTAGAAAAGGCAATTGCGATCACTAAGGAACGCAATCTTGCATCGTATCCGGAATTTGAAGATTATTATCTGCGCTATATGGATTTTGGCGTATAGAAGGACAGGACAGAATGAAGATTTTATTAACAGCGATCAATGCAAAATACATTCACTCCAATCTTGCGGTATACAGTCTGCGTGCTTATGCAGAGGAGTATCATGGGAACATTGAACTGGCAGAGTTTACGATCAATCACCAGAAGGAATATATCTTAAGTGAGATCTATAAAAAGAAGCCGGATGTACTCTGTTTTTCCTGCTATATCTGGAATATCAGTTATGTACGGGAGATTGCAGCCGAGTTCCATAGCCTGTGTCCGGATGTACCAATCTGGGTGGGAGGACCGGAAGTCTCTTATGAGGTAGAGGACTTTTTACAGGAGAATCCTTATATCACGGGAATTATGGTGGGAGAAGGCGAGAAGATCTTTACCGGTCTGTGCCGGTATTACTGCAAAGGACAGGGAACATTTGATGAGATCCGCGGGATTGCATGGAGAAGGGGTGGACAGATCGTGGTAAATCCACCGGAAGCTGTCTTAGATCTTAGCAGCATTCCGTTTGCTTATGAGGATATGAAGGATTTTCAGAATAAGATCATCTACTATGAGACGAGCAGAGGATGCCCGTTCCGGTGCAGCTACTGTCTGTCCTCTGTCGATAAGCAGCTACGTTTCCGGGATCTTGTACTGGTGAAAAAAGAACTTGGATTCTTCTTAGAACAGAAGGTTCCACAGGTGAAGTTTGTCGACCGTACGTTTAACTGCAAAAAGGAACATGCGATGGCGATCTGGCAGTACATTAAGGAACACGATAACGGAATCACGAACTTTCATTTTGAGATTGCGGCCGATCTTCTGACAGAGGACGAGATCGATCTTCTTGCGACAATGCGTCCGGGGCTCGTGCAGCTTGAGATCGGGGTACAGACGACAAATGATGCTACGATCGCAGAGATCCACCGCCACATGGATCTTGCGCAGGTGAAGGAACTGGTAGAGCAGGTGAAGAAACCGCGTAACATCCACCAGCATCTTGATCTGATTGCAGGACTGCCTTTTGAAGACTTTGCAACCTTTGCAAGATCCTTTGACGAGATCTACGCCCTGCATCCCGACCAGTTACAGCTTGGCTTTTTAAAGGTCTTAAAGGGCTCTTATATGTATGAGCATGCCGCAGAATATGAACTGGTATATGCACCGCTGCCGCCTTATGAGGTGCGGCGTACAAAGTGGCTTAGTTATGACGAGGTATTACAGATCAAGCAGGTGGAAGAGATGCTTGAGGTATATTACAACAGCATGCAGTTTCCGGTGTCGATCCGCTTGTTGGAGAATGTGTTTGACAGTGCATTTGAGATGTTTTTACAGCTTGGAAGATATTATGAGGAGCATGGATACTTCCAGATGAGCCATTCGAGAAACCGCAGGATGGAGATCTTTTTAGAGTTTGCAAAACAGGTGGATGGTGCGCATCTGATGCAGTATCAGGAAGCAGCCGTATATGATATTTACAGCAGGGAGAACGCAAAGAGCCGTCCTTCGTTTGCCACAGAGGATAACGACACGAAAAAGCTGTCGCGCCTGTTCTGTAAAAAGGGAAAGCTGTCGCATTTCGAGAGCTTCTGGTATGAACTTCCTTTTACGGATAGAAGCTCTGTAAGCAGGGAACGTAAGAAGCAGCCATATTATCTGTATTTTGATTATGAGAAACGCAGCCCGCTCGATCATACAGCGGAGGTAACCCGCTATGAGCAGGCCGATATTGAAAAAGTAAGGAGTTATGGGAATGACAAAACGGACAAAAGAAATCCTTGACCGGCTCGATCAGGCATACGGAACGGAGTATGTTTGCTATCTGAACCATGAGAATGCCTGGCAGTTGTTAATTGCAGTCATATTGAGCGCGCAGTGTACCGATGCGCGGGTGAATATTGTAACAAAGGATCTTTTTAAAAAATACGACAGCTTAGAGAAGTTTGCCAATGCAGACTTAGAGGAACTCGAATCAGACATCCGCTCGACCGGTTTCTATCACAATAAGGCAAAAAATATCATTGCCTGTGCTAAAAAGCTGATTCTGGAATATCAAGGGGAAGTTCCGCGTACCTTAGAAGAGCTGACCGGACTTGCCGGGGTTGGCAGAAAGACCGCCAATGTGATCCGTGGAAACATTTACAACGATCCAAGTATTGTGGTGGATACACATGTAAAGCGGATCTCAAAACGGCTGGGCTTTACGAAAGAGACAGATCCGGAGAAGATTGAATACGATCTGATGCGTGTCCTGCCGAAAGATCACTGGATTCTTTATAATATCCAGATCATCACCTTCGGACGGAATATCTGTTTTGCACGTGCACCAAAGTGTGCAGACTGTTTTTTACAGGATCTTTGCAAGTCCGGGGATAATACGACGAGGAAGAAATAAAGGAGTAACCATGAAGGATTATACAGTGATCGATCTTGAAATGACCGGACTAGATCCAAAAACCGAGACGATCTTAGAAGTGGGAGCGATCCGTGTGCGGGAGCATGCAGTGGCAGATACGCTGCAATTTTTTGTTCAGCCGGGCAGGAAGATACCGGAAAAGATCTCGAAACTCACCGGGATCACCCAGCAGATGGCGGATGGAGGGATCACGAGGCAGGAAGCGTTACAAAGGGTGACTGACTTTGTGGGAGAAGATGTTCTGGTGGGACACAACCTGATCTTTGACTACAGTTTTCTAAAGCAGTTGGCAGTCAATGAGCGTGTTCCCTTTGAAAAAAAGGCAGTGGATACCTTAAAGCTTGCAAGGAAGCTGTTAGCAGAACCGGAGAAAAAGTCCTTAGACAGTCTTTGCGCGTATTACCATCTTGGGAATGAAAACAGACACCGTGCGCTTGATGACTGTGAGGCAACGATGGAATTGTTTGAGCTGCTGCAAAGGGAATATGCCACAGAGCATGAAGCGGACTTTGTACCAAAGCCATTGCAGTACCGCCCAAAGCGGCAGACACCGGCGACACCGGCACAGCTTCGCCAGTTAGAAGAACTTGTGGAGTATCATCGGTTAGAAAAAGAAGATATCTGCCGGCTGCTTAAAAGGGACATAGATGGCTGGGAAGAAAGCAGTCTGACAAGAAGTGAATGTTCCAGACTCATAGACCGGATTTTTTCCCATTATGGACGGATACACAGAGACTAGATCAGAGATTGGACTTTAATTTTTCAAGGATCACGGACTTACGTGGAGAATCGAGTGCTTCGGCAGCGGAGTACAGATTTTTTATCTGGTCTGTCTGATTCCCGGCTTGATAGAGCTCTGCAAGCGTGGTATAATTCGAGACAATATCGGTCTTGCAGTCGATTCCAAAGCGAAGCACACAGATGGCATCTGCCGGATGTCCTGCCTCGATCAGAGCCTGTGCATAAGAGACAAGCAGCTTTGCAAGTGTTGCAAACCGGTCATCACATGTACTGAGTATCTCTAAGTTTGCAATTCCATAGGTAAGCTTTAGTTCCGTATTGGTCTGAGTGCCGAGGTTTAAGATCGGGAGATCTTTTAAGGAAAGAAGCTCCTGTTCGATTGCGGTGACCTTAGCATCGGAATATTTTCCGATCGGGAATGTATCGTATGGAATCTGAATATAATCAAGCTTGCTGATATCTTTTTTACGTGTGGCATTCGCACGGTTTTCGAGATCCCAGAATGCTTTCTGTTTATCTTCTTCGGAATGGGAGTTCTTCCGCAGAAAGTAATTTGAGAGAAGTAAAAAAACAGTAAATGCCAGTACAATCAATAATGGTAACATAAGTCGTCCTTTCCACCTGTTGGAATTGAATGATAAGTATCATATATTATGGAGGTTAAAAATGATCAATTTTAGTAATTCAAAAAAGAAACGTATCATTGCAGGAGTTATCGTCGTCGTGCTTGCATTAGCCATGGTTGTTCCATTGGTAATATCTGCATTTGTATAGAAAATCCATACGATCCGATACATGTCATAATATACAGAAAAGGGCAGTTTCTGTCAAATATATTAGTGGATATGCACCTTGAAAAAAGGGGCAGTTATGATAAAATAGCAAATGAATCATGGACAGATAGAATATAGTTTGTCTGCCGGGACGGCAGACAGGTAGGAGAGATATTTATGAAGATATGGAAAAAGATACTTCCATTTGCCGCATTTGCAATTATTGTAGCTGGATTTTCACTTGCTTCTGATATGGTAAAAGCACAGGAAAATGAAGATGGTGTTATTCCGGATAAGGTTTATATCGGAGATATTGCGGTAGGTGGAATGAATGCCGATGAAGCCACACAGGCCGTACAGGCAGATGTAGCACAGAAGATGTCTGCACAGTTTACTCTGACAGCGGGTGAGAGACAGGTGACGGTATCTGCAGCGGATCTTGGTGTGGAATGGGCAAATACACATGTTATTGAGGATGCGCTTACCGTCGGAAAAGCAGGTAATCTGATCGAACGGTATAAGGCAAAGAAGGATCTTGAGAATGCCGATAAGGTTTTTGATATACAGTATGATGTGGATGAACAGAAGGTAAAATCCTGCTTAGAGGAGAATGCAGGTGAGCTGAATCAGGAGCCGGTTGAGAATGGACTGACCCGTGAGAACGGCGCATTTGTCTTAACAGAAGGAAAGCAGGGCGTGGAAGTCGATACGACAAAAGCGGTTGCGGAGATCGAAGATTTCTTTTCATCCGACTGGAACGGTGAGAACGGAACGATCGAATTATCTGCGAAGGTTGTTGATCCGAAGGTCAGTGCAGAAGATTTAAAAAAGGTCAAGGATGTACTTGGTACCTTCTCTACAGACTTTAGTGCTTCAAGTGCCGGACGTATCGCCAATGTCAAGAATGCAACAGAGAAGATCAATGGTACGGTTCTTTATCCGGGAGAGGAATTCTCCGTATATGATTCGATCGGACCATTAGATGCATCCAATGGTTATGAGCTTGCAGGAGCATACGAGAACGGAACAACCGTTGAATCCTATGGCGGTGGTGTATGCCAGGTGTCGACTACATTATATAATGCAGTCATCCGTGCAGAACTTGAGGTAACCGAGCGGTTCAATCATTCGATGATGGTAGATTATGTACAGCCATCCATGGATGCAGCAATTGCAGGAACCTATAAGAACCTGAAGTTTAAGAATTCCACGGAAGCTCCGGTTTATATCGAGGGCTATACGAATGGAGGCATCCTTTACTTTACGATATATGGTGAAGAGACAAGAGATCCGGATCGTCAGGTAACTTTCGAAAGTGAGACGGTCAGCGTGGATGAGCCGGCGACACAGATTGTAGCTTCCGGTGATCCGATCGGATCGGTAAGTGTAACCCAGAAGTCCCATACCGGCAGAACGGCACAGTTATGGAAGATCGTAACAGTCAATGGTGTGGAAAAGAGCCGGGAGGTATTTAACAAGAGTAAATATAATGCGTCACCGAAGATTATCTCGGTTGGAACTGCTTCCGATAATGGAGATGCTATTAATGCCATCAATGCAGCCATCGCCACACAGGATGAGGCGACCGTAAGAGCAACTGCGGCAGAATGGAGTGCAGATGCAATTGCAGCAAGACAGGCACAGGCAGATGCAGAAGCAGCGGCAGCACAGCAGGCTACACCGGAACAGCCGGCAACACCGGAGACTCCGGAACAGCCGGATAATTCCGGTCAGGACGATTCATCAAAGACAGATGCTTCAGATAAGAAGGATGATTCGGGAAAAGAAGACACAGATAATTCGAAATCGGACGACTCTGGTGATACAGATCAGGGAGACGATTCGTCTGCGGAAGAATAGAAAACAGATCAATGCAAGGCTGCCTCATTATGAGACAGCCTTAAACTGTAAAAACAGATAGAAATATCTGGGTGAAATGGAGACCAGAATGAAGATTGGAAAGATACCGGAGAATGTGTTAAAGCGTTCTGTGATCCGGCAATTACATACCAGAAGAAAAGAAGTGCAGATCGGTGCTGGAGTCGGTGAGGACTGTGCAGTGCTGGCATTAGAACCGGATGAAGTGACAGTTCTTTCGACAGATCCGATCACCGGAACAGCGAAGGATATTGGAAAACTGGCAGTTACGGTTACCTTAAATGATCTTGCAAGTGCGGGGGCAGAGCCGGTTGGAATCCTGCTTACGATCCTCTTGCCGGAGAACTTCACAGAGCCGGAATTAAAGCAGCTGATGCAGCAGATGGAAGAGACCGCGGCAGCCGCGGATACCCAGATCATGGGTGGACATACCGAGGTGACCGCTGCTGTCAATCAGCCGGTCGTGACGGTCTGTGGTGTTGGAAAGGCAAAGCGTGACCGGATCATTACCACAGGCGGGGCAAAGCCCGGCATGGATATTGTGGTATCAAAGTGGATTGGCTTAGAGGGAACGTCGATTCTGGTAAAGGAAAAAGAAACAGAACTCCGGACTCGTTTTTCGGAGAGCTTTTTAGATAAGGCGAAGAATTTTGACCGGTATTTATCGGTCTTAATGGAAGCGGCCTGTGCAGTAAAGACAGGTGTTGCAGCGATGCATGATGTGACAGAAGGCGGTATCTTTGGTGCACTCTGGGAACTGGCAGAGGCATCCGGTATTGGCTTGGAGATTGATCTAAAAAAGATCCCGGTTCGTCAGGAGACGATTGAGATCTGTGAGTTTTTCGGACTGAATCCCTATGAACTGATCTCGAGTGGCTGCATGTTGATGGCTGCATCCGACGGAAACATGCTGGTACGGGAACTGGAAAAAGAGAACATCCCGGCAGTTGTGATCGGAAAAGCGATGGAAGGCAACGACCGTGTACTGATCAATGAGGATGAACGCAGATTTTTAGAGCCGCCAAAAGCGGATGAATTGTATAAAGTATGTTAGCTGCATAAGAAAGGGGACAGGCATGCGTGAAAAGATTTTGACATTTATCGAAAAAAACAGCAGAATTGATATAAAAGAACTGGCAATTGTTTTAGGTGTAGATGAAGCGACGATTTTAAATGAGCTTTCTGCTATGGAGCGGGAGCATATTATCTGTGGCTATCATACACTGATCAATTGGGACAAGGCAGGTGTGGAGAAAGTATCTGCACTGATCGAAGTGCGTGTGACACCACAGCGTGGCATGGGCTTTGATAAGGTGGCAGAACGGATCTATAATTATCCGGAAGTGAATTCGGTTTATCTGATTTCCGGAAGCTTTGACCTGATGGTGACACTTGAGGGAAAAACACTGCGTGAAGTATCCCAGTTTGTTTCAGACAAGTTATCAACCTTAGATTATGTACTTAGCACGAAAACAAACTTTATCCTGAAAAAATATAAGGATCATGGCACGGTTATGACAGAGTGGAAGAAAGATGAAAGGATACTGATGACACCATGAGAAATCCATTATCAAAAACAATCGTAACGATCCAGCCGTCCGGTATCCGTAAGTTTTTTGACATTGTAAGTGAGATGGATGATGCAATCTCACTTGGTGTGGGCGAACCGGATTTTGATACACCGTGGCATATCCGGGATGAGGGTATTTATTCTTTAGAGAAGGGTAGAACTTTTTATACCTCGAATGCCGGTTTAAAGGAGTTAAAGGAAGAAATCGCAAAGTATCTGTACCGTCATTATGATCTTTCCTATGATCCGGGACATGAGATCTTAGTAACCGTTGGTGGAAGCGAAGCTATTGATATCGCAATGCGCGCCATGCTCGATCCGGGTGATGAGGTATTGATCCCGCAGCCAAGCTACGTGTCCTATCTGCCGTGTGCCGTATTAGCAAACGGAACACCGGTTATCATAGAATTAAAGGAAGAAGATGAGTTCCGTCTTACCGCAGAAGAATTAGAGGCGGCGATTACACCGAAGACGAAGTTACTGGTACTGCCATTCCCGAATAATCCGACCGGTGCGATCATGGAGAAAAAGGACTTGGAAGAGATCGCGGAAGTGATCGAAAAGCATGATCTGTTTGTATTAAGTGATGAGATCTATTCTGCACTTACCTATCAGGAGGAGCATGTGTCGATTGCTAGTCTTCCGGGCATGAAGGAACGCACGATTGTGATCAACGGATTCTCGAAGTCCCATGCCATGACCGGCTGGCGGTTAGGCTATTCCTGCGGACCGGAACTGATCCTTAAGCAGATGCTTAAGATCCACCAGTATGCGATCATGTGTGCACCGACAACCTCACAGTATGCGGCAGTCGATGCCCTGAGAAACGGGGATGACGATGTAAAAAATATGCGCGAGGAATACAATGGCAGAAGACGTTATCTGCTGCATCGTTTTGAGGAGATGGGACTTCAGTGCTTTGAACCATATGGAGCATTTTATATGTTTCCATGTATCAAGGAATTCGGTATGTCCTCGGATGAATTTGCAACCGGGCTGTTAAGGGCAAAAAAGGTAGCGGTTGTTCCGGGTACTGCATTTGGTGACTGCGGGGAAGGCTTTTTGCGGATTTCCTATGCGTATTCCTTAGATAACCTGAAGGAAGCCTTAGACCGGATGGAAGAATATATCGAAGAGTTAAGAGAAAAGAACCAATAGAAATGAGGAACCAATAAGATGGCAAAGTTAAACATCGTTTTGTTAGAGCCGGAGATTCCGGCAAATACAGGAAATATCGGAAGAACCTGTGTGGCAACCGGAACGCATCTGCATCTGATCGAGCCGCTGGGTTTTTCCTTAAGTGAAAAGGCATTAAAGCGTGCCGGAATGGATTACTGGAAGGATCTTGAGGTGACAACGTATATCGACTATCAGGACTTCTTAGAGAAGAATCCGGGTGCGAAGGTCTATTATGCGACGACAAAGGGAAAACATGTCTATTCGGATGTATCTTATGAGCCGGACTGCTATATTATGTTTGGGAAAGAGAGCGCGGGAATCCCGGAGGAGATCTTAATCGAGCATCCGGAAGAATGCGTGCGGATTCCGATGATCGGAGAGACACGTTCCCTGAATCTGTCGAATTCTGTTGCGATCGTGCTGTATGAGGCACTCAGACAGAACAACTTTGATCATATGCGGCTGGAAGGGGAACTGCACAGACTTCACTGGAAGTAGTGCGCTGGGTAGATCTAAGACATGAGAATACCATGTCTAAGATCTACCAGCAGCGCACAAGAGTCACGCTTGCAGGACAAGGGTCCTGCATCTTCAGGGAAGAACGCGTGAGCTCTGCGATGTTTAAGATCTACCGGCAGCGCATGAGAATGGAGATTAAGATGGGTATTATTAAGGCAAGAAAATTAGTTCATGAATATATCAGACGTGACGAGGAAGGCAATGTCGAGTCGATCCAGACGGCTCTTGATAAGGTTGACCTGGATGTGCATGCAGGTGAGTTTATTGCGATCCTTGGACACAACGGATCGGGTAAGTCCACGCTTGCGAAGCATATCAATGCGATCTTAGAGCCGAGTGAGGGTAGTCTCTGGGTGGATGGCTACGATGTCTCGGATGACAAGAATATCTGGGACGTCCGTCAGACGGCGGGCATGGTTTTTCAGAATCCGGACAACCAGATCATCGCAAGTGTGGTAGAAGAGGATGTCGGATTCGGACCGGAAAATATCGGTGTTCCGACAGACGAGATCTGGGAACGTGTGGAGGAGAGTTTAAAGGCAGTCGGTATGCTGAAGTACCGGACACATTCTCCGAATAAGCTATCCGGCGGACAGAAGCAGCGTGTTGCGATTGCCGGTGTCATGGCGATGCAGCCAAAGTGTATCGTATTGGATGAGCCGACTGCAATGCTCGATCCGAACGGCCGCAAGGATGTTTTACGGGCTGTTCACAAGCTGAACCGGGAAAAGGGTGTGACCATTATTCTGATCACACATTATATGGAAGAGGTTGTCGATGCTGACCGTGTCTATGTCATGGATCAGGGACATGTTGTTATGCAGGGCGTTCCACGGGATATTTTTTCACAGGTCGAATCATTAAAGGAATACCGTCTGGATGTACCGCAGATCACACTCCTGGCACATGAGTTGAAAAAGGCAGGTCTGGATATACCAGAAGGAATTCTTACAAGAGAAGAACTTACGGAGGCATTGGTTCGCATATGTCAATAATTTTAGATAAAGTAAACTATACTTACAGCGCAGGAACTGCATATGAGATTCAGGCGTTAAAGGATATTAACCTGAAAATCGAAGATGGGGAATTTATCGGTGTGATCGGTCATACCGGTTCCGGAAAGTCTACACTGATCCAGCATCTGAACGGGCTTATGCATGCGACGTCCGGTGATATTTATTACAATGGAGCAGACATTTATGATGAGGGTTACGATATGCGTGCCTTACGAAGTAAGGTCGGACTGGTCTTTCAGTATCCGGAGCATCAGTTGTTTGAAACAACGATTTTTGATGATGTCTGTTATGGCCCGATGAATCAGGGACTTTCCAAAAACGAAGCAGGGCTTCGGGCATTTGAAGCACTTCGCAGCGTCGGTTTTCCGGAGGAATTGTATTATCAGTCTCCGTTTGATCTGTCCGGTGGACAGAAGCGTCGTGTTGCGATTGCCGGTGTGCTTGCCATGAAGCCGGAGGTGCTTATTTTAGATGAGCCGACCGCAGGCTTAGATCCTAAGGGACGTGATGAGATCTTAGACCAGCTCGCACTGATGCATAAGGAGCGTGGGATTACGATCATCCTCGTTTCACACAGCATGGAAGATGTTGCAAAATATGTGGGCAGGATCATTGTAATGAATCAGGGTTCGGTCATGTATGATGGCATTCCAAAGGAAGTGTTCCGTCATTATAAGGAACTAGAAGCAGTCGGACTTGCAGCACCACAGGTAACATATCTGATGCATGAGTTACAGGAGGTTGGAATCCCGGTTGACACGGATGCAACCACCGTAGAGGAAGCAAAGGCGGAGATCCTTCGTGTGTGTCAGGACAGAATCCGGTAACTGACAGAATGTTTGAGAAAAGGAAGAGACAGGTAATTTTATGTTACGAGATATTACATTAGGACAATATTATCCGGCAGATTCGCCGATTCATAAGTTAGATCCAAGAGTCAAGCTGCTTGGTACACTGCTTTATATTATTTCTCTTTTTATTTTTAAAGGCTACGTGGCATTTGTATTGGCAGCGGTATTTCTGATTGCAGTGATCAAGATCTCAAAGGTGCCGTTTTCCTATATGGTCAAGGGTTTAAAGGCAATCGTGATCTTAATGATTATTACCGGTTTGTTTAATCTGTTTCTGACACCGGGTACAGAACTCTGGAGATGGTGGATCTTCCGTATTACAAAAGAGGGTGCACAGAATGCAGTGCTGATGCTGTTTCGCCTGACCTTTTTGATTATCGGTACATCCGTCATGACCCTTACAACCACACCGAACCAGTTGACCGATGGATTGGAAAAATCCCTGCATCCGCTGAATAAGATCCATATTCCGGTACATGAGATTTCGATGATGATGTCGATCGCACTGCGTTTTATCCCGATCTTAATCGAAGAGACAGATAAGATCATGAAGGCACAGATGGCGCGTGGCGCAGACTTTGAAAACGGGAATCTGATCAAAAAAGCAAAGGCAATGATCCCGCTTTTAGTACCATTGTTTGTTTCTGCATTCCGTCGTGCAAATGATCTTGCGATGGCGATGGAGGCAAGATGCTACCGCGGAGGCGAGGGCAGAACGAAGATGAAGCCTCTGCATTATCAGAAAAGAGATTATATTGCCTATGTGATCGTAATCTTATATCTGGCAGCAATGATCGCATTAAAGATTGTATGGAATACGTTCGTTGTGCCGGCAGCCTGAGTCTGAAAAACAGCAGAAGGGGGATTGCCATGAAACGGATCATGCTTGTTGTTGCATACGAAGGAACGAATTACTGTGGATGGCAGGTACAGCCGAACGGGGTGACGATTGAGGGTGTTTTAAATGAAAAGCTCTCGGAGCTTCTTGGGGAATCCATTCTTGTGACCGGTGCAAGCCGGACGGATTCCGGTGTGCATTCTTATGGAAATGTTGCAGTGTTTGATACGGATACAAGGATTCCGGCAGAAAAGATTGCCTATGCTGTAAACCAGCGGCTGCCGGAGGATATTGTTGTGCAGCGTTCACTTGAAGTGGTGTCTGATTTTCATCCAAGGCATTGTAACAGTAAAAAGACGTATGAGTATCGTATCCTGAACCGCAAAATGCCGCTGCCGATGTTGCGGCGGGATACTTATTTTTATCATTATCCGCTGGATGTGTCTGCAATGCAGCAGGCAGCGGACATATTGGTCGGAGAACATGATTTTAAAAGCTTTTGTTCGACTGCGACTACGGCAGAAACGACGGTCCGGACGATCTATTCCCTAGACGTTACCAGAGAGGGAGAACTTATTACGATCTGTGTGACGGGCAGCGGCTTCCTATATAATATGGTCCGCATCATTGCGGGAACGCTGATCCAGATCGGTGCGGGTATCCGTAAGCCGGAGGAGATCCGGGCGATGCTTACCGCCTGTGACCGGAGTGCGGCCGGACCAACTGCACCTGCACATGGACTTACGATGATCGGAATCGAATATGAGAATGTGGAAAACATTCTGAAAAATTGCTGATACCGTGGAAAAGTGGGCAGAAATCCGGATTTTTCCTGAAAAAAAGATTGACACGACCGGGCACGCGTACTATAATGTTTAAGTCTGACATAGTATATAAATATTGAGCCAAAGCCCCGGCAAGATATTTTACTATAAACAAACAGTTGAAGTGGGAACGATGTGGCCGGTACATCCGCATGAATCCAGAACTTCAGTTATCTATCAAGGAGGAAAACCAATGAAGACATTTATGGCTAGTCCTGCTACAATCGAGAGAAAATGGTATGTAGTAGACGCTGATGGTATGACATTAGGACGTTTAGCATCTGAAGTTGCTAAAGTATTAAGAGGAAAAAATAAACCAACTTTCACACCACACATCGATACAGGTGATTATGTGATCGTTGTTAACGCTGAGAAGATCCATGTAACAGGTAAGAAACTGGATCAGAAAATGTATTACAGCCATTCCGATTATGTTGGTGGATTAAAAGAGACCACATTAAAAGAAATGTTAGCTAAGCATCCAGAAAGAGTTGTCGAATTCGCTGTTAAGGGAATGCTTCCAAAGGGACCTTTAGGAAGAGAGATGTATAAGAAGTTATTCGTATACGCTGGACCAGATCACAAGCACGAAGCTCAGAAACCTGAAGCTTTAACATTTTAATCAGGAGGTAAAGGACATTGGCTAATACAAAGTATTACGGAACAGGAAGAAGAAAATCATCTGTTGCCAGAGTATATTTAGTACCAGGAACAGGTAAGATTACAATCAATAAAAGAAGCATTGATGAGTATTTCGGATTAGAGACTTTAAAAGTTATCGTTCGTCAGCCATTAGTTGCTACAGAGACAGCTGATAAGTTTGACGTTTTAGTAAACGTTAAGGGTGGCGGATATACAGGACAGGCTGGAGCAGTTCGTCATGGTATCGCCAGAGCATTACTTACTGTAGATGCTGATTACAGACCAGTATTAAAGTCTGCTGGATTCTTAACAAGAGATCCACGTATGAAAGAAAGAAAGAAATACGGTCTCAAAGCTGCACGTCGTGCACCACAGTTCTCAAAGAGATAATCAATTTCACAATCCAGAACGTCTCAGGACGTTTCAGAACAGTATATTACACTCCAGGACATTTGTCTTGGGGTGTTTTTTTGTGAGAACTGTGGTAAAATGTATTTGTATGAAATAATTGAATA
>JALERL010000018.1 GCA_022764465.1 Lachnospiraceae bacterium | reverse complement strand
TGCGGTAGCAAAAAAGTTGAAGGTTCCGTCACTGATCATCGGTATGACGATCGTTGCGATGGGAACCTCCCTGCCGGAATGTGCGGTCAGTGTAACGGCTTCGATTACGAATAACAATGCACTTGCGGTCAGCAATGTAGTCGGTTCTAACATTTTTAACCTGATGGTAGTATGTGGAGCCTGTGCATTATTTGCACCGCTGGCAGTGCAGGTTGGTACCTTAAAAAAGGAATTCCCATTTTCCATTCTGGTAGGTGTGCTGTTACTCGTGCTTGGTTATATCGGTATGGAAGTGGGACATGTGGATGGTGTGATCCTGCTGGTACTTTTTGCAGCATTTTTATTCTGGATGGTACAGTCAGCAAAAAAGGCGCGTGCCGCAGGAGAAGCCTTAGAAATCGAAGAAGAGGAAGAAGCAGAACACTTAGCAGATCTTCCGGTCTGGAAATGTATTGTATATATCGTACTTGGTGCCGCAGCGATCGCCTTTGGCGGTGACTTTGTCGTTGATTCCGCATCGGAGATTGCAGCAGACTTCGGACTCAGCCAGAACCTGATCGGTCTTACGATCGTGGCACTTGGAACCTCCTTACCGGAACTGGTAACTTCAATCGTTGCCGCACGTAAGAAGGAAGCAGACATGGCACTTGGAAATGTCATTGGCTCGAATATCTTCAATGTCCTCTTTGTACTGGGTATTGCAGCAACGATCAGTCCGGTTGCATTTATCATGGAAAATGTAATCGACATCGTGATCCTTACGATCATGAGTGTCGTGGTACTGATCTTTGCCTGGAGCAAAAAGCAGATCGGTAGGATCGAAGGTATCGTTATGCTGCTTGCCTATGCAGGATACATGGTCTATATCTGTATGAGATAAGCAAATTTAAAAGCTAAATATATCTTTGGACACCTGAATCAGGATAATATCAGAATAGATCGAGCATATTATCGAGATAGACTGCTTCTCTTACACGTAGCTGGTATTCCGGCTTTGTCATATAATAAAGCAGGAATTCAAGGATCAGGGCACTGCCGAGTCCTCTGCCTTCGATTTTGAAATTGGAAAATCCCATTGGAAGGTAGACATTTACGATGTCATCGATACCGATAAAGCCCGGATTTTCCATTGCTTTTGAAAAGCGGTAGCCTTCTCCGGCATCCGGAGCTGCGCAGTGGTGTTCCGGGCAGTTTTCCCCAAGATTCTTGCGGCTGACTGCTTCATAGCAGCGCTTCCGGTCCATACATCCGAAAAAGCAGCATTCGTTGCATAAGAATTCTACCTTATCCTTCTGATGCCCGGTCAGGGCATCTAACTTATCGTAAGCCTTATTCAGGCGGAAATCCGGTACAACATAACGGAAATCATCCCGGTTTAACTCATCCACAAGTAAATCAAAATCTGTTAAGACCTTTGTGGTAGAGGAAATAAAGTAAAGACCGGGATAGGTTGTTTTTAAATAATCAAGCAGCAGGTCTGAATGGACGATCACACCATTTTTATAGCTGCTGTTATCTGCAAACAGTGCGCAGAGCGCATTGCATTTTTTATCGGAAAGATGCTCCACTTCCAGCAGGAAATTACTGAAGGTCAGTCGTGCCGGTATTTGGTATTTTCGCATCAGCGCATGAACCTCTGCCGGATCGTGATTGCCAAAGGAAGTGCGTCCGCCACCCCAGAGACAATCTGAGGGAGCACCATAGATCGAGCCTATCTCACACCAGTCGTAGAAGTATTCCCGGTGCTTAAAAAAGAGTGGCAGGAATACCTGATACAGTTCATAGAATTCAAATAGTCCGGGAAGGTGATAGTAAGCCTTGGTTTTGTTTGAATGCTTCATCCTGTTTTCCTCTTAGCCTGCCAGAAACATGTTTTCAAATATTTCGGTTACATCCTGACCGGATTCTAAGAAGGAGAAGCTTTCCAGATACAGATAGTAGAGCTTACCGGAGGCTGTCTTAACGATCGCCCAGTGTTCATTATCGGTTGCCGGGAAGCTGACAGGTCCGTCTGCAGGGGTCAGTTCTACGGTATCGGAATTACGGTCAGCCTCAGTGTAGACCGAAACATTCTGTAAGATATTATGTGAATTGAACTGGCTGTCTGTAGCATCATCGTGGATCGTATACCAATCCTGCGGAACAAGTTCTAAGCTGCCGTTATCTGTCAGCTGATAGGTTACGGTAATACTTTTGGATTCAAGGATCGACATTCCCTGATTTGCCGAGATATAACCGTCACCGTCTGCGGTGCAGGTGGAGGAATCAAAGAGATCATTGATCTGTCCTACATAGCTTAAGTCTCTGCCGTCATACCGGAAAAAGTAGGTGACCAGATCGTCGCTCATTCCCATATCCTGGATCGCAAGTTCAATATAGTCATCGGAAGTATCGAGATCTACCAGATAATAGTACATCATGCTATAGGAGCTGGCTGCACCGGAGGTCAGATAGCAGTCATCACTTTGCAGCAGATCGGAGTAATCCGTACCATTGATTGTAAGTGTGCAGGTCATGGTATCGTCATCTTCATGATAATTGGCTGCATAATAGATAGCATCTACATTTTCATCATTGTTCATATCAACAGAAAGGGTAGAACCGACAAGTCCGCTTAAGACAAAGTTTCCGGTGTACTGATAATCCGGTTTTAATCCCTCTAACTTCTGATATGGAACAGT
>JALERL010000011.1 GCA_022764465.1 Lachnospiraceae bacterium | reverse complement strand
TCCGGCTCTACGACATCTAATCCCATCTCTACAAAGCCATCTACCATCAGCTTTCTGCGCTCATCATATTCCTTACGCATAATGGCAATCTCTTCGTCACGCACCGGACTTGTCATCGCTTCTAATGCCGCATACTGGCTCGTCGTTCCAGCGGACATCGTCGTAAACTGATGGATCTTATTCATATGGAAGATCACATCAGCCGGTCCTGCTGCAATTCCCATTCTCCAGCCTGTCATTGCAAAAGCCTTTGAAAAACCGTTTAAAACGACTGTACGCTCTGCCATACCCGGAAGTGCAGCGATCGAAACATGCTTCTTGCCGTAAGTCAGTTCTGCATAGATCTCGTCACTGATCACAAAAATATCATGTTCGATCAATAATGGTATAATCGCCTCTAAGTCCTCCCGTTCCATGATCGCTCCGGTCGGGTTGCTTGGGAAGGAGATCAAAAGAACACGGGTCTTGTCTGTGATCTTCTCCTCTAACTGCTCCCTGGTCAGACGGAAACGGTTCTTGGCCTGTAACTCTAAGGATACCGGAACACCGCCACATAATTCAATACATGGAATATAGGAAACATAGGAAGGTTCTACCACTAAGACTTCATCTCCCGGATTTACCAGTGTACGGAGTGCCAGATCAATGCCCTCGCTTGCTCCCATCGTGATTAAGATCTCGTCCTGTCTGTCATAATGAAGATCAAACTTCTCTAAATATTCGGCACATGCCGCACGCAGTTCTACCGTTCCCCTGTTATCCGTATACTTGGTCTGTGCCTGCTCGATCGATTCGATCGCCGCCTTACGCACATGCTCCGGAGTTGCAAAGTCCGGCTCACCGACGCCAAGGGATAATGCGCCGTCCATGGTGTTTGCTATGTCAAAAAAATCCTTGATCCCGGAATCCGGCATCTCTTTTACGATTTTTGATATGTAAGATCTGCTCATACTTTTTTCCTCTTTTCATACTTCATTCTAGCGTAAAATTATAGCACAGAATTTTTTTTCTGACTACTATAGAGATTTTGGGATCAAACGTATTTGTAGGTTCTTTATTGAAAAAATGCACAAATATGTTCCACAAACATTTGCAACGCTCTTTGAAGCTAAAAACGCAAATAAAAGTTTGTTCCACATAATTTGTGCATTTTTTCATTTCAAGTTTAACGAACTACTTTTAATTTCCAAACCAATTTATAAAGCAGTTACTCTATGTAACTATCGCATATCCAATTCCGATCACTGCGAGCACGATCCCTACGATTTCAAGTACCGTCAGGTGTCCCTGCCCGTCCTGCTCCTCTTCCTTTTTCCACACTGCAATGGCTATTTCGATGTCAAATAAAAGAATTGCTGCCCCTGCTGTCACCATCGAAAACACCGGAATTTTGCTTCTCCCTACTATCAGGATCTTAGCCATCTTCCCATACAAATTCAATTCCTGCCTTCGAAGGCACATAGAGTTTTCATCAAAATACGCGCTTCTCATTGACAAAACCGCCCATTAGATATATATTATTAGTATGTAATGTTCGTTAAATTTTTATCAATTACAACTATTTTAGGAGGGCTTTATCCAATGAATAACTTAAAGTTAGAAGTGGAAAACGAAATCGCTGTTCTTTCTATCACAAGACCAGCAGCATTAAACGCATTAAATTCTGAGACCTTAGACGAACTGAACGAGGTTCTTACTGAGATCGAAGGAAGAGACGACATCAAGGTTGTTATCTTAACCGGTGGTCCTGATAAGAAGGGTAACGAATTCAAATCCTTCGTTGCAGGTGCTGATATTGCTGAGATGGTGAACTTCTCCGCAGCAGAAGCAAGAGCTTTCGGTATGAAGGCATCTGTTCCATTCTTCAAGTTAATGAACATGAGACAGGTTACAATCGCAGCTGTAAACGGCTTCGCACTTGGCGGCGGATGCGAGATCTCCATGGCATGTGATATCCGTATCGCATCTGACAATGCTGTATTTGGCCAGCCTGAGTGTGGTCTTGGTATCATCCCTGGATTCGGTGGTACACAGAGACTTGCCCGTCTTGTTGGTATGGGACGTGCAAAAGAGATGATCTTCACATGCGACAACATCGACGCAAACGAAGCTTATCGTATCGGCTTAGTAAACAAAGTAGTTGCTAAGGAAGAGTTAATGTCTACCGCTAAAGCAATGGCTGCTAAGATCATTTCTAAGGGAAGCTACGCTGTATCTGTTGCTAAGGCTGCAATCAACAACGGATATGATATGGACATCAAGAACGCAGTTGAGATGGAAGCAAACCTCTTCGGTGTTACATGTTCTACACATGATAAGACAGAAGGAATGAGCGCATTCTTAGAGAGAAGAGCCGCTGATTTAACAGACTTCTAATTCATACATAGAAAAGCCTGGTTTCGATCGAAGCCGGGCTTTTTTTACAATCATATACAGAAATGAGGTTCATGAAAAACTATGGAAAACAAAATAATTGGCTTTATTGGCAGTGGAAACATGGGAAGTGCAATGATAAAGGGCATCCTTGCTTCTAAGCTTGCAGATGCATCGCAGATCATTGCAAGTGCAAAGACACAGGCAACGCTTGATCAGTTAAAGGCAGACTGTGGAATCGAAACAACGCTCTCAAATCTTACGGTTGCAGAAAAATCCGACATTCTTTTTCTTGCGGTAAAACCATACTTATATGAGAGCGTCATCCGTGAGATCCGCGATGCCATCACCGATGATCAGATCATCGTAGCGATCGCAGCCGGTCAGAACATCGAAAAAATCGAAGGTGCTTTTGGCAAACCGGTCAAGCTCGTCCGCACGATGCCAAATACACCTGCCATGGTGGCAGAAGCCATGTCTGCACTTGTTCCGAACGAAAATATCACAGAGGATGATCTTTCACTTGTTACCCGGATCTTTGAGAGCTTCGGAAAAGCAGAGGTCGTACCAGAATCCTTAATGGATGCCGTTACCGGAGTCAGTGGCTCCTCTCCTGCCTATGTCTACATGTTTATTGAAGCAATGGCAGACGCCGCAGTTGCAGACGGCATGCCACGCACACAGGCATATAAGTTCGCCGCACAGTCCGTACTGGGTGCTGCAAAAATGGTACTTGAGACAGGAAAACATCCGGGTGAATTAAAGGATGCGGTCTGCTCCCCAGGCGGAACCACGATCGCTGCCGTTGCAAAGCTTGAAGAAGGCGGTCTGCGTAATACCGTGATCCAGGCGCAGCGGGCATGTACTGAAAAATCACGTGAAATGAGTAAATAAAAATCAAAAAGAAAAGAGGATTATTATGTGGGCATACGATAGTGTATTTTATCAGATCTATCCATTGGGATTTTGTGGCGCACCTTTTGAAAATGATGGCAAGTTAGAGCATCGTATCTTAAAGGTCAATGACTGGATTCCACACATCAAAAAGCTTGGTGCAAATGCAATCTATTTTTCACCGGTATTCGAATCCGATACACATGGCTATAATACAAGGGATTACCGCAAGATTGATACCCGACTTGGCACAAATGAGGACTTCGTCGAAGTATGTAAGAATCTGCACGAGGCAGGCATCAAGGTCGTATTAGACGGTGTATTCAACCATGTCGGACGTGGATTCTGGGCATTTCAGGATGTACTGGAGAAAAAATGGGATTCTCCTTACAAAGACTGGTTCCATATCAGCTTCGACGGAAACTCAAATTACAATGACGGACTCTGGTATGAAGGCTGGGAAGGCAACTATGATCTGGTCAAATTGAATCTTCAGAATCCGGCAGTTGTCGATCATCTGTTAGAAAGCGTTTCCTACTGGGTAAATACCTTCGATATCGACGGACTTCGTCTCGATGTTGCATACTGCTTAGACCATGACTTTATCCGTCGTCTGAGAAGCCACTGCGACAGCCTGAAGAAGGACTTCTTCTTAGTCGGTGAGACACTTCACGGAGATTACAACCAGATTATGAACGATTCCATGCTGCATTCTGTAACGAACTACGAATGTTATAAGGGACTTCATTCGAGCTTTAACAGCATGAATATGTTCGAAATCAACCACTCGCTGTTACGTCAGTTTGGACCGGAAAACTGGACCCTTTACAAGGGCAAACACCTGTTGTCCTTCGTCGATAATCATGATGTTTCAAGAATCGCAAGTCTTCTGACAAACGAAAAACATCTTCCGCTCATCTATGCACTGTGCTTTGGTATGCCGGGTATCCCATGTGTATACTACGGAAGTGAATGGGGCGCAAAGGCGCGTAAGGAAGAAGGCGATCCAGCACTACGTGCCTGCTTTGATGCACCGGTTGAAAACGAACTGTTCGACTGGATCTCAAAACTTGCCGAGGCAAAGAAGAACAGTCCTGCCTTAAATTATGGTGACTTTACTTCGATCGTCCTGACAAATAAGCAGTGCATCTTCCAGCGCAGATGCGACAGCGAGCGTGTCTTAGTTGCGATCAATGCAGACGGTGAAAGCTATACAGCACACTTTGATGCCGGCTGCGGTACTGCTGTCGATCTGATCACCGGAGCAGAACACGACTTTGGGGGCGGCAGTGAGTTACCACCATATAGTGCATACTTCTGGCGGATGGAACGCTAAAAAATATCATAAAAATAATTATCCTATTGTAGATAATTTACATTTGCTCCATATTACGAATCTAACATTTTCTAAATGTTCTGCCAAAACATTTTTTCTTCCCGCAACCACAAAAGACGTGGCGTCCATGCCCCGGCTTTTGTTTGCATCAACATCCATGTTGTTGCATTGCTACATTACTGACAGAACATCAAGAAAATCTAAGATTCTTCATAAGTCGCAAATACGTAAATCATTCTACAATAGGATAATATATGTTATAGTCCATGTTATCACTTACATCAAGAAACAGCAGGAAATTTTGAGGCACATCCTCCATAAATTTCCTGCTGTTTTTATAACTGCTGCATAACCTGTATCGCATTCTTCTCTATAATGGATTCTCCATGCTCTTCTATAAAGGCACGGACTGCATCATGGGAATAGATTCCCGTTGCAAAGTCTAATGCCGCACTGAGCAGTCTGCATAACTGTCTGTCATTCATATCTCCCTTTTTCATTAACAGAAAATACATATGATCCTGTGGCAGCTTATATAACCGGTTCTCAACCGGCATCTCTAGCTGAACGCTGCGGCTGTATGCGTCAAAGTATTCCATACGATCAAACTGGATCTGATATTCACAGGAACCCGGAATAATCCCATCCGATACCACATGTGCCTGCTTCTCCTTAGCACCCTGTATCGGAATCTTCGGCTCATCAGTCTCCGGCTGTGCCTGTTGTGATGCTTCTGCAACATTCTTCGAAAGATTCTCCATCACAGACTTCAGATTCTCTAATACATTCATGATCCCTGCATTCGTCTTCTCAGAGAATGTAAGTGCAAGCACATGATCCGGCAATACAGACACCTGAATGGAAATATTCCCACCATGCACCTTATAGCCGACCTCTGTCTCTGCCATTGTAATGATCCGGCGTAAGAATTCCTCTGTTTTTCCATCATTTGCGAGGAAATCATCGACATCCAGACCGTTCTCATGTAACTCTTCCTCTGTGATCAGACACCTTACGGTATCTACATTGATTCTCTTAAACTTCACTTCTATCACCTGTTTCTCTTGTTATCAGCCGCATTTCTTATTGCAATTATTCTAACACATGCATTCTTTTCTGACTAGAGCAATTTCATGGAAAATCATTCCCATTTCCTGTAATCTGTGGTAAAATCATGTCAATAGCAAACATACATTCTGTTTTGAGGAACGATCATGGAACGCATTATTTTTCATATTGATGTGAACTCCGCTTTTTTAAGCTGGAGTGCGGTAGAAAAATTAAAAAATGGAGAAACACTGGATATCCGTACGATCCCAGCGATCATCGGCGGCGATACGAAGAGCCGCCATGGGATCGTATTAGCAAAGTCTGTGCCGGCGAAGGCTTATGATATCCATACAGCCGAACCGGTAGCACAGGCACGCCGCAAGTGCCCGAATCTCGTTATCGTTCCACCGGATCATGCGCTCTACAAACGCTACAGCCAGAAGCTTATGGCACTTCTGCACACCTATACGCCGGACATTGAACAGCTTTCGATCGATGAATGCTTCCTAGACTTCACACCGATCGCATCACAGTACGAATCACCGCTTGCTGCTGCAAGGCAGATCAAGGAAGAGATCAAGTCCCGCTTTGGCTTCACCGTTAATATCGGTATCGCACCAAATAAGGTACTTGCGAAGATGGCAAGTGATTTTACCAAGCCGGATCGTATCCACACGCTGTTCTATGATGAGATCCCTGCAAAAATGTGGCCGCTTCCGGTGGATGACCTCTACATGGTCGGACGTTCCAGCGCCAACCGCTTAAAAAGTCTCGGCATCCGCACGATCGGTGAACTGGCGCATACCGATAAGGACTATCTGCAGCAGGAATTTAAAAGCCATGGCATTACCATGTGGGAATATGCAAATGGCATCGGAAGTGATACCCTGCACCCACAGGCACGGGAAGCCAAGGGAGTTGGTAATTCCGTGACGCTTAGTACTGATATTTCACAGGCTGAGGAGATTCAAAAGGTACTGCTCTCCCTTTCCGAAAAAGTTTCTGCCAGACTGCGTAAGGCACACCAGCTTGCCCAGACCGTTACGGTTGAGATCAAGTACAGTGACTTTACCTCCTGTTCCCACCAGAGTGCCTTCTTTGCTCCGACAAATACGACAAATGAGATCTATACTGCCTCCTGTCAGTTGTTTTTCGAACTCTGGAACAAGCATCCCATCCGTCTGCTCGGCATCCGCACAGCAAAGCTTATTTCCGAGGATGCGCCCCAGCAGATGTCTATTTTTGACCTTGTCCCGGACGAAAAACAGCAGCGTTTAGACGCTGCTGCCGATTCTATCCGTAACCGTTTCGGCAAGGATTCGATTGTCCGTGGCAGTATGTTACACTGAACGTTTGCCATAGAAGTAGGTTGCAAAGTAGATGACCGATGCTACGATTACAATCATAGGCCCGGTTGCAACATTCGTAAAATATGAGATGATCAGTCCAATGATTCCCGAAAATACCGAAAACAAGATCGAAAAGAAATGGTATTCCCGCATATTTTCCGCAAGATTCCGGCTGCTTGCCGCCGGAAGGATCAATAGCGCATTGATGATCAGGATTCCGACCCACTTGATCGAAAGCATTAC
Source organism: Lachnospiraceae bacterium (assembly GCA_022764465.1). Classification (GTDB taxonomy): domain Bacteria; phylum Bacillota; class Clostridia; order Lachnospirales; family Lachnospiraceae; genus Roseburia_C. The sequence goes on along the minus strand of JALERL010000011.1, from coordinate 30,677 downwards.
GATCAATGCGATAAATACTGCAAATATATTTTCGATCAGCTTTACATGGATTCCTCTGCTTTTTGCCAGAGTCCGGTGCAGACTGACTGCATTTAACTTGTTAAATGCCACAAACCAGAACACCAGCGTTGCCGCAAAGATCAGGATCAGATATACGATCTCACGGAAGGTGATACTTAAGATATCTCCGACTAAAAGACTGCTGTATTTGCTGAAGTTTCCGCCTTTTGAGAGGATCGCCAGTCCGATTGCAATACTGCAGGAAGAAAATACCGAGATGATCGTATCGGTCGATGCCGTACTCTTACTGCTGATCTTATTCAGCAGCAATGCAAATGCGATCGCAAAGATAACCATTGACAGGGACGTATCTGCCACTCCAAGTACAACCCCGATCGCAATTCCAGTCAGTGCCGAGTGTCCGAGCGCATCTGAGAAAAATGCCATCTTCTTATTGACGATCATTGTTCCAAGAAGCCCGAACAATGGTGTGATAATCAGGACTGCGACAAAGGCATTCCGCATAAATCCATACGACCACCATTCTGTAAAAAAGTCCATCATTCTTTGACACCTCCCACCAACATGGCTGCTTCCGTAAAGGTCTTTTGAAACGCTTCGCTTGCATAGACCTCCTTTGGAGTTCCCTGCATCAGTACGGTTTTATTCAGTAACACGACATGATCTGCATACTGCTTCACATAATCGAGATCATGCGAGATCAGGATGACTGCAAGATCAAAGTGTTCCTTCAGATATTCCATCCGCTTATAGAATAGTTCCATACCGTTCTGGTCAATACCGGATACCGGCTCATCGAGTAACAGCAGGTTCGGCTCATCCATGACTGCCATCGATAGCAGCACTCTTTGCAGTTCTCCTCCGGAAAGGTTGCAGACCTGCTTATCGATCAGCTCCTCTGCCTCAAATACCCGCAGGCTTTCTAAGATCTCCTGATAGAGCTTTTTACTCTTGCGGAAAAAGACCGGACAGTTTGACTGATAGCTTGCGATCATGTCATAGACACTGACCGGTGTATGTTTTTCAATGTTCAGGCTCTGCGGTACATAACCAATCCGCAGTTTCTGGATATGTCCGTTCTCACAATCCTTGAATTCAATCTCTCCGGTATGCGGAATCTCACCTAAAATAGACTTGATCAGGGTAGATTTTCCCGCACCGTTTTTTCCGATAATTGCAGTCAGTGTCCCACAGTGAATATGCAGGTTGATGTCTTTTAAGATCTCCTGCTCTCCGATCTGCACACCGAGATTTTTGATTTTAATACAGTGGATTCCACATGGCTTTATGATTTTTTTCATGGCGTAAACGCCTCCCTTATCATCCGGATATTCTTTTCCATTGCCTTTAAGTAACTATCTGCTTCATATTCTCCCCGTACCATCGTATCCAGGTAACAGACCTTTGCATCGGTTTCACGCTCGATCGTATTCCCCATATCACTGCCATACAGTTCTTCCGCAAATACCGTTGTGATTCCATGCTCCTTGATCTCACTGACAACATCTGCAACTTTCCCGGCACTGACCTGACGTTCCTCATCCAGATTCAGCGTGTATATGACATGCATCCCGTAATCTGCCGCCACATAATCATAGGCTTCGTGAAAGATCACAAGATCCTTACCCTCGGTATAGGTCTTTACTTCTTCGGCTTCTTTTTCTAAGGCTGCTAACTTCTCATCATAGGCTGCGGCATTCTTCTGATACACATCTGCATGTGCCGGATCTGCCTTTATCAGCCCATCTGCGATCGTCTGCACCTGGATCCGGTAATCCGGAATGCTCATCCAGGCATGTGCATTCTCATCGGAATGTGTATGCGTATGATCGTCAGAATCTGTATCATCGTGATGTTCGTCATCGTCACTATATTCGTCATTGGCATCTGCTGCATGGCTATGTTCCTCATCCGGATCTGCTTCGTGATCGTGGTCATGCTCCTGCTCCGATTCCGGTAAGAGTTCTACCTGATCGGATGCATTTAAGATCGTAAGCTCCGGGTATGCTTCTGCCACATCGGATAAAAAGGACTCAATTCCACCGCCATTGACAATAAACACATCGGCACTAGAAAGCAGCCGCATATCTGCCGGTGTCATCTGATAATCATGCAGACACCCGGTCTGCGGCTCACTCAGATTCTCTAATTCTACCCCGCTCTGATCACCGATCACATTTAAGGCAGCGATATACATCGGATAAAAAGATGTTACGACACGAAGCTTGTCCGCATCTCCTATTTCCTCTGTTTTTACATATAGATTCGTCAGCAGGATACTTACCAGCAGAATTCCAACTAAAAGAACTGCTGTAAATCTATACTTATGCTTCATAACCGATAACCTCATCCATCAGTTCCCAGATCTCGTCACGTCCCTGCTTCGTCTCAGCAGAAAACGGAATGATCTTTGTTCCCGGCTTCACCTGAAGTCCCGTGCGGATTGCTTTCACGCACTTGTCCTTCTGGCTGCGCTTGATCTTATCTAACTTTGTTGCAATAATGATCGGATCATACCCCTGATGTACGATCCAGTCATACATGATCTTATCATTATTCGACGGATCATGCCGGATATCGATCAGCAGGAAGACTGCCTTTAACTGCTTTGATACGTGCAGGTAATTTTCGATCATCTTTCCCCACTTCGCCTTCTCCGCCTCTGATACCTTCGCATATCCGTAACCCGGAAGGTCAACCAGATACATCGCATTGTTGATATTATAAAAGTTGATCGTCTGCGTCTTTCCCGGCTGTGCGGAGGTTCTTGCCAATGACTTGCGGTTCATCAGTGCATTGATCAGGGATGATTTTCCTACATTGGACTTTCCGGCAAATGCCACCTCCGGCAACAGATTATCCGGAATCTTACTCGTGATACCACATACCGTTTCAAGGTTTACATTTTTGATTACCATTTTAATAACCATACCTTTCTCTCAGCCTGCAGACGTTCGGCCGCAGGCACAAATTTACATTCTATTTTTCACAGACCAGTGCATTGGCAAGAACTTCTTCCATATTTTCTACAAAGATGATCTGAAGTCCTTTCTTGATCTCCGGTGCGATCTCTTCCACATCTTTTTCATTCTTCTTCGGTACCAGCACGGTTGTGATCCCTGCATTTTTCGCTGCAAGTGTCTTTTCCTTTAAACCGCCGATCGGAAGTACACGCCCACGCAGGGTGATCTCTCCTGTCATCGCAAGATCTGCACGGACTTTTTTCCCGATAATCGCAGAAAGCATTGCAGTTGCCATGGTGATTCCGGCAGAAGGTCCATCCTTAGGTACAGCCCCTTCCGGAATATGTATATGGATGTCATGCTCCTTGAAGAAGTTCTCCGGGATCTCATACTGCTCACTGACCGAGCGGATATAACTGATTCCTGCCTGTGCCGATTCCTTCATCACATCACCAAGCTGTCCGGTCAGAACGAACTCGCCCTTACCCGGCATAATATTGACCTCGATCTCTAAGGTGTCACCACCGACACTCGTCCATGCCAGTCCACGGACGATTCCGACCTCGTCCTTATCGTTTCGCTTATCAATGCTGTATTTCTCTTTTCCAAGATAGGTTGAAAGATTACGCTCGGTGATCTGTACCTTTTTCTTCTCACCCTCGTAGATCTCTCTTGCAGCCTTTCTGCATACCTCACCAATCCTGCGCTCTAAGTTACGCACCCCGGCTTCTCTGGTATAGCCTGCAATCATCTTTGCGACTGCCTTGTCACTGAAGCTGATCTGTTCTTTCTTTAATCCATTCGCTATGATCTGTTTGCCGATCAGATGCTCCCTTGCAATATGCTGTTTCTCATTTTCCGTATAACTGGTAACCTCGATCAGCTCCATACGGTCTAACAGCGGTCTTGGTATATCGGAAGCAGAGTTAGCCGTTGCGATAAAAAGAACCTCAGACAGATCGACCGGGATCTCGATATAATGATCACGGAACTTGTGGTTCTGCTCACTGTCTAACACTTCAAGAAGTGCCGAAGAAGTATCACCCTTATAATCACTGCTGACCTTATCGATCTCATCTAATAACATCAGCGGATTCTTCACGCCTGCGCTCCGAAGTCCCGATACAATACGTCCCGGCATCGCACCCACATAGGTTCTTCTGTGTCCACGGATCTCAGCTTCATCCCGTACACCTCCAAGACAGATACGGACGTATTCCTTTCCGAGTGCCTTTGCAACAGATCTTGCTATACTCGTCTTACCTGTTCCAGGTGGTCCGACTAAGCAGATGATCGGGCTTTCTCCCTTACTGGTAAGATTCCGTACTGCAAGGAATTCTAACACCCGTTCCTTTACCTTCTCTAAGCCGTAATGTTCAGCATCTAAGACTTCTCTTGCATGGGCAAGATTCTTATTATCCTTCGATGCCTTATTCCATGGAAGCTCTAATAATGTCTCAATATAACCACGGCTGACTGCGCTCTCGGAAGAACTCGAACTGATATTTTTAAAACGCTCGATCTCTTTTTTGATCTTTTCTTTTACTTCTTTATCTGCCTTTAACTTTTTAAGTTCTGTTTCAAAGTATTCAATATCCGATTCGGTATTGTCTTCCCCAAGTTCTTCCCGGATCAGCTTCATCTGCTCGCGTAACAGGTATTCCTTCTGATTCTTATCTACACGTTCCTTGACCTTACGCTGGAATTCATTTTTGATATTGAGTACATTGATCTCATTGAGCAGAATGCCCATCAGCACTTCGTACTGTGTGACCGTACCGACAGCTTCAAGCAGCTTCTGCCTTCCTTCAAAGGCAAGCGGAAGATTATTCCCTACTTCAACAAGCAGTACCTCAAGCTGGTCACACTTTTCCACCTGCTTTGCGAATTCCTTGCCAAGCTTCGGATTGACCTTGGCATATGAGATACAGGTCTCTTTTAAGCTGCGAAGCATCGCCTCTCTTGCCTCCGGAATCACTTCTTCCTCTCCGGCATCGTCAAACCGTACAACCTCTGTATATAAATATTCTTCGTCTTCTAAGATCTGCGATAACTCAGCACGTTCCATGCCTTCCACTAATACACGTATCAGATTATCCGGAAGCTTGATGACCTGCTTGATCTCTGCAATGACACCTATTTTGTATAAATCTTCCATTGCCGGCTCTTCTACCTCCGGATCAAGCTGGGCAATCAGAAAAATCTTCTGCTCTCCCATCATCGCCTGTTCCACCGCATGTACCGATTTTTCCCTGCTCACGTCAAAATGAGCTACCATTCCAGGCAGAACGGTCATTCCACGCAGAGCAACTGCGGGAAGTTTCATGATCAATTCTTCCATTTTTTCGTCCTCTTTATTCTCTCTATCCTTGTGTCGATCTCTTTTCCGTCGTATATTGACATAGAACTTCTTAACTGGCTGTTACCCCGGTCAAGAAGTTCCTGCTTTGTTACTTATTCACTTAAACTGCATCCTTATACTCTAACAATGCTTCCTTTTGTTCTTCTACCGCATCCTTTGTGATCGTACATCTTACGATACGTTCATCCGATGGGATACGATACATCAGATCCATCATCGTCTCTTCTATGATGGCACGCAGTCCTCTTGCACCTGTCTTACGGTCTAATGCCTTCTCTGCGATTGCTTCTAGTGCTGCATCTTCAAAGGTCAGATCCACGCCATCGATTTCAAACAGCTTCGTATACTGTTTTACCAGTGAATTCTTCGGCTCTTTTAAAATACGGACCAGTGCTTCCTTATCAAGACTCTCTAGGGAAACTGTAACCGGAACACGTCCGATAAATTCCGGAATCAGTCCAAACTTGACAAAATCCTGTGGCAGTACATTCTTAAGTACCTCTCCCACATTCATCTCATCCTTCGCAACAATATCCGCGTTAAATCCGATCGAGCTCTTATCTGTTCTTGCCTCGATGATCTTTTCTAATCCGTCAAATGCACCACCGCAGATAAATAAGATATTCGTTGTATCAATCTGTATTAACTCCTGCTGCGGATGCTTTCTGCCGCCCTGTGGCGGAACTGATGCGATCGTTCCTTCTAAGATCTTAAGCAGTGCCTGCTGTACACCCTCACCGGAGACATCTCTTGTGATTGATACATTCTCAGACTTTTTCGTGATCTTATCGATCTCGTCAATGTAGATAATGCCGCACTGTGCGCGCTCAATATCATAATCCGCCGCCTGGATCAGCTTTAAAAGGATATTCTCCACATCTTCACCAACATAACCAGCTTCGGTTAAGGTTGTCGCATCTGCAATTGCAAACGGAACATTTAACACACGCGCTAATGTCTGTGCTAACAGGGTTTTACCGGAACCGGTCGGTCCAAGCATTAAGATGTTGCTCTTTTGTAATTCTACATCCATATTCACATCGGATGTGATTCTCTTGTAGTGATTATACACGGCTACCGATAATACCTTCTTCGCCTGTTCCTGTCCAATCACATAATCATCCAGAAAATCCTTTAATTCCTTCGGCTTGAGCAGATTGATCTCCTGTACGCCTTTCTCCGGCGCAACATCATCTTCTTCGAACTCTTCTTCAATGATCTCAGAACAGATATCGACACACTCATCGCAGATATATGCACCATTTGGTCCTGCGATCAGCTTACGAACCTGATCCTGCGTCTTGCCACAGAAGGAACATCTGATTTTTTCATCTCCTATTCTTCCTGCCATATTCTAAAATATGCTCCTTTCAAAAAGTTACGAAAGGCTGTCTCCGTCAGAAGACAGCCTTGATATTTCATCACATCTATCGGTTTGTGATCACATCATCAATCAGACCATAAGCTTTTGCTTCTTCTGCTGACATGTAATGATCCCTCTCTGTATCCTGTGCGATTACATCGTATGGTTTTCCCGTATTTGCAGCAAGAATCTCATTTAACTTTTTCTTTGTCTTTAAGATATTCTCTGCTGCGATCTGGATCTCAGTTGCCTGACCCTTTGCTCCGCCGGATGGCTGATGGATCATAATCTCTGCATTCGGTAATGCAAGTCTCTTTCCCTTGGTTCCTCCTGCAAGTAAGAATGCACCCATGCTGGCTGCCATTCCGATACAGATGGTTGATACATCACATTTGATATACTGCATGGTGTCATAGATTGCAAGACCTGCAGTTACCATTCCTCCCGGAGAATTGATATATAAGCTGATATCCTTGGATGGATCTTCTGACTCTAAGAACAGTAACTGGGCAACGGTAAGGCTTGCGGTTGTCTCATTTACTTCTTCTCCTAAGAAGATAATTCTGTCTTTTAATAATCTGGAATAAATATCGTAATTACGTTCTCCACGACTTGTCTGTTCAATGACGTAAGGTACTAAACTCATCTGTATAACCTCCTATTCATTATTGGCAAACAGACCGGCTCTGTGTAAGAGCCAGTCTGTATCAGATTTCTTATTCTTCTGTAGCTTCAGCTTCTTTTTCTTTCTTTGTCTTAGCCTTTGCTCTCTCTTTGATGTTGTCCATGATCAACTCTACTGCCTTGTTGATTGCAAGATCTCTCTTCATGGATTCTTTCTCTGCATCACCCATGTACTCTTTGAGTTTCTCTACTTCCATGCCGTACATTCCAGCCATCTTCTCAAGTTCTGCATCGATGTCTGCATCTGATACTTCGATGTTCTCATCCTTAGCGATCTGCTCTAATACCAGACTGCTCTTGATACGTGTAACAGCTTCCGGACGAACCTGCTCTTTTAACTTGTCAATTGTCATTCCGGAGAACTGCATGTACTGGTCTAAGCTTAATCCCTGCTGTGCCATTCTCTGAGCGAACTCCTGAAGCATGTTCTGAACCTGTGTATCGATCATTGCATCCGGAATCTCCATGGTAGACTTCTCGATGATCTTACCGATTGCTTCGTCTTCCTTGGTACGCTTTGCATTGTCTTCTTTTGTCTTCTCTAAGTTCTTCTTTACACTCTCTTTGTACTCTGCAAGTGTATCGAACTCAGATACGTCCTGAGCGAACTCATCATCTAACTCCGGAAGCTCTTTTGCCTTGATCTCATGGATCTTAACCTTGAATAAAGCAGGCTTTCCAGCTAAGTCAGCTGCCTGATATTCTTCCGGGAATGTTACGTTTACATCAACTTCATCGCCTGTGTTCTTACCAACGAGCTGATCTTCAAATGTATCGATAAATGTGTGGGAACCGATCTCTAATGGATGATTTTCTCCCTTACCGCCTTCGAATGCAACACCATCTACAAATCCTTCGAAATCGATCACTGCTGTATCACCTACTGCGATTGGTCTGTCTTCTACTGTGATTGTTCTTGCGTTGTTATTTCTTTCCTTCTCAACTGCCTCGTCTACTTCTTCATCTGTAACAGTTGTATCGATCTTTGTTACGGTAACGCCCTTATATTTTCCTAATGTTACTTCCGGTCTCTTTGCAACTTCTGCTGTGAAGATGAAAGATTTGCCTTTCTCTAACTGTGTTACATCGATTGTCGGCTGAGATACAATATCTACTCCGCTCTCATCAACTGCTGCCGGATAAGCATCCTGCATCATGATATTTGCAGCATCTTCATAGAAAACTTCCGGTCCATACATCTTCTCAACCATTGCCATCGGAACTTTTCCCTTACGGAATCCAGGAACGCTGATCTTGCTCTTCTGCTTGTTGTATGCAGCCTTTAATGCTTCCTCTACCTTATCTGCAGATACTTCAATGGTAAGCTTTACCATGTTCTTTTCTAAATTTTCTACCTGTACACTCATTATTACTATTTTCCTCCTTAAATTATATCTCAATAAACAATGTAACTGTTTAAAAAAGGGCAAACTACGACCGCTACAGTCATTTAAGGATTATATCACATGATTTTATAAAATAAAAGTCCTTTTTTTAAAAAAATACCCTGTAAGCGGTTGCTTTCCCACAACCATCTTACAGGGCACTTTCTTTTGTGCTTTGCTTATTTCATCTGTTCTTCCTGTTTCATGATCATCTTCTTGACCATTTCACCACCGATAGAACCAGCCTGGGCACTTGTCAGGTCTCCGTTGTATCCTTCCTTTAAAGGTACTCCGATCTCAGATGCAACTTCCTGTTTAAAACGATTCATTGCCTCTTTTGCCTGTGGAACTGCCATCTTGTTGCTTGAACTAGAACTGTTAGATCCGCTCATGGTTTTACCTCCATATTTTTCCTGTGTTTTCTATTCAGATAAGCTGTTTGCTTATCCTGTTGTTAGTATGTCTTCCCCCGGAAATAATATGTTGGTAAGTTCTTCCTTGCAAAAACTTTTTACAGATAAATCGGATATAAAACGAATATTGTCAAAGACGCAGAAATAATGCTTTAAAAACATTTTACGTAAATTGCGTAAATTTGTCGTCCGGCTGTAGCAGACGCTCTCACGGTTCCTGCACCTAGTGGGAGTAAATGCCGTCTCCAGCAGAGTTTATCAGGCGCGAAAAATACAAACGCGCGCTTACTTTATATATAAATACAAGCTGTGCTGCTTGAACGAGTATTTTTTGCGCCCTCTTTTGCTGTCGGACGGCATATAACTCCCACACGGTTCGTCACAGATCGAGTGTCTGTTACAGCCGGACAATGCGGCATAGGTGTACAGATGTTGAATGAATACAAATCATCAAGAGAGCCGAAAACGACACCGACAAATTAGCAATTTAAGCAAGTTTTCAAAGCATATTCCTGCGTCTCTGACATCATATCGTGTTGTTTCGTTTTATGATATGAAAAGTTTTTGTAAGCCAGAATCTAGTAGACGAGCCCGGCTTTTACATGCTCCACGGTTGCTTCATCGGTAAAATAGGAAGCGATCGCAAGTCCAAAATCAACAGCCGTTCCCATTCCGCGGCTTGTTATGATGTTGCCATCCCTTACGACGGTATCTGTTGTATTTACGATTGCTCCGGTAAGCTTCTCCTCCCAGCCCGGATGACAGGTTGCATGCTTTCCTTCTAAGAGGCCTGCTGCTCCGAGCACGCTTGGTGCTGCACAGATGGCTGCTACTAACTTGCCGTCGGATGCAAACTTACGGATCACTTTATTGACCTTTGCATGCTCTAAAAGATGTGTCGTTCCCGGCATTCCACCCGGTAATACGATACCGTCTAATGCGTCATAGTCCACTTCTTCTGCCAGTTCTTCTGCCTGGAAGTGAATGTTATGGGAACCTGTGATCTCTTTTTTTCCGGTTACAGAAATCAGCACGATTTCAAACTTTGCACGGCGTACAATATCAACCACGGTAAGTGCCTCGATCTCTTCGCAGGAATCTGCCAAAAATATTCCAATTTTCTTCATGTTAAAACAACCTCCATTTTTATCTCTACGTTCTTTTTCTGCCTGCTTTTGCACAATAACATATACATATTGCAAATAGCATGTGCATGCAGACACAAATCTTTTCTTCCTAATATTTTATATTCCGAGTATAATAAATACAAGTAAAATTTATTCTTGCATATGTAAAGGAGTACACACATGGAAATTGAACGTAAATATCTGATCCACGAACTGCCGGAAAATCTTACGGACTACCCATTTAAACAGATCGAACAGGGCTATCTTTGTACCAGTCCGGTAGTCCGTATCCGCCGCTCGGATGACAAATATATTCTTACCTATAAAGGCAGTGGACTTATGATGCGGGAAGAATATAACCTGCCACTGACGAAGGAAGGGTATGAACATCTGAAGCCGAAGGCAGACGGTATTCTGATCACAAAAAAAAGATATCTGATCCCATTGACAGACAAGCTGACAATAGAACTCGATATCTTTGAAAATGAACTTGCACCGCTTATGCTTGCGGAAGTCGAATTCGAAACCAGGGAAGATGCTGACCGCTTCGTACCACCGGAATGGTTTGGAGAAGATGTTACCTTCTCTACCGATTACCACAACAGCACCTTAAGCCGGTACGGGTTAAAAAAAGCCGACTAGCTTTATTTTTACCGCAGGCGGCCTGTTTCGTAGCGTGCCTTTGTTGCGATCGCAGATTTTAACTGCTCGTACCGTTCATTCAGGCTGCCCTCCGGGATTACGACATCCACGATCACTGCAAAGTCATTGATCAGACGGTCTGTAATATCATTTGCAAGAGATGCCAGCACTTCATACTTTTCCTGATACGTATCGGTATCTAAGAATCGTAACAGTCTTTCATCCGCCTGTTCCTCTTCGTTTTCCACCATCCGCTTTTCTTCGGACACCTCTGCACGTTTTGCTTCTGTAACTGTATCTGTCTGCATCTGACTCATATCTGCCATGTCTGCATTTTTCCCGGTCTGCATCTGCTCCGTATCTGCTGCTTGTTCCGTTTTTACCGGGCATGCCGGTTCTAAGCTACTCTTATCAACCCGTTCAAACCGGTACTTTTGTATAACCTCCGGATACTTTTCGTGATCGACTTCACTGCAAAACATGGCAAGCGGTCTTGCATATACGCTGTAATCCCCATAAAGTGCCTGATAAATCACAAGCTCCTCTCCAGTCTCAGAATGTCTTGCCACTGCAAGAATCTGATACATTTTATTTTTAAAATGCCGGTACAATTCACCGGTCTTTGGTCTTTGGTCTGTTATTCTCTCATAGTCTGCCATCGCTGTCTGCTCCTTTATACTGAATCTGTCTACATCTGAATGCGGTTTAGCATGTCAACGCCCTCCGCAACAAAGTCCCGCTCAAATTCTAATGTACCATCATAACCCATGATCATCAGATCTTCTACCTCCCGCATCAGATCCTCGGAATCATTTTCTGCTGCCACCTGTTCAGCTGATTTTGTCTGTTCAAGTTTCTGCTGGATGAGCTGCTGCTTTTTCTGTTCCCGTGCCTTTGCTGTCTGCTGCTCCCTAGTCATTCCTACCTTCTGCTCTTTTACTTCCTGCTTCTCCCGTTCTGCTTCCTGTTCCATCACATTCCGGTTTGCTCTCGCAAGAATATCATTCGCTGTCTGCTGCCCTGTGGCTCCTGAATTCTGATATGTATACATCTTCGTTTGTTTTTCATATACAGACTTCGTCCTCTGTGGATCTGACATACGCTGCTGCGTCTGCGTATAGGTCTGCACCGGTGTTCGCTGCTGCATAGCCCCCTGCTCCATCGCCCTTTTTCTGGCATTTTCTAACACGGCATTTTCTAAATTCTTCATCATCTTTTTTGATTCATTCTGTTTCGTATTCCTGCTCGATGACCTGACCACACCTATGATAACAATCCCAATAATAAGTAATGAAATACAATCCATTGTCTGCCTCCCATCGCTCTTTTCCCATATATTTTTATCATAGCACACTTTTGACAAATCGTACATCAATTACTATAATATAACTATTGTTTTCACCTATATAAAAATGGGATATCAATCATGTGATAAATCACATTCATTTTGACACAGAATGGAGATTAGTGTGAAAACAAATTTTCACACACGAGATTTGTGTCTGCGCGCACTTGACACAAACTCACTATGCGCACTTATTGTGCACAGCGCAAAAAACGTGCGCAGAAATGAGGATTTATATGAAATCAGTATTGATCATTGGAATGGGACGCTTCGGTACACACTTATGCAAGGATATGGCGCGTCTGAAAAATGAGATTATGATCGTTGATGAAAAAGAAGAGCTGGTGCAGGAGCTTCTTCCTTATGTAACAAGAGCACAGATCGGTGACTGCACCAATGTCAAGGTCTTAGAAAGCCTCGGTGTCGGCAACTTCGATATCTGCTTTGTCTGTATCGGAAGCAATTTCCAGAGCAGTCTTGAGATTACCAGTCTTCTGCACGAGATGGGTGCAAAATATATCGTCAGCAAGGCAAACCGTGACATCCACGCCAAATTCCTGCTTCGGAATGGTGCTGATGAAGTAATCTATCCGGATCGCGATATTGCAGAAAAAATCGCTGTCCGCTTCTCTGCCGATCAGGTCTTTGACTATGTGGAATTAGCCGATGGATATTCGATCTATGAGATTCCTCCGCTTCCGGCATGGATTGGCAAGTCCATCAAGGACATTAATTTCCGGGTACAGTACAAGGCAAATATCTTAGGTGTCAAGTCTGAACAGGGCTTAAAGCTGCTGCCGGGTGCCGATTATCAGTTCTGTCCGGAGGAACATCTGATGGTGGTCGGACATAAGGATGACATTGATAAGATTTTGCAGAAGCTATAAAATCGAAGATTCAGCTGACAAAAAAGGCATACAGCTTTTACCAATCAAAGCTGTATGCCTTTTTATATGCTTCTATTATTTTTTACAGATCTCAATATATGCCTTTACGACTTCTACCAGCTTCTCGTAACTCATCGAAGAAGTATCTAAACAGAGATCATAATTTCTTGCATCATTCCATTCCCGTCCGGTGTAATACTTGTAATATGCCGAACGGTATTTATCGGTTTTCTCGATCTTTTTGATAATGTCTTTTTCTGTTCCACCATTCTGTCTGCTGACACGGGCGATACAGTCTTTTTCCGGTGCATAGAAGAACAGACGGATCACATTATCATAATCCTTTAATACATAGTCTGCACATCTTCCAATAATAACACAGGACTCGGTCTTTGCAAGTTCCCGGATCACTTTTGCCTGATAATTGAACAGATTCTCTTCTGACGCATAGTCATCGCTGTCAGGTGGGAGGATCTCACCCTTATAGACCTGCTTTGCAATATGGAATAACGGCATCTTCTTTAAGCGTTCATCGGACTGGCCAAACAACGCTTCATTAATTCCGCTATCATCCGACGCCATACGTAACAGTTCTCTGTCATAACAGTTGACACCTAACTCTTTGGCCAACTGTAAGCCTAAGGTTCTACCACCGCTTCCATAGCTTCTTGCAATCGTAATTACTGTATTTTCCATCGAAAAACCCCCTTTATGCTATTCTCCAAGATATGCCTTCTTGATGGATTCATTATTCATCAGTTCCTTCGCATCACCGCTTAACACGATATTTCCTGTCTCTAATACGTATGCACGATCTGCGATGGAAAGTGCCTTCTTCGCATTCTGCTCTACTAACAGTACCGTTGTACCGGATGCAGAAATCTCCTGAATAATGTGGAAGATCTCATCTACAAAGATTGGGGAAAGTCCCATGGACGGCTCATCCATTAAGATGATTCTCGGCTTGCTCATAAGCGCACGTCCCATTGCAAGCATCTGCTGCTCACCACCACTTAAGGTTCCTGCTAACTGGTTCTTTCTTTCTTCCAGACGGGGGAAGCTCTTGTAAACCATCTGTAAGGACTCTGCGATCTCATTTTTATCTTTTCTGGTATATGCACCCAGCTTCAGGTTCTCATAAACAGACAGCTCTGCGAATACTCTTCGGCCTTCCGGTACATGTGCCATTCCCATGGATACAATCTTATGTCCCGGTACTTTCGTAATGTCTTCGCCTTCAAACATGATACTTCCGGCGTTTGCCTGAAGCATTCCGGTAATCGTCTGAAGTGTGGTTGTCTTACCTGCACCATTTGCACCGATCAGTGCGATGACTTCTCCTTCATTTACATCAAAGGAAATACCCTTGATCGCCTGGATAACACCATAGTATACTTCCAGGTCTTTAATCTCAAGCATTGCCATGTTAATCCTCATTTCTGCACACTTCATTCTGTCCGGTTTGTGTCAGGTGTGCGCGGACACAAATCCCGCATGTAAAAACTTACTTTACACTACTCTCCAAGATATGCCTTGATTACCTGTGGATCATTTAATACATCTCTTGTCTTGCCCTGTGCAAGCACCTGACCAAAGTTTAATACCGTCAGTTCCTCACAGATACCGGAAACCAGCTTCATATCATGTTCGATCAAAAGAATTGTCATATCAAATTCATCCCGGACAAAGCGGATCGTTTCCATCAGTTCCTTTGTCTCATTCGGGTTCATTCCGGCTGCCGGCTCATCTAATAAAAGCAGCTTCGGATTCGTTGCAAGTGCACGTGCGATCTCAAGCTTACGCTGATCTCCGTATGGAAGATTCGATGCTAAAAAGTCCTTCTTATCATCTAAATGGAACACACGTAACAGATCTAACGCCTTTTCGTCCATTTCCTTTTCTACTTTGCGGAACTTCGGAAGACGGAGAATTCCTGCAAGTGTAGAATAAGTCATCTCATTGTGCAGTCCGATCTTTACGTTATCAAGTACACTCTGATCCTTAAACAGACGGATGTTCTGGAAGGTTCTTGCAATTCCTTCCTTGTTGATCTCAATCGTCTTCTGGCCTGCAATATTCTTACCATCTAATTCGATCACACCATCGTCCGGCTTATATACACCGGTCAGCATGTTAAATACCGTTGTCTTACCTGCTCCGTTTGGTCCGATCAGTCCGTACAGTTCTCCCTTCTCGATCGAGATATGGAAGTCATCTACGGCGCGCAGGCCACCAAAAGAGATACCCAGATTCTTTACTTCAAGTAATGCCATTTTACTGTACCTCCTTTGTCTTTTTTGCAAATAATCCCTTAAGGGAATGACGCTGTCTCCATTCGATCGCCTTTGGTGCCCAGTTGAATAACATCATTGCGATCAGAACAATTGCATAGATCAACATACGATAATCGGATAAGCCACGTAATACCTCCGGCAGCATCGTTAAGATAACGGCTGAGATAATGGAGCCACGGAAGCTTCCCATTCCACCAAGTACGACGAATACCAGGATCATAATAGACATATTGTAACCGAAGTTTGCCGGCAGGGCATTTAAGGTAGAAAGGTTATGTGCATATAACACACCGCCTGCTCCTGCGATAGCTGCAGAAATCGTAAACGCCATCAGCTTGAACTTCGTGATGTTGATTCCGACAGATTCTGCCGCAATACGGTTATCACGGATTGCCATGATCGCACGGCCGCTTCTGGAATTAACCAGATTATAAACAACGAATAAACTGATCAGTATCAACACAACACCAATAAAAAAGGTTGACTGATGCGGGGTTCCGGTGATACCTTTAGCACCATTGATAATAACCTCTCCATCATCAGCTATATGTAAGGATGCGGTATCCTTCATGGAAAAATGGAATCCGTCTGCATCTCTTCCGATATACAGCACATTGATGACATTCTTGATGATCTCACCAAATGCCAGTGTTACGATTGCAAGATAATCGCCGCGCAGACGAAGCACCGGGATACCGATCAAAAATCCAAAGAACGCTGCAACAACCGTTCCAAGGATCAGTGCCAGGAAAAATCTTAAGTTCTCATTCATTCCTGTTGTCATCATACACTTGGAAAAAAATGCACTTGAGAAAGCTCCGACACACATAAAGCCTGCATGGCCAAGGCTTAACTCACCCAGATAACCTACACAGAGGTTTAATCCGATCGCTACAATCGAATATGTACAAAGCGGAACCAGCAGTCCCTGCATCAGACTCGACATGATTCCGGTCGATGCTAAGATCTGGACAATCACGAAAACAACAATCACCATTGCATATGTTATCAGCTGATCCTTTGTACCTTTTTTCATATTTTTAAAATCAAACATCTTCTTCATCTTCCCACCTACACTTTCTCATGGATCTGCTTACCGAGAATTCCAGTAGGCTTAACAAGCAATACAATGATAAGTACCGCAAAAACGATTGCATCGGATAACTGTGAGGAGATATACGCTCTTCCGAAGATCTCGATGATACCAAGTAAGATTCCTCCGACAAATGCACCCGGAATCGATCCGATACCGCCAAATACGGCTGCGGTAAATGCCTTGATACCCGGCATTGCTCCGGTGTATGGTGTTAAGGTCGGATATGCAGAACAAAGCAGAACACCTGCGATGGCTGCAAGGCCGGAACCGATTGCAAAAGTCAGGGAAATTGTTCCGTTTACATTGACACCCATAAGCTGTGCTGCATCCTTATCCTCGGATACTGCAAGCATTGCCTGACCGGCTTTTGTCTTTTTGATAAAGAGCATCAGTCCGATCATGATCACGATACATGCCACAACGGTAACTAAGGTTACACTTGAGATAACAAGCGATCCACCTGCTAACTTTAAGGATGGCAGTGTTACAACAGATGTAAAGGACTTCGTATCTGCACCAAAAATAAGTAATGCCACGTTCTGAAGCAGATAGCTGACACCGATTGCGGTAATTAAAACTGCCAGTGGAGAAGCCTTTCTTAATGGCTTGTATGCCACTTTTTCGATTACAACACCGAGAACTGTACAGACAACCACCGACAGGATCACACTGACGATTGGATGAAACTGCATTCCACTCATTGTTGTAAATACAACGTAACATCCGATCATGATGACATCACCATGTGCAAAGTTTAACATCTTAGCGATTCCGTATACCATCGTATAACCAAGTGCGATGATCGCATAGATGCTGCCAAGGCTGATGCCATTGATTAAATTCGATATGAAGCTCATACCAACACCTCTTGCTTTCTTTTATTCTTCTGCTGTAAGCATTTCAAACCATATAATATCATGTTCTTATACAATTTAAAACACCTGCATTCTTTTCAAAAATGGGACTGCCCTCATACGGACAGTCCCTCCTATCCGGACTTTTGTCTGGAATTACATACCTACATAAGCACCGTTTTCGATTTTCACTGCCTTAGGCTGTTTGCTGACTTCACCGGTCTCGCTCCATGTAAGACCTTCGTCACCACCGGTAAGACCCTGAACGTTGATCTCCGGCATTGCTGCTTTTAATGCATCACAGATATCAGATACACTCATATTCGGTTTGATGTCAGCCTTTTCTGCTGCTGCCTTGATCGTGTAGATTGCATCGTATGCATCTGCCGCGAACTGGTTTGGTGTATCTTTGTATTCATCCTTATATGTACTTACGAACTTTGTGGTTGCATCATCTGTTGCATCTGCTGCGAACGGAGTCAGTAACATTAAGCCTTCTGCTAAGGATGTATCAAAGTTCTCTACAGAAAGGATACCATCCATACCATCACAACCGAAGAACTCAGGATCATATCCCATAGTATCTGCCTGTTTTAAGATGATAGAAGCCTCTGTGTAATAGATCGGAAGGAATACAAGGTCTGCACCTGCATCCTGTGCCTTCTTTAACTGTGTAGAGAAATCCGTCTTGGAATCTGCGGTAAAGGCTTCTTCTGCAACCACTTCAAAGTCCTGATTATCTGCTTCTGCAACGAACTTCTCTTCGATACCGGAAGAGTAAACATCGGAACTATCGTAGATGATAGCGACCTTCTTTGCTAACTTTTTCTCACCAATGTACTGTGCAGATGCTGTACCCTGGTTCGGGTCTGTAAAGCAGATCTGGAATACATTCCCATTTGCAATAACATCGGTAGAGGATGCGGATGGTGTTACCTCAAACAGGTTATCTGCTGCTGTCTTATCTACAACAGCTACACAAGGAGCGGTTGTTACAGTTCCCATAAGGATCTGCATACCCCAGTCCTTTAAGGTATTGTAAGCATTTACAGACTTCTCTGCATCATGCTGGTCATCCTCGAACTTATACTCGATCTTGTATCCGTTGATACCACCTGCTTCATTGATCTCATCGATTGCGATCTGTGCACCGTTTTTAACGGCTGTTCCGTAAATTGCTTCTGCTCCTGTTGTAGGTCCGATTCCACCGATATAGAATACGTCTTCTTTCTTAGAAGATGATCCACATCCTGCCAGAGTAGAAACTGCCATGGCAGCTGCTAATAAAATACTGACTGCTTTTTTCATAATTTTTTCCTCATTTCTGCACACATAATTTGTATTAGATACCTAGCAGGCTTTGTGCCAGGTGCGCGCCGGCACAACCCCGTGTGTGAAGTTCTTCACACTTAATATTGAAAAAAGACGTTCTTAGCCTATCCAGAACGCCTTTATTCCTTGTGCTTATATTACTACACGAAAAAAGTAAAATCAATACTCCTTTTTCGATCCAGGCAGCGTATTTTCTTCTTCTTTCCACTCCTTTATCACATTAAAGTGTTAAATTCCCCTTGATTTTTCTAGGTTGATATATTTTAATACATAACCACAAGTTATATTATTTATTCCAAACTGATATAGCAATCTTGCTAAAACTGCTCGTAGATAAAGGCCGGTGCACCGGAATCCCTGGTCACCATGAAGTATAACCAGAGTCCGAGCAGAATCAGATAAAAGAAGATCACCTTTCCGAAAAACACAGCCCGTTCCTTATTTTTCACTTTCGTGATAAAACTCATAAATCTTTTCATTGATGTTCACCAGTCCTTTCAAGCCGGGATGCGAACCATCCTCGAAGCTGTATGGTGCATACTCTTCATCCGAAAGATCCAGATAGGATGCACCGTATTTTTCTGCAACTGCTTTTGTCTTATCATAGATAGCCTGACGCTTTGTGCTATCGTACCCTGTCTCATCATACCAGCAGCCATTAAATGGAAGCATCACAACAAGTGGCTGTATCTTCTGCTGCTTACAGATCTTCAAAAAGCAGGTAAGATCTTTCGCTTCGGCTGAATCCGCCTTATAGTCCGGCTTTCGGATCTGTCCCTCTTCTGCCAATGACTGATACTTCTTCTTATAGACCGCATCATACATGCCATATGGGTTATGACCGGCGTATTTTTCTCCCTTCTTTTCTGCCTTTGCCCAGAGTTTTCCCCACTCTAATGGGTCAATGCTTAACTCCTTGCCGGTTTCCTCCTGTCCTGGGATACCGGCAAGTGTCATCTTTGCAAGAAGTCTTGTTTTTGACTTTTCACGGATCAGACCAGTATGCAGATCCTTACGCAGGATCTGATCCGCTGTCAGTTTTTCCCCCATATACCAGTCCACATCCTGTATGATCCGCTGATGCATCAGCTCCTGATTTTTTGTCAGCTTTTTGACACGCTTTATCACATACTGTTTTGTCTTATCCGAGATATACGGATTCTTTAAAAAACTGATAAAATTACTCTCCGAAAACGAATTGCCAAAGGCGGATGCTGTCACGCCCTTTTTCTTATACCACTGCGGTGATACAAGAAGCACTACCTTTTTCCCGGATAATTCCTCCGGCATCGAACCTGCGGTGATCGCAGCGATCAGACTCTGATAGCCTGCCTGTCCGACAAATACCGGCTTCATATCTGCATCCTGAAAGATCGTATCTGCGTGAAACCCACTCTTTTGACCATGCTTTAATTCCGAAGAGCCAAGGATCAGCAGGCTGTCTTTTTCCTGCATCAGCTTCCTTAAGCCCTCATTACTGTTAAACTTTGCCTGTTCGACCCACGTACCATACCGCAGATTGTAGGATGGCAGATGTGTATTGACATAGACATGCATACACACAACGGTCACTCCAAACAGCACGAGTGCCGCGAGAAATGCTTTGATACTCTTCATGCTTCACCTCTATGCGCGGCTTTTTACCAGTGCAATTATCTTTGCCGGTGTGTTCATATCATCTCTTGTCACCTCAGATGGTGCGATCACGATCCCAAGCTCCTGCTCGATCTTCACTAACAGTTCTGCAAAGCCGAGGGAATCCAAAAGATCCTCTTCGAACAGATCCATATCCATGTCTTCTCTTACTACATCATCCTCACAGACTTCCTCTAAAATATCTAACAGCTTTTCTTCCATTTTCTCTTCCTCTTTCTTTCACGTTTTCTATTTTCTGCTAATCATTCTCATAACCCATATCTGATTCCCTTTAAACTGCGATCAGATGTCCCGAAAAGATCAAAAATCCAAGCATCACCAGATTGATCGTGACTGCCCAGGATGCGATCCGGTACCATCTCTTTTTCTTATTCCGCTTATAGAACTTCGACTTCTTCTGATAGATCTCCGTACCCGCAAGCAGTACGCCATGATAAAGACCATATAATATGTAATGCCATGTCAGTCCATGCCAGAAGCCCATGACAAGCATATTGACCAAAAAGCCCACGGATGCCCCGCTAAGCCTTGTCTTAAACCATTTATGCTTCATCGAGAGCATGACAAACCGCGAAAAGACAAAGTCCCGAAACCACTCCGATAACGAAATATGCCATCTCGCCCAGAAGTCCTTCATATCTGTCGCAAGGAATGGCCTGTTAAAGTTCTCCGGCACACAGATTCCAAGCATATAACCGGTTCCGATTGCCATCAGGCTGTATCCGGCAAAATCGAAGAACATATAAAATCCATATACATACGCATACCCTGCCATCATAGGAACAGTCGGAAGTGTCAGCTTCTGTAACAGCTTATAAAACAGATCCGCAAGAACCATCTTATATGCCAGACCGAGCATGAACTTTTCTAATCCCCGTCCAAACAGTTCCAGATACTCTGCCCTCTGATAGACCTTATGGAAATCCTCCGTAAACCGCCTGCTCCGATCGATCGGTCCGCAGCTGAAGGTCGGAAAGAACAGTAAAAATCCTGCAAAATCAAGCACTCCGACCTCGGTAATGACACCATCATACATCTCTATGATGATCTGTACCACCCGGAAAGTCAGGTAAGAGATCCCGGTAAAGCCAAACCAGTTCATCTCTGCAAGCGGCTTTGTTTCACAGAGCTTACATAAGACCAGCGGCAGAATACTAAGCAGTACAAACAGCCGGTACCTCCATGCACTTCTTCCATGGATCTGCCGTATCCTTGCATAGAGCTGCACCAACAGCAGTTCCAGGGCAAAGTATATGACAAAATAGATCAGTGTCTCCGGTGTCTTGCTTAAGATCACCACTACAACACCGACAGATGCCAGCAGATCCAGCCACCGCAGGGAGCGCTCCATACAGCCGATCACCAGTGCAGTAAGTACAATTCCGGTCAGTAGCACAAAAAATGGCGTGCCGCTAAAAAAACTCATGATACCAGTCCTCCCAGATACTTCCTGTCTGCCTTACCATGGTTGTTCATTGGAATGGTATCCAGATAACGCACTTTTTTCGGTATCATATAAGAAGGCAAAAACTGTTTTAATCCCTCTTTGATCCCCTTTGCAAATTCGTGATCGGACTGTCCTCCCTTTGTTCCGGTCACAAAAGCGGTCAGGCTGTATACCTTTCCTTCCTTTACGTTCGGGATCACCACCGCATGGTCGATCTGCGGAAGTCTGACCATATTATTCTCAATATCCTCGATCTCGATCCGGTAGCCATGCAGCTTCACCTGAAGATCAATCCTTCCATTATAATAGAGCTGGCCATCGATCAGATAACCGGCATCCCCGGTCTTGTATGCTCTCCAGTTTTTTCCTCCCCGCTCACAGGTCAGAAAAGACTTCTTCGTAAGATCCTCTCTTCCGTAATATCCCACACTTACGGTATCACCGATAATGACGATCTCTCCCTGTGTTCCTTCCGCTACGCTGTTTCCGTTTTCATCCCAGATCTCTAACCATGTGCCCGGCTTCGCGCTTCCGACCGGAAGTGACTTTCCTCCTGCCACGGTATCTGCCAATAGTCCATCTGTGATCTCGACATCCGATACCGCAACGGTCGACTCTGTCGGTCCATAGGTATTGATGATCTTTGCATCCGGGAAACGTGCCCTTAAGTTCTCTGCCGTTGCCGTGGTAAGCACCTCTCCACAAAATAAGAATACACGAAGTTCCGGTAACAGTTCCTTCGAAAACTTCTTATCCGACAGACACATATCTGCAAAGGACGGTGTTGATACCCATATATGAAGTCCGCTTTCTGCGAAAAATGCAAACATCTTCGCATAATCCCCCTGCATTTCCTTTGTCATGGTATAAAGTGTTCCTCCACTGGCAAGCGAAGTATACAGATCCATAACAGACAGATCGAAGGAAAACGGTGCCTGATTCATAAAATGTGCCCCTTCTTTTTCCTTACTTGTACTGCCTAAATTTACCGACCAGTCCAGATAATGATTCAGACAATCCGTCGTGATCTGAACGCCCTTTGGTTTTCCGGTACTTCCCGATGTAAATATAATATAGAAAACATCTTCCGGTGATACCTGCCAGCTTCTGTCATAGGATCCGTTCTCTGTCTGAACGATTTCACGGATCTTATGTAATGTCACAATTCTTCCCGCATGTTCAGAAGCAACGACACTGACCTCACCCTCTACCGCAAAAATCAGGCTTGGATGCACGCTTTCGATCGTATCCCTGACACGGCTCTCCGGAATCGAAATATCCTGCGGACAATATGCCCTTCCTGCTTTTACACAGGCAAGGAAACAGACAATCATATATGGATTCTTATGTCCGTATACGATAACCGGTGTCGTTCCCTCCGGGTCGTTCTGCTTCATCCATACTGCAAGGCGGTCGGATGCCGCATCTAATTCACCATAGGTAAGCGATTCCTGCTCACTCTTTATTGCCATACGCTCCGATTTACTGACTGCTGTCTCGTGGATCTTATCTAGTATGTTCATTCTTTCATCTTCTTTCTGTCTTCTGTCATCATTTCTACAGCTTTGTTAAAGTGCATTATAGCACAATGATGGCAGAATATTCCTTTTCTTAACAAATCTTAATGATTCTTAAGATTTTCTATCTATGTCGGATTAAAGTCATATTGCACAAAAGTCTGAATCTGCTTCGAATTTCGAATCTAACAATTTCTAAATGTTCTGCCATATTATCTTTTATTCCCGCAACCGCAAAAAATTCGACATCCATGTCTCAGTTTTTTGCTTGTAGTGACATCCTGTCACTACATTGCTTGATCACTACAGAACATTAAGAAAAAGTAAGATTCTCCATAAGGCGCTGATTCAGACTTTTGTGCAATATGATTCAAACATATGAAATTACAACCATTAAAGACTATAATTCGATGTGTGATGGCACTTCCGAATTGGTTGCATATTGAAGTGTAATGAAATATTTATATTCCTTTGCTGTCCCCCAAAAAGCAAGTATCCCCTTATCATATTCTACAACCAGATAATATTTATTAACCCCCTTCATCTTGGATGTATTCTTTGCCTGACCATGATATTTCAACATAAATTTTTCTTCTTCCATTGTTGAAAATGACTTAATCCTATTCAGGGGAAGAGTAACCGTTGTTTCAGGTTTAATCCTTCTGATTTCAAACAGATCATCCTTCAATTCAATTCTGTATGGATAATCAGTTGCAAACTCTTCTATTCCCTCATAATGCATTACTGGTATTCCAGATTCTTTTTTCCTTCCAAACATAATTTTTACCTATCCTCTCTATAAATTATATTTTTACTATAAAACTACATTAAAATTTTTTTAATCCAACTTCTAGAAATAACAAGGGCATCTGCTACATATAACAGATACCCTTGTTATTTCTTAATATGATTTTGTCATTTCACTTCAAAAATAGTGTGCTTTAGAAGTCTACCTCTGTGTCATAGTAGCAGCACTTGAGTAACTTCTCCATCTCTTCCTGACTCGGCTGACGCGGATTCGATCCGGTACATGCATCTAAGATGGCATTGGCTGCGATCTCAGGCAGCCGCTCTAAGAAGACCTCCTCCGGTACAAAACCCTGCTCAGCCGGATAGCTGTCTGCGCCGTAGTTCCTGATACAGTGTGGGATCTTAAGGTCATCATTCATCTTACGCAGGTACGCGATGAGCAGTTCTACCTTCTCATCCAGGCTGCTGCCGCCTAAGTTCATGAAGTCTGCGATCTCGCCGTAACGCTTCTTCGCTGTTTCATCCTTCGCATTGAATGCGATTACCTTCGGCAGATACATTGCGTTTGCTGCACCATGGATAATGTGTGCACCATAATCTGCAAATGCTGCGCCAGTCTTATGTGCCATCGAATGAACGATGCCAAGCAGTGCATTCGAGAATGCCATTCCTGCAAGACACTGCGCGTTATGCATGTTGTCACGCTTCTCCATATCACCGTTATAGGAACCTACCAGATCTCTCTGGATCATCTTGATTGCATGCAGTGCAAGCGGGTCGGTAAAGTCACAGTTCGCAGTGGATACATATGCCTCAATAGCATGTGTCATAGCATCCATTCCGGTATGTGCGACCAGCTTCTGCGGCATAGTCTCTGCCAGATCCGGATCAACGATTGCTACATCCGGTGTGATCTCAAAGTCTGCGATCGGGTACTTAATTCCCTTCTCATAATCGGTAATAATTGAAAATGCAGTTACTTCTGTTGCAGTTCCTGATGTCGAGGAGATTGCACAGAAGTGTGCTTTCTGGCGTAATCTTGGAATACCGAATACCTTACACATATCCTCGAATGTAATATCCGGATACTCATACTTAATCCACATTGCTTTGGCAGCATCGATCGGTGAGCCACCACCCATTGCAACGATCCAGTCAGGCTGGAATTCTTCCATTGCCTTTGCGCCCTTCATAACGGTCTCAACCGATGGGTCAGGCTCGATACCTTCAAACAGCTGAACCTCCATACCGGCTTCCTTCAGATACTGCTCTGCTTTATCTAAGAATCCGAAGCGTTTCATAGAACCGCCGCCAACACAGATCATAGCCTTTTTTCCCTGAAAAGACTTTAAAGCCTCTAATGCACCCTTGCCGTGGTACAAATCTCTTGGTAATGTAAATCTTGCCATTTCGCTACCTCCTAAACTATGTATTATAAGAATTATACCATACATTTTATTTTAGAACAGCTTTTTTATATATTTTTCACAAAGATTTTACATTTTCTGAAGAAGCTGCTCCATCCGGGCAGCATCTTCCTCTGTCACCTGTGCTCCACTGTAACGCGCCTTTTCATAGAGGTGTAAAAACTCCTCCTGTTCTTCCGGTGTCATTGCATAGAACCATGCCTTTTTTCCCTTAAGTTCTGCTTCGTGTTCTCTTAAAAACCGCAGCTGCTCCTTTGGTGTAAGATATTCCGGGGCATAGGAAGATCTGCCCCAGAAGTGGCGCATACTCCGCTTATACAGCCTGCGGATCCGTTTCGCCGGACTACGCCACGGACTGCGCTCTCCACCTGGTTTCTTTTTCCTGCGGACTGCCTTCGTACGGATCGGCTCTGTATATTCTTCAATATCGTCTGCCGGCTTCTTTTTCTGATAGAAGAAACGATATGCCAGCACGAAGATACTGATCACCATAAACAGCAGCAATGCGACTGCAAGCAGAATGCCACCATAATAGATGATCTTATCAATGATCTTCCCAAGTTCTGAATCCGGTGCGGTCGGCAGCATGTCACCACCTGTCATGTGATCGATGCCCTGCTCCTTCTCCCATTCCGTTGCCCGGTTTTCCATGCCATCCGGAGCGAAAGACAACAGCCACTTTAAAAAGCTCCGGATCGCTTCTAATATCTTTCTGCCAACACCATCCGGCTGAAACATCGATGCGACCAGAAAGCAGATACCAAGCAACGCCCCATACGCAAGCGAGGTCAGACGGTTCATCGCACGCAGTCTGCCCAGATCCAGCTTCGTCGACGGTGCATGGTTCCTAATATACGTCTCTGCTTCAGTCAGATTCCGGTGTACCAGCATACAGATCATCACGCCCGCAAAGCACCAGTAGACAATGCCCTGTGCATCTACCTTTTTCGCATACACATCCAGTGCCCAGAAAAGTGCTAACAGAATCAGCTGATAGATGCCCGGCTTTTCCAGTAAGGACCAGCCCGGAAACAGCCGCACCAGCAGGGAAAATACAATCATAAGTATTGCTGCCGCCATAAAAAATGGCTTCGATGATGCCGCCCCAAGCCATCCGATCTGTATACTGCCAAGAGAGATTACTGCTGCAAACAGATGTCCCGCAAGCAGGATCAGGATTCTCCCTGCTGCCCTGCGCATCAGAACAAGCCACATCTGAAGCAGGATCAAAAAAAATGCAAAACCCATTCCCACATCTTCCATGCCAAGCATCGCAAGCAGGGATGCTCCGATCCCATAGAAAAAGAGGATCTGATTGATCATAATTACAATATCTGTCATATGCCACGCTCCATTACAAGATAATCGATCCGTACTTTATCCGTGCAGATCCGACTGATCTGTTCGGTCTTACCTTCCTCTTCCATATAACGCATCATCGATGCATGGATCGGTAACAGCCAGTTCTCCTGCCTGTCATCCGCTGCATACTGCGCATATGCCTTTGCAAGCTCATCCGTGGCATTCGTAGAGATCAGAATCGTTGTCAGACTGTTTTTTCTCTGCATGCTTTCTTTTTCTTCCAAAAGCAGTTCTGACATCTTACGGATCGTTCCTGTCGTCCGGATTCTTGCTAACTGGATCAGGCTTTTTTCGATATGCGGGATCCCTGCGCCCTCACCGGTACGGACTTCCTGACCGGATAATACATCCACACCATTGCTTACGATTGAAACCGGGATTCCCTGCCCGATAAAATCCTCTAACAGATTCCTTGTGATACGGATTCCTTCCTCCAGCAGCGCTTCATCCAAAAAGACCTCATCCTGCTGCACATCTAAAAAAATGCAGACCTGCTGGCTTGTTGTATCATAATACTGGTTGACCATCAGTTCGCCTGTCCGTGCTGAGGACTTCCAGTTGATACGGTGCATCGGATCTGTCGGTGCATATGCACGGATTCCCTTAAAGGCAAACGGATCTTCCATCAGGAACCGTCTGCTGATACATTCTCCATACAGCCGCTGAAACACGGCATCCACAGTGCCAAGACGTGATCTTGACGGATAGACCAGAAGGCTTGTCCCATTCTCCTGCTCCTGCAAATGTGTCCGGTTATAAAGCAAATCCGTAACCACCAGATCGATCTTATCTACAGTATAGTACCCCCGCTTTGCTGCCTTCACATGCAGGATTCGTGTCACGCGCTGATACGACATGACACAGATTCCGTCATTTCTGTACTGTCTGTCGGTACGCTTTGCATTCCCCTGTTCGGTAAATTCCAGACTTCTGTCTAACTGATACTTGACGGTTAAGGTTAAAAGCGGCAGCAGCTTCCGGTTCTCAATCTGCTCCCTTATCGTGACCATATCTCCTTCATTTACCTGTCTTTGTCCGAATTCTACCTGTGCCGTCAGATGACGTGTCCAGCAAAGTGCATACAAAACTGTGATCAGATAGAAGGCAGCCGCCATGATCAAACATAAAATAATTAATGCCATCGCCTTCTCCTATACACGCTTTGTCCAGTCTTCCGTCGGTACTTCAACCTGCTGTAAAATCGCCTCGATCTGTTGTACAGCTGCCTGCATCCGATACATATTTCCATCTAATACGATACGATGTGCAAGTACCGGAACTGCCAGCTTTTTTACATCCTCCGGCACGACATAATCTCTTCCGGAAACCATCGCATATGCCTGTACCGCACGCATCAGTGCAAGTGCTCCCCTGACGCTTACCCCCACGCGGATCGCACTACTTTTTCTCGTACCGATACAGATATTCTGCAAATATTTTAAAAGCTCCGGGTGAATATAGACTTCATGGTACTGCTTTTGCATATGCACCAGCTCTTCTCTGGTCATTACTGCCCCGATCTCCTGAAGTGGTTCAGATCTCATATAACGCTGCAGGATTGCCTGCTCCTCCTCCTCTTCGATTGCTCCCATGGACAGCTTCATCAAAAAGCGGTCTAACTGTGCCTCCGGAAGCGGAAATGTTCCGGCTGTCTCAAGCGGATTCTGTGTTGCGATCACAAAAAACGGCTGTTCCAGTCCTCGTGTAACACCATCGATCGTCACCTGTTTTTCTTCCATGCACTCTAACAGGCTCGCCTGTGTACGCGGTGTCGCACGGTTGATCTCGTCTGCCAGCAATACATTTGTAAATACTGGTCCCGGATGAAATTCAAACGCATTGCTTTTCTGATTGAAAATGTTAAGTCCGGTTACATCGGACGGTAACAGATCCGGTGTCATCTGCACACGCGCATAGGATACGTCTAAGGAACGCGCCAGTGCTTTTGCAAGCATCGTCTTACCGGTTCCCGGCATATCCTCTAACAGCACATGGCCGCCTGCAACCATTGCCGTCAGCACCAGATCGATCACCTCACCTTTTCCGATGATGACCTTTTCCATATTTTCTTTTACCCTTGCTAATCCTGTCTCCATGTTATGCTTTCCCCCTGCATCTGACTTTTGTCGATTCTATTATTATACAGGATTTCGCAGGCAAATGATATATTCAAATGATATAACGAAAAAAATGTACAAATATGTTCCGCAAACACTTAAATCCCTCCTGCAAAAATCCCCCCCATTATGCATATTTTTCGACAATCTTCCACATCCTTACTGTGTAATATTTAGCATAAGGTGGTGATAAACATGAATATTCTGCATAATGAATCGATTCCTGTCGGTTTCGGCATGGGTCTTGCCATGAATCTTGATGCAATGGATCATTTTTCACGTCTGTCCGAAGCAGAGAAAGAAGAACTGCTGAACCGGGCAAGAGACGCCAGATCCAAGCATGATATGGACTGTATTATCGACGAACTCCGGTAATTTACAAACTATCGTCAACGGATAAGTAAAAAGAAGATATTACGAACAGGCTTGCTGTTTGTAATATCTTCTTTTGTCACTTAAGAAAGTCCTCGATCCTCTTTTGCCTCATCAATCGCTTTCCCGGATATTTCCCTGTTTTATATTCTCCCGGATGATCTGATCGGTCACTTCATACAGCTTCTTCGAACCAAGACTCGTCTTGCTCTGTCTGCCATATACCTGATCTGCATTCACCTGATGTTCCCTCCAGTCACCGCCGCCATTGCTGTTGTTTAACATCAGCGGCTGTAAATTGTCCATCGCATGTGCAAACTTTGATTCCGCAGTCTGGAATTCCTCGAACTCATCGAAAAGTCCGATCAATTCCTTTTTCTGATCCTCCGGCAGCAACGAGAAGATACGTTCCTTTGCTGCATCCTCTCTTGCCTTCTGTGTGGTCAGTCCCTTGGCATCGTATGCATAGGTATCACCCGCATCGATCTCTACGATGTCATGGATCAGACACATCAGCATAACCTTGCCGATGTCAACTTCTTCATTCGAATACTCTCGTAACAGATATGCCATGATCGCCATATGCCAGGCATGCTCCGCATCATTTTCCCGTCTGCCATGTCCGGATAAATGTGTCTGTCTTAAGATATTCTTCTCCTTGTCAATCTCTAATGCAAATGCAAGCTGTTTTTCTAATCGTTCATCCATATTCATCACTATGCCTTCTTTATTTTACGACTATCTTGATCTTTTTCGTTGCTTTTCCATAGGTTGATGTTTCTTTTGCCGTTACCGTTATCTCATAGATACCGGCTTTCGCACCCTTTTTCACCGTGATCTTTCCCTTGCTGCTTACCGTTACATACTTCCGGTTTCCTTTGGTCAGCTTATAACTGCGGGCTGTTTTTGCTTTCGCATTGATATGATAGGTTCTTGCCTTTTTCATAAGGTCACGCTTCTTGAGTGTAACCTGCTTCGATACCCGCTTATCTACAGTGATCGTCTGCTTCTTTAATTTTGCAAGCGTCTGTTTCTTTGTCTTCTTACATACCTTACAGGTAAATACCTTCTCGCCCTTTTTGCTCAGCGTAGGCTTTTTCGTTATCTTTCCAGAATCGTATGTGTGCTTTCCGGTTGCTTTTACAACCTTCTGCGCCTTTATGACTTTCTTACAGACCGCGCAGTGGCTTCCCTCTGTCTTACCGCTCTTATTGCAGGTTGCTTTTACCGCCTTGTCCGTCACTACGGTATGACCCTTTGC
>JALERL010000106.1 GCA_022764465.1 Lachnospiraceae bacterium | reverse complement strand
TGGTGGGTATAGCGCAGTTGGTTAGCGCGCCAGATTGTGGCTCTGGAGGCCCAGGGTTCGAATCCCTGTATCCACCCTCGATGCGTTGGTGATGCATCGTTTGAAAAAATGATGGGCTATCGCCAAGGGGTAAGGCACAGCACTTTGACTGCTGCATTCGCTGGTTCAAATCCAGCTAGCCCAGTTCAAAGTTATGCCTTGCAAAATATAAATATGGGATATTAGCTCAGTTGGTAGAGCACTTGACTTTTAATCAAGTTGTCGGGGGTTCGAATCCCCCATGTCTCATTAATATTAAGAGAACCGTCACTCGTAAGAGTGGCGGTTTTCTTATATTTTAGAAGTATGGAGGTTCCTATGTTATCGTTTGCAAGTGATTATATAGCAGGGGCACACCCGGATGTGATACGGAGACTGACTGAGACGAATCTGGAGAATTTATCCGGTTACGGAACAGATCCGTATTGTGAGAGTGCCAGACAAAAGATCCGTGAGGCATGTGGCTGCCCGGATGCAGAGGTATATTTTCTGGTGGGAGGAACGCAGACCAACCAGGTTGTGATCAGTACGATGCTTGCCCCTTATGAAGGGGTGATCGCAGCAAAGACCGGGCATGTGAGCACCCATGAAGCAGGCGCGATCGAGTATACCGGTCATAAGGTGTTAGAATTAGATGGCGTAAATGGGAAGCTGACTGCGGAAGCGGTTGCAGAATATATGAAGATTTTTACTGCAGATGGCAATCAGGAGCATATGGTGTATCCGGGCATGGTGTATCTGTCCTTCCCAACCGAGTATGGTACGCTGTATTCCAAGGCAGAACTGACAGCGATTGCTAAGGTGTGCAGACAGTATGAGATACCGCTGTATTTAGATGGCGCAAGACTGGGTTATGGACTGATGAGCGCACAGAATGATCTTACATTACAGGACATTGCAGGACTTTGTGATGCCTTTTATATCGGAGGAACAAAGGTGGGTGCACTGTGCGGAGAGGCGGTTGTATTTCCGGGAAATGCAGCACCGAAGCATTTTATGACACAGATCAAGCAGCATGGAGCATTGCTTGCAAAAGGCAGATTGCTGGGGATCCAGTTTGATACACTTTTTTCGAATGATCTGTATTGGAAGATCAGTGAGCATGCGATCCGGATGGCGGAAAAGTTAAAGGAACTGTTTCGAGAGAAAGGGTATGCCTTTTTTATGGAATCACCGACGAACCAGCAGTTTCTGATCTTAGAGAATGCGAAAATGCAGGAGCTGGCAGAGCATGTGGAGTTCAGCTTCTGGGAGACGTATGATGATACGCATACGGTGGTACGGTTTGCAACAAGCTGGTCAACCACGGAAGAAGACATCAGGCTGCTTGGCAGCTTTTTATAAGCGTATGCTAAGTACGTAGCATGTAGAAATGAAGGCTAGCGTGAAAATAGATTTTCACACACGAATGATATGCGCACTTATTGTGCGCAGAAACGAGGACGAATATGACGATCAGAAGAGCAAAAGAAAAGGATATTGAAAAGGTAACAGACCTGCTTTCACAGGTCTTAGAGTTACATGCAGGAATCCGTCCGGACATCTTTGTGCCGGGAACAACTAAGTATACAAGGGAAGAATTAGTGGAGATGTTTGCCGATGACAAAAAGCCGGTCTATGTTGCGGTAGACGAGAAGGATCATGTCATTGGCTATGCATTCTGTGCATTGAAGGAACAGCCGTTTTCGAACAATATGGTGCCGTTTTTGTCCATGTTTATCGATGATCTGTGTGTAGATGCGGGTACGCGCGGGATGCATGTCGGACAGCAGCTTTTTGAATATGTAAAAAGTGAGGCGGTGCGTCTTGGCTGCTACGAGGTGACACTCAATGTCTGGGAAGGCAACGACAATGCAAGAAAGTTCTACGAGAAGATGGGATTAAAGCCGAAGGAAACGCAGATGGAGTATATCTTAAAATAACCACTGTGTCAGATGGGTGCAGGCTGCATATAATAAAATAAAATGTGCAGGGATACAGGAATATGTATTGTGCAAGAACCATTACACACACGGTAAAGCCGGGAGATACCATCTACCGGATCGCAAAGATGCATCGTACCAATGTACCGGATATTCTGATGCGGAATCCGGGGATCAATCCATATAATCTTCAGATCGGCAGTACGATCGAGGTATGTGTGGAGGAGACAAATGAACCGCCGAAACGCCTCGCGGACGAGATGGAGCTGAATCAGGACTTCCGGATGGCATGGACGCAGCTAGCGTATTGGACGAGGATGTATGTGGATGCGGTGACAGAGGATGCCGGCAATCAGGGCGAGATCCGAAGCAGATTAGAGCAGATACCGGCTGCGATGGCAGACATCTTCGGCAGATTCTATCCGGCAGACATGACTGCCGGGCTGCAGCAGGAGCTTATGACCTTTACCGATCGTCTTTCAGAATTGGTGCTGCTTGTAAAAGAAGGTAAGACCGAGCAGACCGACGAATTAGAAACGCAGTTAGAAGAGCAGGTAAAGACAATAGCAGCGATGTTGAGCAACCTGAATGTGAATTATGACAGCAAGGAATTAGAAGAAGTTCTTGGAGAGTATCTGATGCTGACCAAGCGAGGTGTTGTTGCGCGGCTGGCAGGCGAATATGCAGATGACATTGCAACCTTCGATGCCTTAGAGCAGCAGGCAGTGAAGATCGCGGATTATCTGTCAGAAGGGATTGCCGGACAGTCTTACTATATGCAGAAAAATGCTTGACATAGTTATGTGACTTATTATATTATTTTAGCTGTGCTGATTGTGGTGATATTCCGTTCACAGCGTGTACGGAATATCATCTGCATGGTATATGCGGGCGTGGCGGAATTGGCAGACGCGCTAGATTTAGGTTCTAGTGGGAGACCGTGCAGGTTCAAGTCCTGTTGCCCGTACTTTGAGAGTGCTGATCATCCGGCACTCTTTTTTTGCGTAAACAGAAGCGTTTTGAGCGTGCTATTTTGTATGGAAGATGGTATAATTATTACAAACGCATTTTTTACATAAGAGGGAAGAGATTTGATGAAAATAAGAAGAATTTTAACCGGTATGTTTCTATCGGCACTTGCAATGGTAAGTGCGCCGGCAGCAATGACAGGAAGCGGTATATCAGGCGCGCAGGTAGTGCAGGCCGCAGAG
>JALERL010000097.1 GCA_022764465.1 Lachnospiraceae bacterium | reverse complement strand
GCTGGCATTGATGCCGTATTCGTACAGGACAACCAGTCTGCATCCAAAAAGGGTGTACTGCGTGGACTTCATTTTCAGTTGAACTATCCACAGGACAAGTTAGTACGTGTGGTAAACGGAGAAGTATTTGACGTAGCAGTTGACTTAAGAGAGGGTTCTAAGACCTTTGGTAAGTGGTTTGGTGTTACTTTATCCGCAGAGAATAAGAAGCAGTTCTTTATACCGAAGGATTTTGCACATGGATTTATTGTACTTTCCGATTACGCAGAGTTCTGCTACAAGGTAACAGACTTCTATCATCCGAATGATGAGGGTGGATTACTCTGGAATGACCCGGATATCGGTGTAGAATGGCCAATGCCGGAAGGAATGACAGAGAAGGATCTGATCTTATCCGATAAGGATAAGGTATGGCATGGAATCAAGGCTTATGCAGAAGATAAGAATAACTGCCGTAAGTAAGGATGATTGAGGAAAACGTATGACTACAGAAATCAACAGCAGGATTAATCCGGTAGAGATGTTCCGGGAACGGAAGATGATCTGGAAGCTTGCGAAAAATGATTTTAAGACCAAGTTTGCAGGTTCCTATCTTGGTACGATCTGGGCGTTTATCCAGCCGGTCGTTACGGTTCTTGTCTACTGGTTTGTATTTGAAAAGGCATTAGGAGCTGCAAGCCAGCTTACCCGTGCTGGAATTGCTGCACCGTTTATTATCTGGCTGATGGCAGGTCTTGTCCCATGGTTCTTTTTTCAGGATGCCATGATCGGGGCAACGAATACACTGTTAGAATATAATTATCTGGTAAAAAAAGTGGTATTCAAGATCAATATACTTCCGGTGGTCAAGATTATTTCTGCCTTGTTCGTACATCTGTTTTTTATGGGTGTTGCTATTTTGATCTGCTGCGTGTATGGTTACTATCCGGATCTGTATATGCTTCAGATCATCTATTATGCAGTCTGCATGATCCTGCTTGTGGCAGGAATCACCTATGCGACCAGTGCGATCGTAGTATTTTTCCGCGATATGTCACAGATCGTAAACATTGCATTACAGGTTGGTGTCTGGGCGACACCGATCATGTGGAACATTGATTCACCGGAGATGGCACAGCGGATCCCGTCGATCGTGATGACGATCTTAAAGCTGAATCCGATGTATTATATCGTCAATGGATATCGGGATGCCCTGATCAATAAGGTATATTTCTGGGAATATCCGGGACTGACCGCTTATTTCTGGATCTTTACGATCGTGGTGCTGTTTCTTGGAACGACCATCTTCAAGAAGCTGCGTATCCATTTTGCAGATGTTTTATAGGATAGGAAACAGATATGGAAAATATTGCAATTAAAGTGGACCGGGTCAGCAAGGTATACCGTCTGTATGACAAGCCGACAGACCGTATCCGGGATGCACTTGGTTTTTCAAAGAAAAAAAGATATAAAGAGCATTACGCATTAAACAACGTAAGCTTTGATGTAAAAAAGGGTGAGTCGATCGGAATTATCGGAACAAATGGTTCCGGTAAGTCGACGATCCTTAAGATCATCACCGGCGTTCTGAATCCGACGGAGGGTGAGGTCACGGTAGATGGCCGTATTTCGGCACTGCTGGAGTTAGGCGCAGGATTTAATATGGAATACACCGGCATCGAGAACATTTATCTGAATGGAACGATGAGTGGCTTTACGAAGGAAGAAGTCGATGCGAGAATGCAGGACATCTTAGACTTCGCAGACATCGGAGACTTTGTACACCAGCCATGTAAGACGTATTCTTCCGGTATGTTTGTCCGTCTTGCATTTGCGGTGGCGATCAACATCGACCCGGAGATCTTAATTGTCGATGAGGCATTGTCGGTTGGAGATGTCTTTTTTCAGGCAAAATGTTATAAGAAGTTTGAAGAGTTTAAGAAGATGGGCAAGACGATCCTGTTCGTCAGCCATGACTTAAGCAGCATCAGCAAGTATTGCGACCGCGTTGTTCTGCTGAATAAGGGCGATAAGTTAGCAGAAGGATCACCGAAGGAAATGATCAGCCTGTATAAGAAGCTTTTAGTCGGACAGGCAGATGGCGGTAAGATTAAGACAGTGGGAGTAGAAGCATCCGATCAGCAGAACACGCTCTGGAAGTCGAACTATACGATCAATCCGGCATTGGATGAGTATGGAAACGGAGCTGCCAATATCATTGACTTTGCGGTCATTGATGAGGAAGGAAACTGTACAAGCTCAATCATCAAAGGAACGCGGTTCCAGATCAAGTCAAAGGTACATTTTAACGAAACGGTACAGAATCCGATCTTTACGTTTACTTTTAAAAATATCAAGGGTACAGCGATCACCGGAAGCAATACGATGATCGAGAAGGTGGATATCGGAACAGCGTCACCGGGGGAGACCTATGTCGCAACCTTTGAACAGGATATGTATTTACAGGGAGGCGAATATCTGCTTTCCATCAGCTGTACCGGATATGCCGGAGGCGATTTTACGGTTTATCACAGACTGTATGACGTGATTAGTGTGACGGTGATCTCCGATAAGGATACCGTTGGATTTTATGATATGAATTCCGAGACGACGATCGATAAGGTCGAGGGTTAGGAATAGACAGGACGATTCGTATAAGGAGTGTATGCAGATGAATACTTCGTCAGAAGGTTTACAGAGTATTCTTGAAATAGTACAGAACACACCGGAAACTGAATATCAGAATGTAATTGTGGAACGTAAGGATTATGAGGTGATGTATCATCTCTCTCCGGTACGTTCCAATCTGCTATCATGGCTGCCGATTAAGGAAACAGACCGGGTATTGGAAGTAAATGCGGAATGTGGCGCATACAGCGGCACGCTGGCAGATCTTGCAGCAGAAGTTGTCTGTATAGAAACTGACGCACAGATGTGTGAGATCAACCGGGTACGTAACAGGAACAGGAAAAATCTCAGCTACCGGATGGGAAGCGTGGATGTGCTTACGGATACAGATCGGGAAGCCTTTGACTGGATCATTGTAACCGGAGAAGATTTGGAAAAAATCGCAGAGCTTCATTCTTATCTGAAGCCGTCCGGTACCCTCGTGCTTGCAGCAGCGAACCTCTTCGGGGAGAAGTACTGGGCAGGCGCACGCCGCGATCCGGCTGCATGCAGCAGAAAACATTTAGAAAAGCTGCTAGCAGAAAGCGGGTACACGGATACCCGGATTTATTATCCGTATCCGGATCATCTGTTCCCGATGATGATTCATTCCGATGCATTTCTTCCTTCACCGGGGGAGCTACATCATAATCGGAGAAATTTTGGTGAAATGCGTTATGAGTATTTTGATGAGACAGGTGCATTTGATCAGATCTTAAAAGAAGATATGTATGGTGCATATGCAAACTCCTACCTGATCCTTGCAGGAGGCAGGGAATGCAGAAGGAAAGAACGCGAGGCGATCTTTGTAAAATATTCCGATGAACGAAGCCCGGAATTTGCAGTCCGTACCGATATTCTTGCCGATAACAATGGAAAACGATATGTGGAAAAGACGGCAATTTCATCTGCCGGCAATTCGCATTTACAGCATATAGAAGACTGTTATAAGAAACTGAGTGAACGGTATCGTAACAGCGGTCTGCTTGTGAATGTATGTAGCCGTGACAGCAGGGGATTATCCCTTGCTTATGTGGAGGGCAGATCACTTGCGGATACGTTCAAGCACAGCTTACAGCAGGGAAGAAAAGAAGAAGCAAAAGAATTACTGGAACAATATATCCGTTTTGTCAGGATGGATGAAACAGAATTGTCAGACCGGAAG
>JALERL010000079.1 GCA_022764465.1 Lachnospiraceae bacterium | reverse complement strand
AGATATGGCTTATTACAAAAAAGAAGGACAGATGGATCTGTCTGACAGGATTGCGATAGAAACCGGAATCAGCAATAAAGATTCATTCAAAAAGATTGGAAAACTACTCCATCGACATCCATCAACGATTGCACATGAGATTAAAGAAAATCGTACATTTATTCCAGGCAATTATTTCCTGAAGAAAGACTGCAGATTTGTAAGACAGCATGTACAACATCACGTTTGTGGAGATGAGTCCTGCGAAGAGAACTGTTGTAGATGTCGAAGTGTGGACTGCCAGAAATACTGTGAGAAATATGTATCCAGGGCATGCCATAAATTCGAAAAGCCTCCATATGTGTGCAATAACTGCTCAGAGAAAAAGCTTTGCTCAAAAGACAAATATATTTATAGCGCAAAGTATGCTGATGCGGCTGTCACACGAAGACGGAGTGAATGCAGACAAGGGATTCGTATTTCGGATGAAAAGAAATCTGAAATGGATGAATTGATTACCAGACTGGTTAAAAAGGGGCAGCCTCTTACACACATATATGCTGAGCATGAAAATGAAATGCCGGTATGTTTGCGAACTCTCTATAACTACATCGATGATGGTGAATTGACAGTGAAAAACATAGACTTGCGTAGAAAAACCGGGTATAAGAAACGAGGAAAAGGTCATGAACCATCTCTCGGGTTTGGAAATATGGAGTTTCGCCAAGGCAGGACTTACACCGATTTTGAGTATGCGATGAAAGTAAAGCATACGGAAGATGAAGTGGTAGAAATGGATACTGTAAAAGGTGTGAGAGAACAAGGAAAAAGACTTCTTACCATGATATTTAGGCAGAACAATGTAATGCTGCTTTTTCTTATGCCGGATGGGAAAGCAGAATCTGTAAAAAGGGTGTTTGACTATCTTGAAGCAGGGCTAGGAATAGAAGTATTTCGGAGATTATTTCCAATTATATTGACCGACAATGGCAGTGAATTTAAGAAGGTGGATGAGTTAGAACTTACACCAGATGATGATGGTTTCTTAGTTTATCGAACAAGCCTGTTTTATTGTGATCCAATGGCTTCATGGCAAAAAGGATGTATAGAAAAGAATCATGAATTCATTCGGTATGCGATTCCGAAAAAGAAAAGCCTAAATCCTTATAATCAGGACGATATCACTTTACTTATGAATCACATCAACAGCATTAAGCGTCCAGGACTTGGAAATAAAAGTCCATATGAATTAGTCGGGGAAGATGATGAAGATTTCCACGAGCTAATGAGACTGTTAAAAATGCACCTCATCCCGCCAGATGAAGTGCATTTGATGCCAGACTTATTTTTTGAAAAGTAACTAAAAGACTTAAATGCAGGTAGTAATCGATTTGTCAATAGGTGTTATTAGACGGGTCGCGTTTACTTTTGCATAAGAATTAGCCAGCCGTCTGTTTGCTATGCAATTTTTGATATACCCGCTGTCTGGAATATGCTAATTATAGCACCTTTTCAGAAAGAAGGCACAATAATATAAGTCGAAATTGGGGGCAAAAATCGATTTTATGTAATCAGACGATATTTCAGTTGAGTTTTAGTTTTTCATTCAAGGAGAATCAGATAATCAGATAAGAGATAACCTTGAATATTACAAGAGGTATAGTAATGAGAGATTGGAAAAAGCTAGGTTAGACCCAGACGATTATAATTTCAACTAAGATGTTTGCAAAGGAGGATGATTTATATGAAAAAGAGTTCATTTTGGCCGGGACTAGCAGTATTTGCTGTGATAATCGGAATCTTATATGTGATTGGATTAGTTGGAGAGGCAAGCGAACCTAAATGCGCTAAGCCGGGATGTGATAACAAGCAGGCAAGTGGAAGCAGCTATTGTTATCTGCATAAACCATATACCGGTAGTAGTTCATCGCATAGCAGCTCATCCTATAGCAATCAATCATCAGGCGGTACTTCTAAGAGCAGTACAAGCAGTTATGGTTCAAACAGCAGTTATAGAAAGAAATCAAATGCAACCAATAGCTCATCCTACAGTAGTGGTACGAAGAAAAGCACTACTACCACGAAAAAGAGTACATACGATTCTTATGATGATGGATATGACGACATCTATATGGATGGAGATTATGATGACGACAGATACAACAGAGACAGCGACTATGCAGATGGTGTAGATGATGCAATGGATGAGTTCGAGGAAGACTGGTAAAGGATATAGATTAGATACAGTGGTAGATCCTGTGAAAGCAGGGTACTGTAAAATTTTGCAGTACCTTGCTTTTTCCTATGATTCAGGTAATATATAGGTATCATCTATTTACAAGAGGATGAAAAAGCCTTTGATAAAGGAATCATAAAAATGAAGGCAGGAATCACGATGAAGCAGCAGACAACCACCTCCCGCCACACCTGGTATCAGGCATGCGTTGACTATCACATGTCCGTGCCGGAGTACCGGAAAGTGTTTTTACAGGAAGCATTTACGGAGGACATGGCATGTGATGCCATCGACCGGCTGGCAGGCTATTATAAAGAAAAAGAATATGTGAAGGATCCGGATTATCTGGTTCGGATGGATCGTTTGTTAGAGGTGATCCGGGAACATGACACAGAGGAAGCAATGATACAGTGGCGCATCTGGTTAAAATACTTTGTGACCATGGGTGCAGGTGAATGGAATGCATTCTGGATTAGTTTTCTGATGTAAAAGGCAGTCACAGAACCGGAATATATGAATGCATGAGTGATACGGAAATGAGGTTAGTGTGAAAATAGATTTTCACACACGAGTGATATGCGCACTTATTGTGCGCAGAAATAAGGAGTAACATGGGAAAAGTATACTTTGTCCGTCATGGACAGACGATTTGGAATGTAGAAAATAAAATATGTGGTGCAACCGATATTGCACTGACGGATCTTGGACATGAACAGGCGGTGGAGACCGGAAAAAAGATCTTAGAAGCAGGGATACAGGCAGATGAGATCCTGTATTCCCCGCTTGTGCGGGCAAGAGATACTGCACTTCATATTTCTGAGATTACCGGGATTCCGGCAAGAGAAGAGGAACGTCTGCGGGAGCAGAACTTTGGCAGATATGAGTCGACACCAAGGGATGGAGCAGAGTTTTCCGAGGCGAAGAAGCAGTTTGTCATAAGATATGATGGTGGGGAGTCGATGCTTCATCTGGCACAGCGTATCTATAATCTGTTAGATGAAGTGACTGCATCCGATAAGACGTACATACTGGTTGCACACAATGGAATCGCACGTGTGGTACATTCCTATTTTTATGAAATGACAAATGAGGAATATGCAGCTTACGGTGTGAAAAACTGTGCAGTGATCGCGTATGAATTTTAAGTGTATAGAGCTGTTTGGGTTGCGGAAAAGGGGGGGTATTATGCCAAACTATCAGAATCTGTCCAAAGAACTTCAGGAAAGGATAAAAGAAGACCGGGCACATCACTGGGAAAATCCATATGCTTTCCGGGATGAAAATGTAGTACGCAGACGGCCATCCCATGATAAGGCGAATCTCTGGCGTCCGGCGTTTGTGCGTGATACGGAAAAGATCATGCATATCCCTTTTTATAACCGGTATGCGGATAAGACACAGGTATTTTCTTTTTATAAGAATGATGATATTTCAAGAAGATCCCAGCATGTACAGCTTGTTTCACGGATCGCGCGGAATATCGGACGGGTGCTTGGACTGAACCTTGATCTGATCGAGGCCATTTCTCTGGGTCATGATATTGGGCATACACCGTTTGGACATGCCGGAGAAGCAATCTTAAATGACCTCTATCATGGCAGGACGGGCAGGTATTTTGCGCATAATATCCAGAGTGCAAGGGTTCTTGATGTGATCTTTCCGTTGAACTTAAGCTTAGAAACACTCGATGGTATCATCTGCCATAATGGTGAAACGGAGTTAAAGGAATATCAGCCGAAGGCATATGCAGATTTCGATGTCTTTGATCAGCGGGTAGAACGCTGTTATCTCGACCGGAAGGAAAACGAAAAGTTGATCCCAGCTACGTTAGAGGCATGCGTAATGCGGATATCCGATATTATCGCATATCTTGGAAAAGACAGACAGGATGCGGAGAAGCTGAAGATTTTCTCAGAAAAGCCCGTGTATATGGATGGAAAAATCGGTAATACCAATGCCGAGATCATCAATAATATGATCGTCAATATCTTAGAAAACAGCTATGGAAAGAATTACATCGGCATGGATGAGGAATATTTTCAGGCATTTTCCATTGGAAAGGAAGAAAACTACCGGATGATCTATGACAATCCAAAGATCCGGGAAGTCTTTGAAAAACAGATCCGTCCGATGTTTGAAGTTGTCTATGAGAAGCTGTTAACGGATATTTTAGAAGGTAACCGGGATTCGGTGGTATACAAGCACCATATTGATTACATCAGGGAACAGACGAAGTATTATGCGGTCACGGATTATGCCACGCAGAAACCGGATGACATCGTTGTGGATTATTTGGCGAGCATGACAGATGACTATTTTATCGATCTTTACCATTATCTGTTTCCGAGGGGACGCTATCATGTAGACTACGTCGGATATTTTAGCGGTATAGGAAAAAAAGATTGACAAAACCATATTTGGAACTTAAGATAGAGAAGAATCATAGCAGAAAAGTAGTGAGAAAGAGGAGTACACATATACGATCCTAAGAGAGGACGATTCACCGGCTGCAAGATGGTCCGGATACGGTATGTGGAAGGTAGCTTTTGAACTGAAAAGCCTAGAAAGTATTTGCGGGAGCAATCCGCAGGACAGAAGTTTTTCCGTATTATCCACGTTACAGGATCTGAGATATACAGCATAGAACATCTGCTGTATAAGGAAGGTGGTACCGCGATATGTCGCCCTTCTTAATTCTGATTTTCATCGGAGTTAGGAAGGGCTTTTTTACTGTATAGGAATTCCTATACAGTAAAAGCAAGTAAACACATTTTATTTTTAGACAGTGAACGCACAGAATAACTTACAGGGTATCATCTGAATATGATATGTGATTGAGGCGTGAACTATATTACTTTCTTAGGAAGATGGCTTTTCAATAGCTTATATTTTCGTATATTTGTCATATTGCATAAAGTTTTTGAATTTGCGACTTATGGAGAATCTTAGATTTTCTTAATGTTCTGTAAGATACTTAGCAATGCAGCAGCATGGATGCTGCTGCAAGCAAAAAACTGAGACATGGAGGTCGAATTTTTTGCGGTTGCGGGAATTAAATATGAGTTGGCAGAACATTTAGAAAATGTTAGATTCGTAATTCGGAGCAAAGAAAAAATCTTATGCAATATGATAAAAATAGAAACAGAGAATTATAAAGGAGAACACCATGAGCAAAGAATTAGCAAAGACCTATGATCCGAAGGGTATAGAGGATCGGTTGTACAAGAAATGGGAGGACAACGGTTACTTCCATGCACAGGCAGACCGCAGCAAGAAGCCATTTACGATCGTAATGCCACCGCCAAATATCACCGGACAGCTTCATATGGGACATGCATTAGACAATACGATGCAGGATATCCTGATCCGTTATAAGAGAATGCAGGGCTACAATGCATTATGGCAGCCGGGAACGGACCACGCAGCGATCGCAACAGAAGTAAAGGTAATTGAATCCTTGAAAAAACAGGGCATTGATAAGAATGACCTTGGAAGAGAAGGCTTCTTAGAGAAGTGCTGGGACTGGAAGGAAGAGTACGGCGGACGTATCATCAAGCAGTTAAAGAAGATGGGATCTTCCGCAGACTGGAGCAGAGAACGTTTTACGATGGATAAGGGATGCTCCGATGCAGTTCTGGAAGTATTCATTAAGTTATATGAAAAAGGATACATCTATAAAGGTTCAAGAATTGTCAACTGGTGTCCGGTATGTAAGACATCCATTTCCGATGCAGAGGTAGAGCATGAAGAACAGGACGGATTCTTCTGGCATATCAATTATCCGGTTGTTGGCGAAGAAGGCAGATTTGTTGAGATCGCAACGACAAGACCGGAGACACTTTTCGGAGATACCGCAGTTGCTGTCAATCCGGATGATGAGCGTTATCAGGATATCATCGGTAAGATGTTAAAGCTTCCGATGACCGATCGTGAGATCCCGGTTATCGCAGATGCTTACGTAGATAAAGAGTTTGGAACCGGATGTGTAAAGATTACACCGGCACATGACCCGAATGACTTTGAGGTTGGAAAACGTCACAACTTAGAAGAGATCGTTGTCATCAACGATGATGCAACCATGTGTAAGAATACCGGAAAATATGCAGGCATGGATCGTTACGAGTGCAGAAAGCAGTTGGTGGCAGATCTGGATGCAGCAGGACTTCTTGTAAAAGTCGTACCGCATTCCCACAATGTCGGAACACATGACCGTTGCGGTACCACAGTAGAGCCGATGGTAAAACAGCAGTGGTTCGTTAAGATGGATGAACTGATCAAGCCGGCAGTAGAAGGTGTGAAAAACGGAGACATCCAGTTGCTTCCAAAGCGTATGGAAAAGACCTACTTTAACTGGACAGACAATATCCGTGACTGGTGTATTTCCAGACAGCTCTGGTGGGGACACAGAATCCCTGCATATTACTG
This sequence comes from Lachnospiraceae bacterium, assembly GCA_022764465.1. Classification (GTDB taxonomy): domain Bacteria; phylum Bacillota; class Clostridia; order Lachnospirales; family Lachnospiraceae; genus Roseburia_C. The sequence continues at coordinate 8,830 of JALERL010000079.1, read as the reverse complement.
CGAAGACTGTGGAGAGATGGTGGTTGCCAAGGAAGCGCCGGCAAAATGTCCGAAGTGTGGCTGTACCCATATGAATCAGGATCCGGATACCTTAGATACCTGGTTCTCCTCTGCATTATGGCCATTCTCAACACTCGGCTGGCCGGAAAAATGCGAAGATCTGGATTACTTCTATCCAAACGATGTATTGGTAACCGGATATGATATTATCTTCTTCTGGGTAATCCGAATGATCTTCTCCGGTTATGAGCAGATGGGCAAGGCTCCATTCCACACGGTATTATTCCATGGACTCGTTCGTGATTCACAGGGACGTAAGATGAGTAAGTCACTCGGAAACGGCATCGATCCGTTAGAGGTAATCGATAAGTATGGTGCAGATGCACTGCGTCTGACACTGATCACAGGTAATGCACCGGGAAATGATATGCGTTTCTACTGGGAGCGTGTCGAGGCATCGAGAAACTTTGCGAATAAGGTATGGAACGCATCCCGTTTCATTATGATGAACTTAGAGGGTATGGAGATCACAAAGCCGGGAACAGACGAGCTTGCACCGGAAGATAAGTGGATCTTATCGGCAGTGAATACACTGACCAAAGATGTCACCGAGAATATGGATAAGTTCGAACTTGGAATCGCGGTACAGAAGGTCTATGACTTTATCTGGGATGAATTCTGTGACTGGTATATTGAGATCGCAAAGATCCGTACCTATAAGAAGGAAGAAAATCCAAAGGCAGCGAATGCAGCATTTTGGACATTAAAGACCGTATTGGGACAGGCACTGAAGCTGTTACATCCATATATGCCGTTTATCACCGAAGAGATCTACTGTACCCTGAATCCGGAAGAAGAGACGATCATGCTCGCAGACTGGCCGGTATATCAGGACGAGTGGAACTTTGCGGCAGAAGAAGAGATGTTAGAGAAGGTGAAGGAGTTAGTAAGAGGTATCCGTAACCTTCGTACCGATATGGATGTTCCACCATCAAGAAAGGCAAAGGTATTTATCGTATCGGAAGATGCGAAGATCCGTGATACATTTACGGTACTTCAGAAGTCCTATATGAACCTGATCAGTGCGAATGCAGTCGAGATCCAGTCCGATAAGAGCGGAATCGCAGACGATGCAGTATCGGTAGTGATTCCTGGTGCAGTTGTATACATGCCATTAGAAGATCTGGTGGATATGGAAAAAGAAAAAGAGCGTCTGTTAAAGGAGAAAGAGAGACTGACCAAGGAGCTGGCACGTTCCCACGGAATGTTAAGCAATGAGAAGTTCATCAGTAAGGCACCGGAAGCAAAGATTCAGGAAGAGAAGGATAAGCTTGCAAAATATGAGCAGATGATGGCTCAGGTAGAAGAGCGTCTTGCACAGATGAAATAGAATAGATCGGACAGCAATTCAAAAGTACCATGCCTTGTAATTAAAAAGGATTAGAAAGTGTGTGGCATTGGTAAGCAAAAGGATTATCTGACAAAAATTAGCAGATTTATTCGCGAAAAAATATTGCAAAATAAAAAATGATATGCTATAACTTATCACAAGAGAAATGCAGGGAAAGAGACTCTGATCTTCAGACATCGACAGGAATGCGGCGTCACCGACTGAGAGCGCTGCTTGAAAGAGGAGAGAAAGGGAACACTCTGGAGCAGACTGTTCGAACGGAGTAGGGCAGTACGTAAGTGCACGTTACGCATCAAGAGAGGAAAGAGAATCCGTATCAGACAGATATCTTTCAAAACGGGTGGTACCGCGGATAATATGTATATTCGCCCCGGAATACGTCAAGTATTCCGGGGCTTTTTGTTGTCCGTCCCGGAATCAGTCAGAGAAGAAAGGTAGAAGAGTATGAGCAACATTTACAGAGATGTGACACTGAATCAGGTAACCGAAGCAGATATTGACAAAGAGATCCGTGTAGCCGGATGGGTAGAAAATATCCGTGATCATGGTGGAGTATCCTTCATCGATCTGCGTGATATGTATGCGGTAATGCAGATCGTTATCCGGGATGGCAGCCTGTTAAAGGGAATCAAAAAGGAGCAGGCATTATCGATCAAGGGTCTGATCGAAAAGAGAAGCGAAGATACCTACAATCCAAAGATCCCGACCGGAACGATCGAGTTAGAGGCACATGAGATCCAGATCTTAGGAGAGGTCTATACGACACTTCCGTTCGAGATCCAGACCAGTAAGGAAGTACGTGAGGATGTCCGTTTGAAATATCGTTATCTGGATCTGAGAAATCAGAAGGTAAAGGATAATATCGTATTCCGTTCGAAGGTGATCTCTTACCTCAGACAGAAGATGACAGAGATGGGATTCTTAGAAGTACAGACACCGATCCTTTGTGCATCCTCCCCGGAAGGTGCAAGAGATTACATCGTTCCATCGAGAAAGTTCAAAGGAAAGTTTTACGCACTGCCACAGGCACCACAGCAGTATAAGCAGCTTTTAATGGTATCCGGTTTTGATAAGTATTTCCAGATCGCACCTTGCTTCCGTGATGAGGACGCCCGTGCAGACCGTTCTCCGGGAGAGTTCTATCAGTTAGATTTTGAGATGAGTTTTGCAACACAGGAAGATGTTTTTGCAGTAGGTGAGGAAGTGCTTTCCGCAACCTTTGAAAAGTTTGCCCCAAAAGGTTATGAGGTGACAAAGGCACCATATCCGATTATCAGCTACAAGCAGGCAATGTTAGAGTTCGGTACGGATAAGCCGGATCTGCGTAACCCACTTCGTATCATGGACGTAACAGACTTTTTCCAGAAATGTACGTTTAAGCCGTTTATCGGAAAAACCGTCCGCGCGATCAAGGTTCATGCAGAGATGTCTAAGGGCTTCCACGAAAAGCTGTTGAAGTTCGCAACCGGAATCGGTATGGGTGGACTCGGATACTTAGAAGTCTTAGAAGATGGCACAAACAAGGGACCGATCGACAAGTTTATCCCGGATGAATTAAAGGCAGAGTTTAAAGAACTGACCGGATTAGAAGTCGGAGATACGATCTTTTTCATGGCAGATAAGGAAGAGCGTGCCGCATATTATGCAGGCATGATCCGTACAGAATTAGGCGAGAAGTTAGACCTGATCGAGAAAAATGCATACCGTTTCTGCTATGTCAATGATTTCCCGATGTTTGAAAAAGATCCGGAGACGAAGAAGATCGGATTTACACACAATCCGTTTTCTATGCCACAGGGTGGCTTAGAAGCCTTAAATACGATGGATCCGTTAGATATCTTAGCTTATCAGTATGATATTGTATGTAACGGTGTAGAGCTTTCCTCCGGTGCAGTCCGTAACCACGATATGCAGATCATGGTAAAAGCATTTGAGATCGCAGGCTATGATGAGGAAGTTTTAAAGGCGAAGTTCGGAGCCTTATACAATGCATTCCAGTTCGGAGCACCACCACACGCAGGAATGGCACCGGGCGTTGACCGTATGATCATGCTGCTCCGCAATGAGGAGAACATCCGTGAGGTCATCGCATATCCGATGAACGGAAATGCAGAGGATCTGATGTGCGGCGCACCAAACGAAGTTACCGAACAGCAGCTTCGTGAGACACATATTAAGATCCGTGCCTAGCAGATAGAGAAGAAAGGAATGGTTAGCGGTATGGCAAACACGATCAGTGATGAGACAATCGAATATGTCGGAATCCTTGCAAAGTTAGAGCTTTCGGATGAAGAAAAAGAGAATGCTAAAAAGGATATGGAAAGCATGCTCGATTATATCGATAAGTTAAATGAATTAGATACAACAGGGGTAGAGCCGATGTCACATGTGTTCCCGGTACAGAATGTATTCCGGGAAGACGTGGTCGAAAATGGCGATGGCAGCAGTGCCACACTTGCCAATGCACCGGAGAGCAGAGACAATGCATTTGTCGTTCCGGTTACGGTAGAAGCATAGAACAATGAAGATAGAGACGATGAAAAGAGGCTAAGGGATGAGTATACTGGATATGACGGCTGTAGGACTCGCAAAGGCAATCCGTGCAGGAGAGACGACAGCGGTAGAGGCGATGGAAGCAGTGATCGCCCAGATCGAAAAGACCGAAAAAGAGTTAAACTGTTACGTGACCTTTGATAAAGAAGCAGCGTTAGAGCGCGCAAGAGAGGCACAGAAAAAGATAGAAGCAGGAGAACTGACCGGACCGCTTGCCGGTGTTCCGGTTTCCATCAAGGATAATATGTGTACGGAAGGGATAAAGACGACCTGTTCTTCGAAGATCTTAGAGAACTTTGTACCGACTTTTTCTTCCGAAGCAGTGAAGAACTTAGAAAAGGCAGGAGCTGTTTTGATCGGTAAGACGAACATGGATGAATTTGCCATGGGATCTACCACAGAGACATCTGCCTATGGTGCAACGAAGAATCCATGGAATACGGCACATGTACCGGGAGGTTCTTCCGGTGGAGCAGCAGCATCGGTTGCAGCATCGGAATGCTTTTTCGCATTAGGTTCGGATACCGGTGGATCGATCCGTCAGCCGGCTTCCTATTGTGGTGTAGTCGGAATGAAGCCAACCTACGGAACCGTTTCACGATATGGACTGATCGCATACGGATCATCCTTAGATCAGATCGGACCGCTTGCAAAGGATGTAACGGACTGTGCAACGATCCTAGAGGTGATCTCTTCCTATGATAAGAAGGATTCCACTTCCGTAAAGCGTGAGGATACGAACTTTACTGAAGCACTTGTGGATGATGTTGCCGGCATGAAGATCGGTATCCCAAGAGATTATCTGGGTGAAGGCTTAGATGAAGAAGTAAAAAATGCGATCCTTGCAGCAGCAAAGAAGTTAGAGGAAAAGGGCGCGATCGTAGAAGAGTTCGACCTGAGTCTGGTAGAATATGCAATCCCGGCATATTATGTCATTGCATCTGCCGAGGCAAGCTCGAATCTGGCACGTTTTGATGGTGTGAAGTATGGGTATCGTACCAAAGAGTACGAAGGACTTCACAATATGTATAAAAAGACACGTTCCGAGGGCTTTGGTGCAGAAGTAAAGCGTCGTATCATGTTAGGCTCCTTTGTATTAAGTTCCGGATATTACGATGCTTATTATCTGAAGGCACTGCGTACCAAGGCACTGATCAAGCAGGCGTTTGACCGTGCATTTGAAAAATATGATGTGATTTTAGGACCGGCTGCACCGACAACCGCACCGGAGCTTGGCAAGTCCTTAAGCGATCCGATCAAGATGTATCTTGGTGACATCTATACAATATCGGTCAATCTTGCAGGACTTCCGGGTATTACCGTTCCATGTGGTGTGGATCAGTCAGGACTTCCGATCGGCTTACAGCTCATTGGAGACTGCTTCAAGGAAAAAAATATCATCCGCGCAGCATATGCCTATGAGCAGAGCAGGGAATTTGAAAAATGCCCACTGGGTGAGGCATAGAAAGGAGTAAGAAAATGAGTAAACAGTATGAAACCGTGATCGGACTTGAAGTACATGTCGAGCTTGCAACGAAAACAAAGATTTTCTGCTCCTGTTCCACTGCATTCGGAGGAGCACCGAATACACACACCTGTCCGGTCTGTACCGGAATGCCGGGTTCTCTTCCGGTTTTGAATAAGAAGGTGGTAGAGTATGCAGCAGCAGTCGGTCTTGCAACCAACTGCACGATCACACAGAACTGTAAGTTTGACCGTAAGAACTATTTTTATCCGGATAACCCGCAGAACTACCAGATCTCACAGCTATACCTGCCGATCTGCAGGAACGGAAGCGTAGAGATTGAGACAGAGGAAGGAAAAAAGACGATCGGAATCCATGAGATCCATATGGAAGAGGATGCAGGAAAGTTAGTTCATGATGAGTGGGAAGGTGTTTCGCTGGTCGATTATAACCGTTCCGGTGTACCGCTGATTGAGATCGTATCAGAACCGGATATGCGTTCCGCCGACGAGGTGATTGCCTATCTGGAAAAATTAAGAATGCTGATCCAGTACCTCGGAGCATCTGACTGTAAGTTACAGGAAGGTTCGATGCGTGCCGATGTAAACCTCTCTGTCCGCGAGGTTGGAGCAACAGAATTCGGTACACGTACCGAGATGAAGAACTTAAATTCCTTTAAGGCGATTGCAAGAGCAATCGAGGGCGAGCGTGCGCGTCAGATTGATCTGATCGAATCCGGAGAAAAGGTCGTTCAGGAGACCAGACGATGGGATGATACGAAGGAGTATTCCTATGCAATGCGTTCGAAGGAAGATGCGCAGGATTACCGCTACTTCCCGGAGCCGGATCTTGTACCGATTGTGATTAGTGACGAATGGTTAGACGAGATCCGTGCTGCCCAGCCGGAATTCCGCGATGAGAAGAAGGCACGTTACCAGAAGGAATACGATCTGCCGGAATACGATGCAGACATTATCACCGGTCATAAGAAGTTAGCGGATCTGTTTGAGGCAACAACAGCACTTTGCAGGAAGCCGAAAAAGGTATCAAACTGGCTGATGGGTGAGACGATGCGTCTGATGAAGGAACAGAATGTAGAGCCGGAAGATCTGAAGTTCTCACCGGGCAATCTTGCAAAGTTGATTGAACTGGCAGATGCGGGAACGATCAATGGCAATGTGGCAAAGGAAGTGTTTGAAAAAATCTTTGCCGAAGATATCGATCCGGATCAGTATGTAGAAGAACACGGCTTAAAGACCGTAAACGACGAAGGCGCACTCCGCAGTACGATCGAGCAGGTGATCCGGGATAATCCACAGTCTGTGGATGACTATCATAATGGTAAGGAAAAGGCGATTGGCTTTTTAGTCGGACAGACCATGAAGGCGATGAAAGGTAAGGCAAATCCTGCCATGGTAAATCAGATACTGAAAGAACTGTTATAAAAAAATTGACATTTTTCAAATCTGTGATAGACTATTCTGTGACTGACAAGACACATGTATGGATATGTGTAAACATGCATGTGTCTTGTATTGTGTTCAGGAGGAATCATAGAAATGGAAAAGCTAAAGACATTTTTAAAAAGGAAAAATGTAGAGATCTCTGCAAAACGTTACGGAATCGATGCGCTTGGCGCAATGGCACAGGGATTATTTGCTTCCCTGCTGATCGGAACGATCATCAGTACCATCGGTGAGCAGGCAGGGATTGCACTGCTTGTAACAATCGGAACTTATGCAAAGGCAGCCACCGGACCCGCAATGGCGATCGCGATCGGCTTTGCACTCCAGTGTCCGTCACTGGTACTGTTTTCGCTGGCGGCAGTTGGTGCAGCGGCAAATGAATTGGGCGGCGCAGGCGGACCGCTTGCGGTTCTGATCGTTGCTATTTTTGCGGCAGAAGCAGGAAAAATCGTTTCGAAGGAAACGAAGATCGATATTATCGTAACTCCGTTTGTAACGATATTTGTCGGTATCGGACTTGCCCTGTGGTGGGCTCCGGCGATCGGCAAGGTGGCAAGTGCAGTCGGCAATGCGATCATGTGGGCAACCGAGTTACAACCATTTTTCATGGGAATCGTAGTTTCGGTACTGGTAGGAATCGCATTGACACTGCCGATCAGCAGTGCTGCGATCTGTGCGGCACTCGGACTGACCGGACTTGCCGGTGGTGCGGCACTTGCCGGCTGTTGTGCACAGATGGTTGGCTTTGCAGTATTAAGCTTCCGTGAGAATAAATGGGGCGGTCTGTTCGCACAGGGTATCGGAACGTCAATGTTACAGATGGGAAATATCGTAAAGCGTCCGGTGATCTGGCTTCCGGCAATCCTCACATCTGCGATCACAGGGCCGATCGCAACCTGTGTATTCCGGCTTAAGATGGATGGTGCAGCAGTTGCAGCCGGAATGGGAACCTGTGGATTAGTCGGACAGATCGGTGTCTATACCGGCTGGCTTTCGGATATTGCAGACGGAACGAAGCAGGCAGTGACAGCCTTTGACTGGATCGGACTGATCCTGATCTGCTTTATACTGCCGGGTGTTTTAACCTGGGCGATCGGACTGGTGTTCCGTAAGATCGGTGCCATCCGTGAAAATGACCTGAAGCTGGACCTATAATACAGAACAAATGGTTTGTGCATAATTCTTAAAAATATATAAAAAAACATTCTATATGCAACAAAATAAACAAAAGTGTGGTATACTAAAGATATACATGGGGTACCATACTTTTTGTTTTGCCATGGTGCAGAGAGCATGCATGGAAATGAGGACAGTGTGAAAATAAGATTTTCACACGAGAGATTTGTGCCTGCGTGAACTTGGCACAAACTCGATATGTGCAGAAAACATGCACGGAAAGAGGAATAATATGGACATAAATAGTGAGATAAATGAAGGAATTGACGGCTGGAAGACAGTGATTTTTCTGTACAATTCAGCCTTAAAGGAGGTTGGAACGAAGTTAGAGATTCTAAACGACGAGTTCCAGCACGTACATCAGTACAATCCGATCGAATACATAAAAAGAAGAATCAAGTCACCGGAGAGCATCGTAAAGAAGCTCAAACGGTATGGCTATGAGAGTACTATTGATAACATGGTAAACTATGTCAATGATATGGCAGGTATCAGGATCGTATGTTCTTTTACCTCCGACATCTATCGTTTAGCAGAGATGATCGGAAGACAGAATGATCTGACCGTCGTATCGGTCAAGGATTATATCAAGCATCCGAAGGAAAGCGGATATAAGAGTTATCATATGTTAGTAACCGTTCCGATCTTTTTATCAGACCGTGTGGTAGATACGAAGGTAGAGATACAGATCCGTACGATCGCAATGGATTTCTGGGCAAGCTTAGAGCATAAGATCTATTATAAGTTCGAAGGAAATGC
>JALERL010000010.1 GCA_022764465.1 Lachnospiraceae bacterium | reverse complement strand
CTGATGTCGATTTTCTGCTTTGTAATGGTTTTTGATGTTTTCTTAAAATCAGGATCATGGAGTACTTCTTCGGGTGCCGGAAGATAGACTTCCCTTGTCGGGGTGAGTTTCTTTCTACAGTGCCCCCTGTGTCCTGGCTGTGAGTTTATCCACAAATATATTTTTTAAAATTTCGTCAGTTTTTACAATGGTCTGAACAGTAACGCATGAACATCCAACAAAACAATAGAATTGTTATTTTTATTGAAAAGCAGTGTTTTATTAGAGTATAATACAGGGGAGGAATACTTTGCGTAGAAAAAGTGAAAAATTACAGGCGGATACTGTGGTAAAGAATTACTGGAGTAACAATGAGCAGTTTGCGGATTTCTTTAATGCAGTGCTGTTTGATGGAAAACAGGTTATAAAGCCGGATGAACTGGAGGATGTGGATACCGGGGAATCATCTGTATTCGAGCATAGACAATACATTGAGAGTATTCGTGCAGCAAGAGATAATGTGAAGATAAGAAAAAAGTCTACCGCATATGAGGTTGAGCTTGTTATGCTTGGTATGGAAGGGCAGGAGCGTATCCATTATGCAATGCCGATGCGTGTAATGGGATATGATTATGGCACATATAAGAAGCAGTATGATCAGAACGCAGCAGCATATAAAACGGCAAAGGGAATGACAGAAGATGAATATTTGTCCAGAATGAAGAAAACGGACAAACTGATCCCTGTTATCACGGTAGTGGTTTATTATGGGGAAAAGCCGTGGGATGGTGCACTTTCCCTGCATGGAATGCTTCATATCCCGACGGAAATGAAGTCGTTTGTGAATGACTATCAAATGCATTTAGTAGAAGCAAGAAAAAATGATCTGAGATTTCATAACATCAATAACCAGGATTTGTTTCATCTGCTTGCAATTTTATTAGATAAGAGCGAAAAAACGGTTAATATTAAGGAAAAAGCAATCCGTTATGCAAGAGAGCATGAGGTAGAGAAAACAGTCATTATGACGGCTGCAGGTGCAGCAAATTGCAGGATGGATTATGATCTGGTCCAAAGGAAAGGAGATGCGGATATGTGTACGGTATTTGAAGAAACAAGAAAAGAGGGAATAGCACAGGGACTTGCAGAAGGCGAAAAGATAGGGGAAGCCAAAGGTATTATTGAAACAGGATATGAATTTGGACTTTCCAAGGATGATATTTTAGAAAGACTCCAGAATAAGCTGGATATATCTGTGCAGAAAGCACAGGAGTATCTTTCTATGTTTGGGAAACAGATCCGGTGATCTGTTCGATCGCCCAGGCAACGCCATCCTCGTTATTCGATTTTGAAACAAAATCAGCAGCATCAAGGAGGATCGGTTCACTGTTTGCCATTGCAACTCCGGTTGCGGCAGCAGTGATAATATCGAGATCATTCTGACTGTCTCCGCAGACCATGGTATGTTCCATTGGGATCTGCAGCCGGTCACATAGAAAACGGAGTCCGTCTGCTTTTGAGATACCGGCTTTGTTGATTTCAATATTCTGAAATCCACCGGAAACAAAGTGAAGAGAAGGATAGTCCTTAAGGAGCGCGATAACCTCATCGCGCTCTTTTAAATTGCCGTTTTCATCCTGCAAAAAGTTGATCGTAAGCTTCTGGATATTCATTTTATGCGCAAGCAGATAGGCGGGCAGATTCGTCACAACGGTACGTGTATCCCGGATGTAGGCACGTAAGGATTCCGGGATCTGTAACTGATCGATCAACGGTCTGGTAGAAGCCTGTGTGTAAGCATCACCATCAATAAAGGCATCAAGATGAAGGGTATGCTGATATAATTTCTTTAAAAGAGAGCAGCCGGTTTTCGTATCGATCGCATCTTCATACAGACACTTTTTCTCAGAAAGTTTGTAGATTGCAGAGCCATTTGCAGTGATCGCATAGGAAATGCCAAGTGGCAGAACATCAGAAAGCGGGATGCCGATATAAGGACGGCCGGTTGAGATAATGACCGTGATATCAGCGGCAATCGCTTTTTTTATTGCATTTTTATTTACATCGGAGATCTGTCCGTTGCTGTTAAGAAGTGTGCCATCTAAATCAAGTGCAATCAGTTTTACCTTTTTCATACTGAATAACCATGCCTTTCACGAAAACTTACTTTTCACATTATGATAACAACAAATACGGCAGGAGGCAAGATACTTTTCTCTTGCTAGATAGCGGTTTAACTTATATAATTAGTAAGAAATGAAAAGAACGGAGAACAGAGAATGGATTTACGGCAATACTTAAAGATAAACCGGTTAATTACAGATGGTGCCATGGGCACCTATTTTGAGGAAAAGTACCAGACAGAGGATGTACTTTCCGAGCACTTTAACCAGACAGAACCGGAGAAGATCAAGGCGATTCACTTAGAGTATTTACGAAACGGCGCAAGGCTGATCCGTACAAATACCTTTGCATCGAATTCCATGTTTTTTGAAAACGAGGATGAGGTGGTACGCAATATCCGGGCAGGCTATCAGATCGCATGTGAAGCGGTAGAGGATTATTGCAGGGAAAGTGGAATGCGTACAGAGGATTTTGTGGTTGCTGCGGATATCGGAACGATCTATGATGCGGATCACATGGAGTATGATGCCGTATTTGCAGAGTATAAGAAGATTTGTGATACCTTTCTTGCATGTGGTGCACGCTGTTTTGTGTTTGAAACACAGGCAGACTTTACCTACATAGAGCCGGTAGCGGCATATCTGAAACAGAAGGCAGATGTGTTCATTATCGCACAGTTTTCCTTTGATAAGACTGGATATACGAGAGCCGGGCTTGGTGTGGAAAAGGTGGTAAAAACAGCTGCTGCTATGGAGAATATCGATGCATATGGATTTAACTGCGGCGTGGAAGCAACGCATCTGTACCAGCTTGTGAAGGATCTTACCTTCCCGAATGAAAAGTTTGTGACTGCACTGCCGAATGCGGGCTATCCATATGCATTGCGTGGCAAGACCATGTATTCGAAGAATTCTTCTTATTATGTGGAGGAGATGGAAAAGATCGCAGATCTTGGCATCGAGATTGTTGGCGGATGCTGTGGAACGACACCGGAGCATATCCGCGGATTGAGTGGACGTTTGCAGGATAAGCCGCTTGCTGCAAAAAAGATTGGACTGACGGCAGATGCAGTGGTGAAGGGAACAGAATCGGAATTCGCAAGAAAGCTCCGGATGGGCGAAAAGGCGTATATCGTAGAGCTTGATCCACCATTTCAGAATGACATCAGTAAGGTGATCCATGGTGCAAGGGAATTAGCAGAGGTGTCCGTGGATATGATCACACTGGCAGATTCCCCGATGGCCAGAATCCGTATGGATGCCGGTCACCTGGCAGTCCGTGTGCAGCAGGAAACAGGTGTCTGTGTCATGCCGCATATCTGCTGCCGCGACCGTAATGTGATCGCGCTGCGTTCCTCGATGCTTGGCATGCATATGAACGGCATCCGTCATGCATTGATCGTTACCGGAGATCCGGTCGGCAGAGGTGACAGGGAGCGTGTGACATCGGTGTTTGATTTTAATTCCATTGGTCTGATGCAGTATGTGCGGGAGATGAATGAAGATGTATTTGCAAATGAACCGGTATTTTACGGAGGTGCACTGAATTATCACGGCGTGAACGTAGATGCGATCATCGGAAGAATGAAAAAGAAGATCGAAGCAGGCTGTAGCTGCTTTTTGACACAGCCGATCTATACCACCGAGGATGTGGAGCGTATCCGTTATATCAGGGAGCATGTGGATACGAAGATCATGTGCGGTATTATGCCGCTTGTCAGCTATAAGAACGCGATGTTTGTAAAAAATGAGATGGCGGGAATCCGTGTATCGGATGAGATCGTAGCACGTTATACACCGGAAATGACAAGAGAAGAGGCAGAGGATGTTGCAACGCAGATCTCGGTAGAGATCGCAGACCGGTTATATGACTTTGCAGATGGTTTCTATTTTATGACACCATTTAACCGTATTGGTCTGATACGACGTATTATAGAAACAATCCGGAAGGAACATTGATTGAGATAGAGAGGCATAAAAATGACAAGAGAAGAATTCAGAGAGCTTGCAAAAAGAGAGATTATCATATTAGATGGAGCGACGGGAACGAATCTGATCGCGGCAGGCATGCCGATCGGATGCTGTCCGGAGCAGTGGATCTTAGAGCATCCACAGATTATGCTGGATCTGCAGAATGAATACGTTAAGGCAGGAACAAAGATCCTGCTTGCCCCGACTTTTACGGCAAACCGCATTAAGCTGGCAGAGTATGGCTTAGAAAACGACTTAGAGGATATGAACCGCAGACTGGTTGCAATTTCGAAGGAAGCAGCCGGGGATCAGGCATATGTTGCCGGAGATCTTACGATGACCGGACAGCAGTTATATCCAATGGGAAACTTACAGTTCGAGGAACTGGTAGATATTTATAAGGAACAGGTGCGTGTTTTAGCAGATGCCGGTGTGGATCTTTTTATTGTGGAGACAATGATGAGCTTACAGGAGACACGTGCGGCAGTGCTTGCGATTAAGGAGGAGACCGAACTTCCGGTCATGGTCAGCATGACCTATGAATCGGATGGCAGAACATTGTACGGATCAGACCCTGCTACTGCAACTGTTGTATTGCAGAGCCTTGGCGCAGATGCGGTTGGTATGAACTGTTCGACCGGACCGGAGCAGATGGTAGAGCCGGTGCGTCAGGTCGTTGATGTGGCATACATTCCGGTGCTTGCCAAGCCAAATGCAGGATTGCCTGAGCTGATTGATGCCAATACGGTATATCGTACAACACCGGAAGAGTTTGCAAAGGTGGGTGCAGTCCTCGTGGATGAGGGAGCAACGATCCTTGGCGGCTGCTGCGGAACGACACCGGCACATATCCGTGCACTCGCCGAAGCTGTGAAGGGCAAACAGCCATTTCAGGAGAAAACAGAGCGCAGGCGTCTGCTGGCATCCGAGCGTAAGACCGTAGAGATCAAGCTGGATGGATCGTTTTTCGTAGTAGGCGAGCGGATCAACCCGACCGGTAAAAAGAAGCTGCAGGCAGAGTTACGCGAGGGCAGCTTAGATCTTGTGCGTAAGATGGCAAGAGAACAGGAAGAAAACGGAGCAGCGATTCTCGATATTAATATGGGAATGAACGGAATCGATGAAAAACAGATGATGTTAGAGACGATCTACGAAGTGACCGGAACCGTAGACTGTCCGCTTTGTATTGATTCTTCCCATGTAGATATTATTGAAGCAGCACTCCGGATCTATCCGGGACGTGCATTGATCAATTCGATCTCTTTAGAAAAAGAGAAGTTTGAAAAGCTGTTACCGATTGCAAGAAAATATGGAGCAATGTTTATTTTACTTCCGCTTTCCGATGAAGGAATCCCGAAGACGGTAGAAGAAAAGAGACAGATCGTGCGTACGATCATGGATGCAGCCTTAGCGATTGGCATGAAAAAGGAAGATATTGTGGTAGATGGTCTCGTTGCTACGGTAGGTGCGAATGCGAATGCAGCACTCGAATGCTTTGATACGATCCATTACTGTAAGAAAGAGTTGGGACTTGCAACGATCTGTGGTCTTTCGAATATTTCATTTGGACTTCCGGGCAGACAGTACGTCAATACAGCGTTCCTTACAATGGCGATCGCACAGGGACTTACGATGGCGATCGCGAATCCATCGCAGGAGCTTTTGATGAATGCGGCATATGCTTCCGATATGCTGTTACACAAGGAAGAAAGTGATATCCGCTATATTCACCGGATGAACCGTTTAGAGCAGAAGGAAGAACCGAAGGAGGCTGCAAAGACCGGAGAAGCAAAGTCTGATGTGCATCCGGTATTTGAGGCAGTCTTACAGGGCAGCAAGGGCTCGATCCTTGCAAAGGTAGATGAGGCACTGGCAAACGGAGAAAAGCCGGCAGATATTATTGACAAGCATCTGATTGCTGCGATCAATGAGGTCGGTGTACTGTTCGATAAGCAGATCTATTTCCTGCCACAGTTAATTTCAAGCGCACAGACGATGGAAAAGGCAATCACCTACTTAGAGCCGATGTTACAAAAGGATGATGGGGAAGAACCAAAGGCAACACTTGTCATCGCAACGGTAGAGGGCGATATTCACGATATTGGCAAGAATCTCGTTGTACTGATGCTCAAAAACTACGGCTATCATGTCATCGACCTTGGCAAGGATGTTGCTGCAGACATTATCGTGGAAACAGCAATGCGGGAAAATGCTGCAGTGATCGGTCTTTCTGCACTTATGACAACGACGATGATGCGTATGAAGGACGTCGTAGAGCTTGTAAAAGAAAAAGGCTGCAAGAGCAAGGTCATAATCGGCGGCGCAGCGATCACACAGAGCTTTGCCGATGAAATCGGAGCAGACGGTTACTCCAAGGATGCGGCAGACTGTGTGAAGTTAGTAGAGCATCTGTTAGAGGCATAGATCCATTTACAGTCAGTCAGGTGAAAAAGATCCCGAATTTGCGAAACTTACTTAAAATATACGAAAACTAGGCACTCATAACAGGGGGATAGATGGTATAATGAGCGTATGCAATGAGCAGTGCCAAAAGCGGAACAGACAAAATTGCCCACTTGTGGGGTAAATTTTGTCTGGTGCGGTTTTGATAGTGCGAAGCACGGACATCGAGAAAATGCTTTGCATTTTCGAGATGAGCACTGTGATTGTTTGTGGACATGCAGGCAACGCTGTGAATGTTTGTTGCAATTTCGGAAGTTCAAAGAACGGAGAAATTGTAATTATTATAATATGTAACAGAGCGAATCAAACAGATATTTTATACAAGTCACAAAAGCGGAAAGGGAAAAAGAGATTATGACGTTTGCAATTGGATGGCTGACACTGCACATGTTCGGTGTTCTGATAGCATTTTCCTTGTTAGTGATCATAGCTAAGAAAGAGGATGCCAGTTACAAAGGAGAACTGCTTTTAACAATTGCCTGTTGTCTGGTAACACTGGTGGCAAAGTGCATATACATTATTGGCGGTTCAAGGGAAACACTGATTACGGTAGGAAAAATGGAATACCTTGGCAAGTGTTTTGGTAATTATTGTGCCCTGATGTTTATTATGCGCTGGCGGGATATGAAGATTCCAACGTGGTTTATCAATACGCTTCTTGTTATAAATGTAGGATTTTATCTGATTATTGCGACAGTGGATTGCCATCACCTGTATTATAAGGCTTACTGGCTGGCTCCGTCTAAGGCGAATTTAAACGGATATACCTTGGAGATTTCTGCGGCACCGATGTATTATGCTTATATGGCATTTCTGGTTGCAGAGATCGCAGGGAGTATTGCAATTATTATCTCTTCTTATCGTTCGAAGAGAAGTATGCCGAACAAGGGAAAACTGCATTTTTTAATGATTGCAGCCATGTTATCACCGATGATCCTGTTGTCACTCAGAATTCTTGGAATCTTAAAGGGGGATGACCCGACACCGCTTGGCATCCTGATGTCCTGTGTATTTTCCTGTATTGCTGTAGTCAGATATGGTCTGTTTGATCCGGTAAAAAATGCCAAAAATTACATCATCCAGAATCTGAAGGAAGCGCTGTTAGTTACAGATGCAGATCATCATTTTCTTTTTTTGAACCCGATGGCAGAAGATTTTGTTGCTGATATTAAAAAGAATGGTTCTTATTCCGGCGAGGAGGCAGTATATGAATTTCTGAAGGGAAATCAGGGGATTTTCGACTGGAATAACAGACACTATCAGGTGGAGGAGACTGCATTACAGGGTGATGGCGTGACACAGGGATATATGCTGACTGTGGTTGACATCACGAATATCATGGAACAGAACCGCCTGATGAAGGAACTTGTATTACAGACTGAGGATGCCAACCGGGCAAAAACGAATTTTGTTTCCAATATGTCCCATGAGATCCGTACACCGATGAATTCAATCGTCGGCATTACGGAGATTTTGCTGCGTGCACATCATTCACCAAAGGAGCAGGAATATCTGATGAATATCCAGAGCTCCGGTCGTGTACTGCTTACAATCATCAACGATGTCTTAGACTGTTCAAAAATGGAATCCGGGAAAACGCAGTTATTTAATGAACCGTATGATACATTTTCACTCTTCCATGACCTGAAGATCAGTTTAGAAAACAGGATTGCAAATTGTCCACTTGAATTGGTTTACGATATTGATCCGGATATTCCGTGTACCCTGAAGGGAGATATGGGACGTATCCGCCAGATCATAACGAATCTTGTGAACAATTCCATTAAGTATACAGAAAAGGGAACGATCCATTTTACGGTACGTGTCAGACAAAAGGACGCAGATAAGGTAATGCTCTATTATGAGGTGGAAGATACCGGAATCGGAATCCGTAAGGAAGATCAGAAGATTCTTTTCGATGCCTTCCAGCGTGTGGAAGTTGACCGCAACCGTCATGTAGAAGGAACGGGACTTGGTCTTACGATTTCCCAGAATCTCGTCAATATGATGGGCGGTGTGATCGAAGTAGAAAGTGAATATGGAAAGGGTAGTAAGTTCTATTTTACGATTGAACAGACGATCGTAGACCCTACACCGATCTCTGCGGCAAGTTATGAACAGCAGAAGGATAATGTGATTGAGAAGGAAGCGGACAGCATGTTTATCGCTCCGGATGCACATATTCTGCTGGTAGATGATAATGATCTGAATCTGGTCGTTGCCAAGAATCTGTTAAGCCCGCTTCAGATGCAGATTGATACAGCAGGAAATGGCATGGAGGCAGTCAAGATGGTACATCAGAATCAGTACGATCTGGTGCTGATGGATCATATGATGCCGGTTATGGATGGAATAGAGGCCACGAAGGTCATCCGTGCAATGAAGGATGAACAGTACCATAAGCTGCCGATCATCGCGCTTACTGCCAATGCAATGGTAGATGCGCGCAAGGAATTTTTCAATGCGGGTATGAATGGATTTGTTGCAAAACCGATTGATTTTTCGAGAATCTGCAGCCAGCTTAGAAAGTGGCTTCCGAAGGAACTGCTGCAGGAAGTTTCTAAGGAAGAAGCAAGAAAGCTTCTGACAGTAGACAGCTTCGAGGATGAGAATGAGCCGGAAGAACAGGCAGCCGGGGATGGGTTCTCGTTTGCAGAGGGTGTAAAGCGATGCGGATCGAAGGCAGCATTAATGAAGACGATCCAGATCTTCTATCGTACGATCGACAGTAAGGCAAACAAAATTGAAGAGTGTCTCAGGGAAGATCTGATCAGTGATTATGTCATTGAAGTACATGCGTTGAAGAGTTCTGCGCTTTTGATCGGTGCAGTACCGCTTTCAGAAGCGGCAAAAGAGCTTGAAGCATATGGAAAACAGGAAAATACAGAAATATTAAAGGAAAAGACGCCGACGTTACTTATGATGTACCGGAACTTTAAAAATATATTACGTCCTTATGCAGATAAGGAGGAAGCAGAAAAGAAAGAGGTTTCTGCGGAGAAATGGATCGATGCCATGCAGCAGATCCATCAATACATTGAACAATTTGATCTTGACGGCGTAGATCATGTGATGGAAGAATTAGAAGAGTATCAGGTTCCGGAGTGTATCCGGGAAGATATGGAGCAGTTACGTGTATATGTGGCAGATGTTTCTATGGAAGAGATCATTCAGGCAACAGATCGTATGACGGAATTACTACAGGGCTAAGGGAGGCTTATAATGTTAGAAAACAACAGAGAATTTCTTATTATCATGGAAGAACAGAGCTATCTGATAAAATCCTTTGAGAGTACATTTGAAAAAGAACATGTAAAAGCAAAGGTAACCAATATTGCAACTGTGAGTACGATCCTGGCAAAAGAGCAGCCGCAGGGGTATCTGATCTGTACCAGTGCAGAACTTTTAAATAAAATGGTTGGAATAAAAGTGATCGTTGATCATGCGATCAAACATAAGACACCGGTATTTGTTATGGGAAATGTCGAAGAACTCGAAAAGCTGTGGGAGTTGATCCCAAAGCAGATGTTTACTGATATTTTTATCCGGCCGATCAATGTAGTCGAAATGGTGGAGGATATCTGTAAGCAGGTAGATGCGTATTACAGAATGAAGAAAAGAACCATTTTAGCAGTGGATGATTCCGGTGTGATGCTTCGTAATATCAAGACATTGTTAGAGGATAAATATCAGGTGATCCCGGTCAATTCCAGTGAGCGTGCGATCAAGTACCTTGCCTTAAGCATACCGGATCTGATCCTGTTAGATTATGAAATGCCGATCGTGGATGGCAAGCAGTTTATGCAGATGATCCGTGAAGATGCAGAATTTCAGAATATACCGATTATCTTCCTGACCGGAAAAAACGATGCACAGACAGTTATGGATGTCATGTCATTAAAGCCGGACGGCTATCTGCTGAAGAATATGGATGCCCAGAAACTGCATGAGGCGATTGACGAATTTTTCGTAAACAGACAGAATAAATAGAAAATCAGGCTAGCGAAAAGTCTTGTGAAAGCAGGATTTTTCGCTTTTTTCATTCTAAGAGTATGAATTTAATTTTATCATTATATAAAAAATGATAAAATTAAATTGACAATGATAAAATAGAACGATATAGTAAAAGGAAAACGGCTTGATACAAATTCAATATGCGTAAAGAGAAAACATAGAGATGAGGAGTGATATGCGACAGTTTGAATACCATGAAAAGTGGAAACAATTACTCACACCAGAGATAGTGTCCTATTTAACGCAGATTCATGAATTTAAGGGGGAACAGACTTTATTTCTTGAAGCAAAAGCAGATGCATTGTTTCAATTGGCTGATATTGCAAAAATCCAAAGTATAGACGCTTCCAATAAAATTGATGGGATCTATACGTCGGATGAACGTCTGAAAGTATTGGTAAAAGATACAACAAGACCCAAAACACACAATGAACGAGAGATTGCTGGTTATAGGGATGTTTTAAATACAATTTATAGGAATCATGATTATATTCCGCCAAAGTCGCCAATCATTTTGCAATTACACAGGGATCTGTATAAATTTGAAGGATTTGATATGGGCGGTAAATATAAGACTATGGATAATGTAATAGAGGAAGAAGATGCTTTTAGCAAAAGATTTGTAAGATTTCAGCCAATGGGCGCATGGGAGACACCGGAAGCACTAGAAAAGTTATGCAGATCCTATGAAGATGCAATTGCAATGGAACAGATTGATCCACTTCTATTGATTCCAATGTTTATTCTTGATTTTCTGTGTATACATCCGTTCGATGATAAACTTGAAACACAAGTCAAAGATTTGTGTTTATGTGCATAGATTGTATGATATAATAATCTCTGACTTGTAAATATAACAAGCGGAGGTTTTTTTATTATGGCGAAAACTAAAAAGAGTGAGAGGTTTGACGCTATCTATGCCAGACAGTCGGTTGATAAACGGGATAGCGTTTCAATCGAGGCACAAATTGATGATTGCAAAGTGAAATGTTCTGGAAAGATTAGAGTATATAAAGATAAGGGATATTCTGGAAAGAACATTGAGAGACCAGACTTGCAGAGATTGATGGACGATATTAAAGCA
>JALERL010000107.1 GCA_022764465.1 Lachnospiraceae bacterium | reverse complement strand
TTCTGGTTGGAGGTATGTGGAAATTATTAGAAGAAGCGCAGAATCTATAGATAAAATGAATAGAACTTGAACGTTTTCGCAAAAAGAATACCGTTTTCGAAATATGGTTGAAAAAGAAAAATGGAGATATTACAATACAATTAGATAATAAGGTGTAGATATAATCAGAGAGAATGGTGTCCCTGTAACAGGGAAATGGTGATTACTATGAAGGAAAAAGGCTGCATTTTAGTAGTAGATGATGAAGAGGTAAATCGAAGAGTATTAAGGAAGATCTTAGAGAGCGAATATCAGGTCGTAGAGGCAGAGGATGGCGAATCGGCACTGAAGTCTCTGCTTGAGAAGGATCATACGGTAGAGGCAATTATCTTAGATATTATTATGCCGAAGATGGATGGATATGCTTTCTTAGAGCAGTACAGACAGTCCGATGCATTGTCGAACATACCGGTTATCGTATCAACCGGCGATGAGACAACGGAGAATGAGGTGAAGTGCTTTGAACTGGGCGCATGGGATGTTGTAAAGAAGCCGTTTAATACAGATATTATCCGCTTCCGTATTAAGAATGCAATCGAGCGGAGCCATCTGCATGTGCTGCAGGAGATGCGTTACAGGGAACAGTACGATGTCCTGACCGGATTGTATAAGAAGGAAAAGTTCATCCATGAGGCGAACAAGCTGCTGAAGCAGCATCCGGATACGAATTTTGCCATTATCCGGTTAGATATTTATAAGTTCCAGCTCTTTAATGCGTTTTACGGAAGAAAGCAGGGTGATAAGCTTCTGGTCTTTATGGCAGAGTTGGTGAAGCGATGCTTTCAGGAAGCAAAGTATTTGATCTGCTGTCGTGAGGAGGCAGATGTATTCGACTGTTGTGTCAGCGAGGTTGACCGGAATGTATTATTAGACTGCTTTGCCCGAGCACGTAGTCTGTTAAGCAAGTACAAGAGAGATTATGATATTGTACCGGTGTTTGGCGTTTATATCGTTGATAATAAGAATATCACAGTAAATGAGATGGTTGACCGTGCGAAGCTTGCTTCGAAGGAATGCAAGGGCAATTATATGAAGAACTACGCATTCTATGAGGACGACTTAGAACGTGATATTGTGAAGGAACAGACCATTGTAAACAATATGAATTCGGCACTGGAGAAGGAAGAATTTGTATTGTATTTACAGCCGAAGTATGATCTTAGAACGAACCAGATCGATGGTGCAGAGGTACTGGTACGATGGCTGGATCCGCAAAAGGGAATGATCTCACCGGGAGAATTTATTCCGGTATTTGAGCGGAACGGCTTTATCATGAAGCTGGATTATTATGTATGGGAGCATTCCTGTATGCTGTTACGCCGCTGGCTGGATGAGGGACGTAAGCCATATCCGATTTCCGTCAATATTTCCAGAGTCAGCCTGTACAATCCGAACCTGGTTGAGATCATCTGTGGTCTGGTAGAGAAGTACAGAATCGAGCCGGCTTTGTTACAGCTTGAACTGACAGAGAGTGCCTATACAAGTAACCCGGTTGCGATCAAGGAAGCAATGGGACGGTTACGGGAGCATGGATTTGCAATTTTAATGGATGACTTTGGAAGCGGATATTCTTCCTTAAATGTCCTGAAGGATATTGTAGTAGATATTTTAAAGATCGATATGAAGTTCATGTCTGACTGTGATATGCCGGGCAGAAGTGAGAATATTTTAGCATCGGTTGTCCGTATGGCGAAGTGGCTGAACATGCCGGTTGTTGCAGAAGGTGTGGAGAAGGAAGAGCAGGTTTCCTTCTTAAAGAGTATCGGCTGCGAGTATGTGCAGGGATATTATTTTGCAAGACCGATGCCGGTGAAGGATTATGAGGATCTTGCGTTTGGTGACAGCAAGTTTCATAAGGACAGCACGAAAAATGATGGTGTCAGCAAGGATAATCTCTGGACTTCGACTTCCCAGATGGAGATCTTATTCTCCAATATCTTACAGGCAGTTGCGGTATATGAGTATGATGAGAACCAGATCGATGTGATCCGTGTCAATAATGCCTACTTTGACTTGTTTGGCTACAGGGATTTAAACAGCAGCCACGAAAGCGTGGTTGAGTGTGCAGAAGAATCCTATCGTGAGAAGCTGCGGGAGGCATTCCGTTATGTGGCTGCAACTGAGAATGTAGCGGACTGTGAGTTTGTCAGAGAGTTAGAGTCCGGTAAGAAGATCTGGGTAAGTCTCCGGTTGAAATATATCAATAAGATCGGTAATAAGAGCATTATCTATGGTATTTTTACCGACATCTCCGAGCAGAAGCGGATGGATGAAGAACTCCAGAAGTATCGTGATGCGTTCGATTGCGCAACGAAGGAGGAGCAGACGATCCTGATCGTGGATGACCAGGAGATCAACCGTGAGTCCTTACAGAGTATTTTCGAGGAGAAGTATCGTGTGCTGACCGCAGAAAATGGCGAGCAGGCATTTGAAGTATTAAAAGAGAATGATTATCAGATTGATATTATCTTATTAGACATTATGATGCCGGTCATGGATGGTCCGTCCTTCTTAGAGAAGCGCAAGGAGATCCCGCAGTTGAAGGATATGCCGGTGATCATTATCACCGCAGATGATTCACCAAAGCAGCAGGTTTATACCTTACAGCTTGGTGCAGATGATTATGTGGTTAAGCCGTTTGTACCTGAGGTTGTGATCCGCAGAGTACAAAATGTCCTGAATTCTGCCGGACACTTTGTGGAATCCATCCGTGGAATACAGGCAGACAATAAGGAACATTAATAGACGTCATATAAGTGGAATTCATTCTTATGAAAAGAGAGAATCCCTTCATCGCGCAGCCGGCAGAGTTCGGCAGACATGGCACTGCGGTCAACCGCAAGATAGTCTGCGAGCTGCTGCCGGTTGAGTGGGATCGTAAAGTCTGCGGACTTTGCGAGTCTGGATTCATTCGAGAGATAAGAGAGCAGTTTATCACGCGTGGAACGCTTGGTAATATGCTCTATTTTTTTGCTCAGAAGATAGTTCCTGGATGCCATCGCCTGCAGAAGATTCTGGATCAAACGGTTGTGAAAGGTACAGGCGGTCGAGCAGACAGACAGGATCTTGCCAAGCTGTAAAAACAGGATATCAGAATCGGTGATGGCAGTGACATTCACTTCAAAAATATGGTTTGGGCTCATGGCATAGGTCTCACCGAAAATATCGCCCGGAACACATTGGGCGATCAGGGTACTGTTGCCCCAGAAATCTTCTCTGGTAATGTGCAGCGTGCCATGAAGCACAATGCCGATGGAATCACAGAAGTCTCCGTAGTGAAGGAGCATGGTATTTTTCGGACTGGTAGTCTTTCTGGCGTTTAAGCAGTCGAGCATTTCACGGATCTCTGCTTCACTCATGTTCAAAAACAGGGTGGTTTTCTGTAAGATTTCAATATCGTTTTTTGTAATCTGATTCATACAAACCTCCATTTTCTGATGATTTAAAACAAGTGATATCGTTTAGTTTCACCAGAAGTCTTTTATATATAGTAGTGATAATATTTTTCATGTATCTGTTTTGTTGGAAATACAACAGAAATGCTGCGGTAAGTGTAATATACTTAACGTACAAAGTCAAGAAAAAGTGAAGAAGGATCGCTCAGACAGACTGCATAAAGAGAAAGACAATGACAGACACTAGATGTGATTGTAATAAAACAGAAGAAATAGGGAGGAATCAGATATGGAAGAAAGAATGAATGTAGTAGGCAACAGCAGAAAAGTAGTGATGATCGGCTGTGGATTTGTGGGATCTGCATCTGCCTTTGCACTGATGCAGAGTGGGCTGTTTTCCGAAATGGTACTGATCGATATGGATCATGACCGTGCCGAAGGAGAGGCAATGGACATCAGTCACGGACTGCCGTTTGCACGTCCGATGAAGATCTATGCCGGTGACTATGATGATATTTCGGATGCATCGATCATCATTATTACAGCAGGGGCAAACCAGAAGCCGGATGAGACGAGGCTTGATCTCGTACAGAAGAATACTGCGATCATGCGCTCGATCATCCGGGAGATCAAAAGCAGGGACTTTGGCGGAATCCTTCTGATCGTCTCAAACCCGGTGGACATCTTAACCTATGTCGCATTAAAAGAGTCCGGTTATCCTGCAAACCGCGTGATCGGTTCCGGTACGGTGCTTGATACCGGAAGATTAAAGTACGAGGTGGGACAGCACCTTGGCGTAGACAGCCGCAGCGTCCATGCATTTATCATCGGAGAACATGGAGACAGTGAGCTTGCCGCATGGAGCAGTGCAACGGTTTCCGGACTGCCGATTAATGATTTCTGCGAGCTGCGCGGACATTTTAACCACGAAGAAGCGACGGAAAAGATCTTTGAGAATGTGAAAAACAGCGCCTATGAGATCATCGAGAAAAAGCGTGCAACCTATTATGGAATCGCTATGGCGGTCAAGCGGATCTGCGAGGCAATCGTGCGTGATGAGGAATCCATTCTTCCAATCTCCAGTTATATGAATGGCGAGTATGGATTAGAGGATGTTGTGCTCAGCATGCCGGCAGTTGTCGGGGCAAATGGCGTGGAGAAAGTAATCCCTGTTCCACTCAGCGACGAGGAGCTGGGAAGACTTCAGGAATCGGCAGAAACATTAAAAAACATTGCCAAAACAATCGAATAAAATGAGATGAGATATTTTCTCACAGACAGATTGTACAAAATGAAGTCCAAGCCTTGCATTTAAAAAAAAATTGTATACAATAAGAATCGATAAAAGAATAAAAACAGAAAAGACAGGAGATAATGATATGTTTGGATTTGGACAACTGATCAATATTTTAAAAAAAGATCCGAAGAAGATCGTATTTACAGAAGGAAATGATCCTCGTATTTTAGAGGCTGCTTCCAGACTTTTAGCAAGTAATTTCTTACATCCGATTCTGGTAGGAGATCCGGATGAGATCGCTGCAGTAGCAGAAGACAGCGGCTTTAATATCCGTGGTGCGGAGATCATTGATCCAAAACACTATGATAGATTTGACGAGATGGTAGATCTGTTTTGTGAGTTAAGAAAGAAAAAGGGTGTTACACCGGAACAGGCAAGAGGAATCCTCTCACAGGCAAACTACTTTGGAACGATGTTAGTAAAGATGGGCGTTGCAGATTCTCTGTTAGGAGGAGCTACTTATTCAACCGCAGATACGGTTCGTCCGGCATTACAGTTAATTAAGACAAAACCGGGAAACAGCATCGTATCATCCTGCTTCATTCTGGTTCGTCCTTCTGCAACAGGTGAGAACGAAGTCTTAGCAATGGGTGACTGTGCAATCAACATCCATCCGACAGAGGATGAGTTAGTTGAGATCGCATTAGAGTCTGCTGAGTGTGCAAAGATCTTCGGTGTTGATCCAAAGGTTGCATTCTTAAGCTACTCTACCTTAGGTTCCGGAAAGGGCGAGGATGTAGATAAGATGCGTAATGCAGCAGCAAAGACAAAGGCAAAAGCACCGGAGCTTCCGATCGAAGGTGAGTTACAGTTCGATGCTGCCGTATCTCCGAGAGTTGCACGTACCAAGTGCCCGGATTCAACCGTAGCAGGACATGCCAACACCTTTATTTTCCCGGACATCAACGCAGGAAATATCGGATACAAGATCGCACAGCGTCTTGGTAACTTCGAAGCATACGGACCAATCTTACTTGGACTGAATGCACCGATCAATGACTTATCCCGTGGATGTAACGCATCAGAAGTATACTCCATGGCGATCATTACCGCAGCACTTGCATAACAAGCAAGTATTGTAAGAATAAGGATTACAGCGCACAGGAATCTTCGGATTCCTGTGTTTTTTGCTTTATAGGGTTCCTGTGTTAAAAGATGCTTTTAAATTTTATAATTGAAAAAATGTACAAATATGTTCCGCAAACATTTGCAACGCTCATCGTGAACTAACTGCCAACTGCAACCACACAAGTTCAGCAGAGGCTTCACTTGTGGTTTTCGTAAGCAGTGGATTTCACTCGCAGCTAAAAACGCAAATAAAAGTTTGCTTTACATATTTTGTACATTTTTTCATTTCAAGTTTTATAATGCATCTTTTAGCACCGGAATCCTATAGTGCAGAATGAACCAGGTGTGCCTCGCGGAGTGGAAGATTGTGCGATACTTTGACCTTTAGGGTCGGCTGTGGCATAATAGGTACAGATATGAAGTAATATGAGAGTGTGGAAAGCATGGAGAATGTGAAAACAGAACAGATCAAAATATCTGTCCGGAATCTGGTAGAGTTCATCCTGCGCAGTGGAGATATTGACAACCGCCATGGAAGAACGGATACAGTGGCTGCGATGCAGGCAGGGACAAGGCTGCATAAGAAGATCCAGCGGAGAATGGGAAGCAGTTATCACGCAGAGGTTCCGTTAAAGCTTGTGATCGAAGAGGAACGGTATCAGCTCGTTGTAGAGGGCAGGGCAGATGGCATTATCTTAGAATATGAGGTTACGATTGATGAGATCAAGGGCATCTATATGAGCTTAGATGCCTTAAAAGAGCCTGTGACAGAGCATCTTGCACAGGCAAAGTGCTATGCCTATATCTATGGGATCCAGCATGATCTGGCGCATATCCATGTGCAGATGACATATGGGAATCTCGATACACAGGAACTGAAATATTTTCAGTATGAATATACGATACAGGAACTGACGGAATGGTTCTCGGATCTGATCTTAGCCTATCAGAAATGGGCAGATTTTTCCTATGACTGGAAGAAGATCAGGCAGCAGTCGATTGCGGGTCTTCCGTTCCCTTTCCCATACCGGAAAGGGCAGAAGGAGCTGGCAGCCGGTGTATACCGCACGATCGCACGCAGGAAAAATCTTTTTATCCAGGCACCAACCGGTGTCGGTAAGACGATCACGACACTATATCCTGCCGTTAAGGCAGTCGGAGAGAATCTGGGGGATAAGATCTTTTATCTGACAGCAAAGACGATCACCGGAACAGTTGCAAAGGAGGCCTTTGACATTCTTGCAGGGGAGGGTTATCGGGCAAAGACGATCCAGATCACAGCAAAGGAGAAACTTTGCCTGTGTGAAGAGATGGACTGCAATCCGGTGAACTGCCCGTATGCAAAGGGACATTACGACCGTGTAAATGATGCGGTATTTGATCTGTTAAACCGGGAGAATACGTTTACCAGAGAGGTGTTGTGGGAACAGGCAAAACAGTATCAGGTCTGTCCGTTTGAAATGTGCTTAGATGTGGCTGCCTGGGTGGATAACATTATCTGTGATTACAATTATGTGTTTGATCCGAATGTCTATCTGAAGCGTTTTTTTCAGGAAGGAATCCATGGCGATTATATTTTCCTGGTAGACGAGGCGCATAATTTAGTCGAGCGCGGCAGGGAGATGTACAGTGCGGAACTTTACAAGGAAGATTTCCTTACGATCAAAAAGATTGTAAAGCCTTACAGCAAAAAGTTAGAAACAGAGCTGAACAAGTGCAACAAGATTTTCTTAGATTATAAGCGGGAGTGTGAACGGTACGAGATCTATGATAATGTTGCAGATGTGGTCTTTGCACTGATGCGGTTAGCTGCAGAGTTAGATACGTTTTTATTGAAAAATACAGAGTTTGCCGGAAAGGATGAGGTCAACGAGTTTTACTTTGCACTGCGGAATTTTTTGAATATCTATGAGCGTGTGGATGAGCATTACGTGATCTATACCCAGCATACTGAAGATGGGAGATTTCGGATGAAGCTGTACTGTGTTGATCCATCCTATAATTTACAGGAGTGTATTGATAAGGGAAATGCGACGATCTTCTTTTCTGCAACACTGCTTCCAATCCAGTATTATAAGAAGCTGCTCAGTACCAAAACGGACAATTATGCGGTCTATGCAGAGACGGCCTTTTCCCAGAAGCAGAGGCTTCTTTTGATCGGAAGTGATGTCAGCAGTAAGTATACCAGACGGAATCAAAGTGAGTATGAACGGATTGCAGATTATATTTATCAGACAGCGCTTGCAAAAAAAGGAAATTATATGGTGTTTTTCCCATCCTACCAGTTTATGCAGGAGGTCTACGATTGTTTGACCGGTCGGGAAGAAATGCAGATAGAACAGGCGGATGAAACGGAACTGGTCTGCTCTTTTAAGCAGATAGACATCTGTATGCAGACAAGCGGAATGAAGGAAGAACTCAGGGAAGCATTTCTGGCGGAATTTGACAGGGAGCGTGAGAAGTCACTTGTAGCATTTTGTGTGATGGGTGGTATCTTTGGGGAAGGTATCGATCTGAAAAACGAGCAGCTGATCGGAGCGCTGATCGTAGGAACCGGACTGCCGCAGATCAGTGATGAGCGTGAGATCTTAAAGAATTATTATGAGAAGCAAAACGGAGAAGGCTTCGATTACGCGTACCGCTATCCGGGCATGAATAAGGTCTTGCAGGCGGCAGGACGTGTGATCCGTACAACAGAGGATATCGGAGTGATCGAGCTGTTAGACGAGCGGTTTTTGCAGGGCAGTTATAAAAAACTCTTCCCACGCGAATGGGAAGAGCACGAGATCTGTCAGATCGCAAATGTAAAGCAGTACTTAAATGACTTCTGGAATGAGACACCTACACAGTAGGAAGCAGTTCTAAGAAGGCTTCTGTCACACCGGATACCGGAAGGTTTGGATTGATCGAAACAGCGATCTGTCTGTTTGGAATCTGTTCCTTCGTCTTAAGGATAAACAGATCCTTGGATTCATGGGCGAGGCAGTAGTCCGGGATACAGGCAATGCCAAGTCCGATGCGGGCAAGATCAATCAGCAGATCATTACTGCTAAGCTCGATCTCCGGGACAAGCTCTAACTGGTGCTGCAAAAAGAGTGTATGCAGGAACTCGCTGGTCGTACTTTTCTGATCGAGCATCAGGATCGGATAGTGTGTCAGCTCCTCGAAGCTGATCTCCTGCTGACGCAGGTTAAAATATGCCGGGTTGGCAATAAACACATCCGAAAAGTTGCAGACGGTTTTCTGCACATACGACTGGTTTAACCGGACATTTGGGAAGTTGGTCACAATGAGATCGACCTTTCCCTGTTCTAGGAGATCCACGCAGGAAAGGGAGGTATCGTTTGTTACCTTGATCGGAATGTTTGGATATTTTTTATGGAACTGCTTCAGATAAGGCACGAGAAAATAACGGCAGATCGTATCGCTGGCACCGATATGAAGCTGACCGAGCCCAAGGGAACCGGTGTCAAGCAGCTGGCTTTCCCCACGCTTGATCAGGTTCATGGCAGGTTCGATATGCTTTAACAGGACTTTTCCGGCAGCCGTAAGCTGAACCTTTTTCGTGCTTCGGATAAACAGTGGCTGCTCTAACTTGCGTTCGAGTGTCTTGATCGACTGGCTGACTGCCGATTGAGAGATGAAAAGCTGCTTGCTTGCATCAGAGAAGCTGAGCGAAGTTGCAACATAGTAAAAGACTTTGTACAGTTCATAATTGATATCCATAAGTGACCTCTTTTCTGCTGGTAAAATTTGCTGTAAAAACAGGGTGGGATGTATCTATCATATTGTATAGAATTTTTATATAACAAATCTGGTATGATAGATTGTCAGATCGCACAAAACTTTGGAATTCGTAATTGGAGAACAAATTGCAAAGTTTTGTGCGATCTGACTTATGTTATAAATTAGATATTGGTTATCAAAATATCCCTATAGATAAAGTATAGATGCACAGCAGTACACTGTCAACAAATAAATTAGATTAACTTATAAATAAAATTAAATATATTAATTATGCTAATTGTACAACCTATGTTATACTATCTACAGTTACAATATATAGGAAGAATGATTCCGAATAAATGAAATGGTATGTGCAGAGAATATGCACAGAATTTTAGGAAAATAGGGTGAGAATTGAGTTTTTCACAATTGGGATTTGTGTCTGGCGCACTTGACACAGACTCAGAATGCAAAAAACGTGCGCAGAAATGAGGATATTATGAGTAACGTAAGAAGAGTGTATGTCGAGAAGAAAAGCGCATATGCAGTTGCTGCAAAGGAATTGCAGTCAGAAATTAAGAGTTATCTTGGTATCAAGACCGTTACAAAGGTACGTGTCCTGATCCGTTATGATATTGAAAATATCTCTGACGAGGTATATAAAAAGGCACTGATGACCGTATTTTCCGAGCCGCCGGTAGATGATGTGTATGAGGAGAACGTTGATTTTTCAGATGGAAAGGCATTTTCCGTTGAATTCCTTCCGGGACAGTTCGATCAGAGAGCAGATTCTGCGGAGCAGTGTGTGAAGCTGTTAAAAGAGGATGAGGAGCCGATCATCCGTACAGCTACCACCTATGTCATCTATGGTGAGGTAAATGAGGAGCAGCTTGCAGCCATCAAGGAACACTGCATCAACCCGGTGGATTCGAGAGAAACAGGTTTAGAGAAGCCGGAGACTTTAGTACAGAACTTTGAAGAGCCAAAGGATGTCAAGATCTTTGACGGATTCAAGGATATGGCAGAGGACGCCTTGAAGGAGCTGTATGCATCTTTAAATCTTGCCATGACATTCAAGGACTTTTTACATATCCAGAATTATTTTAAGAACGAAGAAAATCGTGATCCTTCCATGACAGAGATCCGTGTACTGGATACTTACTGGTCGGATCACTGCCGTCATACGACCTTCTCTACCGAGTTAAAGGATGTAAAATTCGCAGATGGTTATTACCGTGCACCGATCGAGAAGACATATGAGGATTATCTGAATACACATAAGGAATTATATAAGGGAAGAGAAGACAAGTTTGTCTGCCTGATGGATATTGCATTAATGGCAATGAAGCGCCTGAAAAAGGAAGGCAAGTTAGCAGATCAGGAAGAGTCTGACGAGATCAATGCATGTTCGATCGTTGTTCCGGTAGAAGTAGACGGAAAGACAGAAGAGTGGCTGGTCAACTTCAAAAATGAGACACATAACCACCCAACCGAGATCGAGCCATTCGGTGGTGCAGCAACCTGCCTTGGTGGTGCGATCCGTGATCCGTTATCCGGACGTACCTATGTATATCAGGCAATGCGTGTGACCGGTGCAGCAGATCCGACCGTTTCTGTTAAGGATACCTTAACCGGAAAGCTCCCACAGAAGAAGTTAGTACGTGGTGCTGCACATGGTTACAGTTCTTATGGAAACCAGATCGGTCTTGCAACCGGTTATGTAAAAGAGATCTATCATCCGGACTACGTTGCAAAGAGAATGGAGATCGGAGCAGTTATGGGCGCGGCACCAAGACGTGCAGTACAGAGACTGACATCAGATCCGGGAGATATCATCATCCTCTTAGGCGGACGTACCGGACGTGACGGCTGTGGTGGAGCAACCGGTTCTTCTAAGGCTCACAATACACAGTCTATCGATACTTGTGGTGCAGAGGTTCAGAAGGGTAATCCGCCAACCGAGCGTAAGATCCAGAGACTGTTCCGCAGAGAGGAAGTCAGCCACATCATCAAAAAATGTAACGACTTTGGTGCAGGCGGAGTTTCCGTTGCAATCGGTGAGCTTGCAGATGGTCTTACGATCGATCTTGACAAGGTTCCGAAGAAGTATGCAGGTTTGGATGGAACAGAGCTTGCAATCTCTGAGTCCCAGGAGCGTATGGCAGTTGTTGTTGCACCGGAAGATGCAGAGCAGTTCTTAGCATATGCAAAGGAAGAAAACTTAGAGGCGGTCAAGGTTGCAGTAGTAACCGAGGATCCACGTCTGGTTTTAAACTGGAGAGGAAAAGAGATCGTAAATAGATCCAGAGCCTTCTTAGATACGAACGGAGCTCATCAGGAGACATCCGTTGCCGTAGATATGCCGGATGAAAAAGATAACTACTTCAAGAAAGTAGATATGCCAAAGGTAGCTGAGGCATTAGAGAAAGATGATGTAAAACAGGCATGGCTGACAGAGCTTGCAGACTTAAATGTATGTTCCCAGAAGGGCTTGGTTGAGATGTTCGACGGCTCTATCGGAGCAGGAAGTGTATATATGCCTTATGGTGGAAAGTATCAGCTGACCGAGACTCAGAGTATGGTTGCCAAGCTTCCGGTTTTAAATGGAAAGTGCGATACCGTAACCATGATGAGTTATGGATTTAATCCATATCTGTCATCCTGGAGTCCATACCATGGTGCAGCTTATGCAGTTTTAGAGTCCGTATCAAGAATCGTAACTGCCGGTGGTGATTACAGCAAGATTCGTTTCACCTTCCAGGAATACTTCCGCAGAATGACCGAGGATCCATCCCGCTGGAGCCAGCCGTTTGCAGCTTTACTTGGTGCATACAGTGCACAGATCGGATTTGGACTTCCATCAATCGGTGGAAAAGACTCCATGTCCGGAAGCTTCAATGAGATCGATGTTCCGCCGACACTGGTATCTTTTGCAGTTGATGTTGCAAAGGAAAAGGATATTATTACACCGGAATTAAAGCATGCAGGAAGCAAACTGGTATTTTTCCATATCGAAAAAGATGCATACGATCTGCCGGATTATGAACAGGTAATGAAGTTATATGACACGGTTCATGCACTGATCCAGAAGGGGGTTATCGTTTCCGCATATGCGCTCGATGCAAAGGGACTTGCAGCAGCAGTCAGCAAGATGGCATTTGGTAATAAGCTTGGTGTTACCATTGATGCATCCGTATCAAAAGAGACCATGTTTGCACCGGGATTTGGTAATATTGTTGCAGAAGTTGCAGCAGATCAGGTGGCAGCCGCTGAAAAACTGATGGCAGATGCAGGATTATCCGCAGACTTTGCAGTTGTCGGTGAAGTAAATGACAAGCAGCAGTTTATCTATGGTGATGCAGTGATCACAATGGATGAGGCATTAAATGCATGGACAGCTACCTTAGAGAAGGTATTCCCAACCAGAGCAACCGAAGAAAAAGATGAGATCAAAACTGGTCTTTACAATACCGATAAGATCTATGTCTGCAAGAATAAAGTCGCAAAACCTACCGTATTTATTCCGGTATTCCCTGGAACAAACTGCGAGTATGACAGCGCAAAGGCATTTGAAAAAGCAGGCGCAGATGTCATCGTAAAAGTATTTAAGAACTTAGATGCAGCAGATATTCGCAATTCGGTCGATGCTTTTGAAAAAGCAATCAACCAGTCACAGATCATTATGTTCCCGGGTGGATTCTCCGCCGGTGATGAACCTGAAGGATCTGCGAAGTTCTTTGCAACTGCTTTCCGTAATGAGAAGATCAAAGAGGCAGTTGACAAGCTGCTTGCAGAGCGTGACGGACTGGCACTTGGTATCTGTAACGGATTCCAGGCACTGATCAAGTTAGGACTTGTACCATATGGTAAGATCACACAGCAGTCGGTAGATTCACCGACCCTGACCTACAACACCATCGGACGTCACATTTCTAAGATGGTTTATACCAAGGTCGTAACGAACAAGTCCCCATGGCTTGCAGGCGCACAGCTTGGTGGTGTATACTGCAGCCCGGCATCCCACGGTGAAGGACGTTTCGTAGCACCGAAGGAGTGGTTAGATAAGCTGTTTGAAAACGGACAGGTTGCAACACAGTATGTCAACGAAGCCGGTGTACCTACGATGGATGAAGAGTGGAACGTCAATGGTTCCTACATGGCAATCGAAGGAATTACAAGCCCGGATGGCCGTGTGCTTGGTAAGATGGCACATGCAGAGCGTCGTGGCGAATCCGTAGCGATCAATATCTATGGAGAGCAGGATCTGAAGCTGTTTGAGTCGGGTGTAAATTACTTTAAGTAAAATAGAACAGGTATCATAAAGGAAGGCCTTAGAATGAGCAGAGAGGTGAAGAATCACACACGCGACTTGTTCTGAGGTCTTTGTTTTAGGTATTGTGGTGATATTTTTATAATAGAAAATTACAATGGAGTTATTGTAGGAAATGGATACATAATATATTTTGGAGAGAAATGTATATTGATATACGGTACACCGTATGTTAAAATAAAATTATTAAAGAAGTTTGGAGGAAATTTAGATGCCTGAGATAAGTCGTTTTTATGGAATAATTATTAAGATGTTTTTCAAACCAAAGGAACATGAACCAAGTCATTTACATGCATTATATGGTGAACATGTTGGTATATTCGATTTAAGAACAATGGAAATGACGGAAGGGGATTTGCCGAAGAAAGCCCAGGAACTCGTAAAAGAATGGATGCAGCAGAACCAGAAAGAATTGCTGGAAATGTGGGAAAGTCAGAATTTGAAAAAATTACCACCGTTATAAGTGGTCATTTCATTTATGGAGGTAGCAGATGATTCCTAGAATTAAGAGCGTAAAGCCAGTGAACGATTATTGTCTAGAGGTTATATTTGATGATGGCAGAAATGTCTTATACGATGCAAAGGAAGATATTGACACACTTCCTGGTTATGAAGATCTGAAATGCATACCGGGATTGTTCGATCAGGTACAGATTGATGAAAGCAGAACATGTGTATTCTGGAGTGATGATATTGATCTGCCAAGTGATATGATTTATGAATATGGAAAAGTGTTACAGGGAGTATAAGAGATGTCAGAACAAACAATAGAGAAGAAGAGACCACAGGATCGGTGGAATGAAAAAGCCGGGCTGATCAGTAAGTCGTACAAGCTAAAACGCGAACTGACAGAGCAGTTTGCTGCGGCATGTGATCGTGCAGGTGTAAGTCAGGCAGGACAGATTACAAGGATGATGCAGGCATTTATAGAAGAGACAGCAAAGTTATAATAGAATTGAAGAGTTCAAAGATAGAAGTCATATATGGGTATCGGTGAGATATCTGTATGTGGCTTTTATATTTGGGAAAAGTTACTATTTTAATTTAAAATTATAAATGTGATATGGTATTTTTTGTATAGAAAATTAGGAAGAGGTAGTTAGAAGTCGTTGTTTAGAAATTATCAGCGGCTTATCTGCAATAATTCACAAAATATTAGTTACTGTTCAGAGGTAAACTTGTAACAAAAGAACCGATGGTATAGACTAATCGTAGTCAGAACCATCGGTTTTCTTATGCAAATATGTCTGCAATCTCGCGGAACAGATTGGTCTGCTCTTTTCTGCGCATCAAAATCAG
>JALERL010000082.1 GCA_022764465.1 Lachnospiraceae bacterium | reverse complement strand
GCCTTTGGAATATTTACACTTCCGTCTGCATTCAAGTTGTTCTCTAAGAATGCGATCAGCATTCTAGGCGGAGCTACAACGGTGTTATTCAGGGTGTGTGCAAAATATTTTCCATCCTTACCTTTTACACGGATTTTTAATCTTCTTGCCTGTGCATCGCCAAGGTTCGAACAGCTTCCGACCTCGAAATACTTCTTCTGTCTTGGGGACCATGCCTCTACATCACAGGACTTCACCTTCAGATCAGCCAGATCACCGGAACAGCACTCTAAGGTACGAACCGGGATATCCAGACTACGGAACAGATCTACGGTATTTTTCCAGAGCTTGTCATACCACATCTTAGACTCCTCCGGCTTACATACAACGATCATCTCCTGCTTCTCGAACTGATGGATACGGTACACGCCACGTTCTTCAATACCGTGTGCACCCTTCTCCTTACGGAAACATGGAGAATAACTGGTCAGTGTATATGGAAGTTTCTCCTCATCATTGATCGTATCGATAAACTTACCAATCATAGAGTGCTCGGAAGTACCGATCAGATACAGATCCTCGCCCTCGATCTTATACATCATGGCGTCCATCTCATCAAAACTCATAACACCTGTCACGACATTGCTTCGGATCATAAATGGTGGAACACAGTAAGTAAATCCACGGTCGATCATAAAGTCTCTTGCATAAGAAATTACAGCAGAATGGATTCTTGCGATATCGCCCATCAGATAATAGAAGCCGTTTCCTGCTACCTTGCCTGCTGCATCTAAGTCGATTCCGTCAAAGCGCTCCATAATATCTGTATGATATGGGATCTCAAAATCCGGAACAACCGGCTCACCAAACTTCTCGATCTCTACGTTACAGGAATCATCTTTTCCAATCGGTACGGAAGGATCGATGATATTTGGAATCGTCATCATGATCTTGGTTACTTTTTCCTGTAATTCTCTTTCCTGCTCCTCTAACTCAGCCAGACGTGCAGCATTCGCGCTTACCTGTGCCTTCACCTCTTCGGCTTCAGCCTTCTTGCCTTCCTTCATCAGCCCACCGATCTGTTTTGATAAAGTATTACGGCTTGCACGCAGCGCATCCGCTTCCTGCTGTGTCTTTCTTGCCTGCTCATCTAATGCGATCACTTCATCTACCAATGGCAGCTTGTGATCCTGAAACTTCTTCTTAATGTTCTCTTTTACGACTTCCGGATTCTCTCTTAAAAACTTTAAATCAATCATTTCTTCCTCCATTGCATCTTGTGCATTTTGATTTTGGTGTGCTTGGAAAATACAGGAAAAAAAAACTTCCATCCCACGCAGCTTTTGCTGCATGGGACGAAAGATTCATCTTCCGCGTTGCCACCCATATTGCCAGATTCCTCTGACCTCTCGACGTATGATATAGGATACGACCCTCGTGATTCTCATCACAGACTCTGAAAGTGGAAAGATTCTTCCCTGTACCGGTTCACACCACCCACCGGCTCTCTGCCACAGTTCTCAAATCGTAGCTTTCGTCACTGTCCATTCATATGACCTATTATACAATCATTATTCCCCAGTGGCAAGGATTAAATTAGAAAACTTCTGCCTCTGTTTCTGTCACTTCCTCTGTTGTTTCTTCTGCTTCTGTCTCCGGCACTTCTTCGGTCATCTTTTCTTCCGTTTCAGTATCTTCCACAGCAGTGTTTCCGGTTTCTGTTTCCTGATCTTCTTCCGTAATTCCTTCGGTCTCTGTTTCCGGTTCCTCCTCTGTCATTACTTCCGATGCTTCTTCGGTTGCTTCCTCAGTTACCGCTTCTGTGTCCGGAACAGTCTCAATGCCGGTGTTATCCTCTCCATCTGACGAATTCGTAGATGGTGTATTCGTAAGATCTGTAACTTCAATCCGGATCGTAAGGCTTGTAGTATGACTTGCCTCTAACGGGTTCGCAGCTGTTACCGCTACCGTATAAATACCGGCTGCCGTAAAGTTGTAAATACCGTTTTCATCCGCAGTCAGTACATCTCCTGCTTCATTTGTAACCTGTAACCGGATTTGTGCGCTGTCCACGGCTGTTCCGCTTACCAGTGCTGCTGTCACCTTAGAAGGATCGAATACCGGCTGGTCAGCAAGATCAAGCTGCATCTGATAGCATGCAAGCGTCTCATCGTATACTGCCTGAAGCGTTTCATCCAGTGTAAGAACCGGTGCTGCCGTATCCTGTACAAGTACCTTACGGATGCTTTCCGTCTGTTTATTGCCTGTCGGATTCGTTACTGCATAGCGGATCTGATACTCACCTGTCTTGCTGTATACATATGCAGCCATCTCGTCTGCACCGTTCAGCGTTACAAAGGTGTCTGTTCCCGGCAGCTTCACTGCAACCGTAACCGCTACTGTCAGATCCTTACCGGATACCAGACCTGCCTTGATTCCTGCAAGCAGGTTCACACTGCTTCCATACTCTGCGGTCTGATCCGTAAAGTCTCCTGTAAGAACCGGAGCTTTGGTATCCTGTACCTTTATCTTTGTAGTCTTTGTGGTTGTCTTCTTGCTGGTTGCATTTACCGCAACATACTTGATCTGATAAGTACCTACCTTTGTAAAGGTATAGCTCTTAGCGGAAGCATCCTTTAAAAGCTTATAAGACTTATCGGATGGTGCTTTTACATAGACCTTCATTGTAGACAATACAGACTTTCCACTGACAAGCTTCGCTGTAATTCCCTTCTTCAGATTTAACTTACTCTTATACTCCTGTGTTCTTGCTGTCTTTACGCCCTTTACAACCGGTGCCTTGGTATCACGTACCGTGACAGTCATCTTCTTCGTGGTCGTCTTTTTGCTGGTCGGATTGGTTGCAACATATTTTACGTAATATTTTCCTATCTTGGTAAACTGATAAGACTTTATGGACTTTGCATTTAACTTCTTATAGGACTTTGCAGATGGTGCTTTTATATAGACCTTCGTTGCGCTAAGTACGGATTTTCCGCTGACAAGCTTTGCTGTAATACCTTTTTTGTAATTCATCTTCGACTTGTATTCAACCGTCTTTTTCGACTTCACACCCTTTACGACCGGTGCCTTGGTATCGCGTACCGTAACCTTACAGCTCTTTTTTGTTACCTTATTGTTGTGTGTATTGGTTACATAATAATTGATCTTATATGTACCTGTTTTCTTAAAGGTAAACTTATTCCCCTTGAAAGTCTTTTCCTTTTTGCTTCCCGGATAAATGACTTTGATCTTAATCTTCTTCGTCAGATTCGTTCCATCTACCGTCTTTGCCGTTACCTTACTTTTCACCTTGATCGAACTGTTATATTCCCTAGTCAGCTTACTCTTTACACCGCTTATCGCTGCCGGCTTATCGTCTACTACAAGAAATGTCAGGACACGCGATGCACTTCTACCTAATGCATCCGTCACGGAATAGCTAACGTTATATCCACCAAGTGCTCTGGTATTTACCCCACCACCAATTGCCATGCTTCCACTTACAATATTGTTCAGGGAGTCATAGGCCGTTACATAAGCATATGGATTAAATTCTGAACCGTAGGACACGTTAAAGCTGTCTGCCGCTGCATCAATATGTGGCATTGCAGAAGCATATGGATTTGCCGGGTCCGGATCAGTCGGGTCCCATCCCTGTCCGCTCATCGGAATATGCATTGCAACCGGCTTTCCGAGCGGATCATTTGCCGCACTTCCATTGATGATATTTACCGTTGTTCCGACCGGACAGTTGTCATAGATCCACTTGGCATCTGCAACCGTCAGACGGATACATCCATGGGATGCCACAACACCCAGCTTATTGTATGCATAATAAGACTGTGCCGCTTTATTCACAGAATTATATGGTACGGAATGGAACAGGATCGAACCTGTGATTCTGGTCGAATACTGTCCATAGGAACTAAAGTATAATTCCTTCCAGATATATTTTGCCTGTGTATGGAAGGTACCGACCGGTGTCGCATTTCCAACCGAACAGACAAATGCCTTTACCGGTGTTCCATCTAAGGTATAAACTGTAACTACATTGGTCGTCTTATTGACCTGTATGGAGTAATTTCCCGCCGCCTTGACCTGTGTACTTCCGAAAAAGATTCCGGCTGCAAGTACAAATACAG
Organism: Lachnospiraceae bacterium; assembly: GCA_022764465.1. Classification (GTDB taxonomy): domain Bacteria; phylum Bacillota; class Clostridia; order Lachnospirales; family Lachnospiraceae; genus Roseburia_C. Next base: position 6,884 of record JALERL010000082.1, on the reverse strand, counting down.
CAAGCATGAGATGTAATCCATACTTTTTTTTCATAATACTCCTCATCCTCTCGTCCTTTCTACCCACTTTGCGGGCATGCTCTATTTTCCAACATATTCTTGTATTATAGTAATTTTTTCCAATTTCTTCAACTCTTATTTTTCTCAGAAGCAGAAGAAAACAAAACAGAAGTGCATCATATCCTATTCTGACTGATATCATGTCACTTCTGTTTTTGTTTACATCGTTCTATCTTTATTCATGTCTTAATGCTTCGATCGGGTCTAAGTTTGCTGCCTTATAGGAAGGAAGCATACCAAATACAATACCGATCACCATAGAAAACAGTACCGCTATTACCGCTGCCGGTGCGCTGATCGCTACCGGTGTAGAACTGATCTTCGAGATCACTTCTGCAAGTATGATTCCGACGATCACGCCTATAATTCCACCCATACTCGTAAGTACGGCTGCCTCTGTTAAAAACTGTCCTAAGATCACACTCTTTCTTGCACCGATCGCTTTCTTTAAACCGATTTCACTCGTACGTTCGGAAACAGATACCAGCATGATATTCATAACACCGATACCACCTACGATCAGGGAAATTCCGGCGATCCAGATTAACATTGTATTCGTTGACTGGCTTAACTGCTGGATGTTCTTTGCCTGCTCTAAGAGGTCTTCGGACTTATACTTGATCGAATCATCCGAAACAGAAATATTTGCATTTAAAATATCCTCACTCTTTTTACCGGCATTTGTCATCGCATCCGTACTTGATGCCTTTACCACTAGCTGCTGTGGCTCGTCATACTGATATATGATCGGCCAGGTCGTATCCGGCACATAGATCTTACCACTTGCATCCTGCATATAGGTATAATAATCATCGATGGAATTGATGACCGGCTCAAACGTATCCTGTTCTGTGACTACACCGATCACTTCATACGGTTCCTGCTTGATCTCAATTGTCTTACCGATTGGATCCTCTCCCTGGAATAACGCCTGGGAAGAATCCTTATCCAGTAATGCCACCTTATGATATTCATCAAAATCCTTCTGGGTAAAACCACGTCCCTCCTGGATGATATAGTTACAGGTATCCAGATAATTTGTATCAATACCCATCACATAGCCACCGGATAAGGATGTATTCTTATAATATACACCATCGTAATCCTGTCTGCTTAAGTATAAAGATGCTTCCTCAACCTCGTCTAAGTCCGTGATCTGTTTTAACACATCCTGTGAGATCACAGGCAGACCGGTTGGAACAGAGTTATAGGAAAAATCATATGTCCAGTCACCCTGATACAATTGAACCTTTACTGTATTACTTCCGGAACCGATCAGGTTCTCCTCGATCTGCTTATTTGTTCCCTTGATCGTGGACACAATCGCAATGATTGCTGCAATACCGATGATAATACCGAGCATTGTCAGAAATGAACGCAGCTTATGTGACCAGATTCCCTGAAAAGATAATCTTATATTTTCAAACATCTGCTTCCCTCCTATTCATCTATGGTGTCACTGTCATCGGAATCCGTTACCTTGACACCTTCTTTTGCTGTCTTGCCGTAAGGGAATGCAATCCGGTCATCTAAACTTAAGCCACCCTTGATAATGATCTCCTGACCATACACGATCTTACCGGTTGTAATATACTGCTTCTTCAAACGGTTATTCTCATCTGCCTTATAAACATAGGACTTACCATTTTCAGTCCGCACATAAGCACGGTCGATACAGATAATCTTGCTGCTGTCCACATTCGCATCTGAGGTACTCATGGAAATCTGTACACCATCGCCATTGGAAAGTCCGCTTGCATCTTCTACATATGCAGTAAATGGATAATAGGAGGAATTCGGATTACCGTCTCCGCCATAATAATTACCGGTATTCGGATATGGTGAAATCTCTGTGATCGTTGCATTCACAGTTGCACCTGTCTCCCATGAAGTTGCTGTGATCGCCTGACCAACTTTCACGGTCTCTAACAGCATCTCGTTTAAGGTACCGCTGATATAGAGTCCGTCTGATCCGGATACACTTAAGAAGGCCGATCCATCATTTGAAAGATTGTTCAAATCCTGAACCGTCTTTACCACGCCATTGATCGTTGCCGTTACAACGCCATTGTTACATTCTTCTTCTAACTTCTTTAACTCAAGCTCTGCCGTACGTTTATTGATGTCAAGATCCTTCAGATCATTTTCCTGTTTGTTGATTGCTTTTTTGAGTTCTGCTGCCGTATAGGTTTCCTTTGTCTCAGTTTCCGGTTCTTCTGTATCCGGTACGTCCGGTTCGTCCGGCTCATCCGGCACATCCGGTTCTTCCGTATCCGGTTCATCCGGAATCTCCTGTCTGTCAAGTACCGACCACTTGGAATCGTCGTCTGTTGCTTCCATTGCAGCTCCATTGACCGTCCAGGAACTGATCAGCGTTCCGTCTTCCTTGTCATCCTCACGGATCTCGAATACTGCTACCTTAGATTCACTCTTTAAGTAATTCAGATAATTCCCGACTACATAGGCACTCTTGGTACAAAGGAAACGATATGGACTGTCTTCATTTCCTTCACCGTCGTATGGCTTTGCCGTTCTTGATACATAATTATATGCATCCCCGGATTTTTCCTCTACTACCTCCGTAGACGGCTGTTCCGGCTCTGCCGGCTGCTCTGGTTCTGCCGGCTGTTCCGGTTGTTCCGGCTGCTCCGGCTGAACCGGTGTATCTGCTACCGGAGTAGTATTTTTTAATTCTGCAAGCTTTCTCTGTCCTAGTGTAATGTCATTTTCAATGCCCTGGATCTCTAACTTTTTCATCTCCAGATTCAGCTCGCTTTGTGTCGTATCGTATTCTAAAAGCTTATCACCGATTGCGACCTTCTGACCTTCCTCTACATATACCTTGGAAACAGTCTGGTCAGAATCTAAGTAAATATCCTGTGAAATATTATTCGTTACGGTTCCATAGCTTTGCGTATCGCTCTCCCAGTAACCCATGTTCAGATTCGAAACCGAGGTAACATCCGCTACCAGCTTCTTATTCTGATAGGACTGGTAAGCAAAGAGTCCGCCGCCTGTCGCAGAGACTAAAACAAGAACGACAATTACAATAATTATGATTTTCTTTTTCATTCTGTCTTCTCCTCTCTGACATGTTCGGATATTTCACCATCGATAATATACATAATACGTTTTGCATGCTTCGCAATATTGATATCATGTGTGATCATTACTACTGTTACTCCCTCATCATTCAGACTCTGGAACAACTCCATGACCTGCTTTCCGGACTTGGAATCTAATGCACCTGTCGGCTCATCTGCAAGCAGGATCTTCGGATGGTTTACGATTGCCCTTGCAATGGCAACACGCTGCTTTTGTCCACCGGACAGCTGATTCGGGCGGAACGTTGCACGATCTGCCAGGCCAACTCTCTCTAAAGCCTTAAATGCTCTTTCCTTACGTTCCTTCTTCTTCACTCCTGCATAACTGAGTGGCAGGGAAACATTATCAAGTGCAGACTCCTTCGGCATCAGCTGGAAGTTCTGGAATACAAAGCCTATTCCATTTAAACGGACTGCGGATAATTCCTTATCCTTTAATGCTAACACATTCTGTCCTGCCAGTTCATAAGTACCGGAAGTCGGACGGTCTAAACATCCGACAATATTCATCAGTGTTGACTTCCCGGAACCGGACGGTCCCATGATCGCAACATATTCTCCTTCCTCTACCTGAAAGGATACATCCTTTAATACAGGGACTACCAACTTATCCTGCTGATAATCTTTGTAGATATTCTGTAAATTCAGTATCATTCAGCCACCTCCGCATTTGAAGAGCTTCCTGCTTCCTGTTCTACCTGCTGTTCAAGCATCTGTTTCACATCTTCTTCGCTCATCTCAGCAGCCGGATCAACGTTCATTACCTCGGTATTGCCCATACCGTCATTATACATCATCTCGGTATCACCCATGCCTTCATCGATCATCTCGGTACTATCCTGATTATATAATGGTGAGCTGTAATCTACATCTTCTGCATTGGTAACGGTCTTCATGCCTTCTTCCATACCGGTAAGCGGCCATGCAATATAATCGTCCTCTGTCAGTCCGGACTTAATCTCATATTCATCCAGATTCTCGTCATACTCGCCTAATTCTACGGTACGTTTCTCTAACTTCTCTCTGTCATTTGCAACCCATACATACGGATCACCATCATTCTGGATGATATAGCTGCTGGTCAACCAGATGCCATCCTTTTTCTCGCCCTGACCCATATCCAATTCAATGTATACATGCTGTCCTAAGATCAGGCCATCCATGGAATCTAAAGCAACATAAAACGGATACTTTGTAGTTGTCGTTGTATCATCACTGCTGCTGTCTGAATATGAATCACTATTACTTGTAACTGTATTCTCGGTATCAATCTTACTGATCGTTCCCTTCCAGGTAAGTGTCTCATCCACACGGGAACGGATGATCACCGGCTGTCCGGCATTGATCATGCTCATATTGGTCTCATTGACAATTCCTTTTACCTGATACTCGCCGGTTGCAAGGATCGTCATATAAGCAGCACTGTTTCCACTATCATCCACACCACTCTCATTGATCGACTTTACCACACCTGCGATCTTACTGGTTACCACACTGTTATCGATCGACTTCTGTGTCTTATCGATCTCTGCCTGTTTGCTCTTGCGGTTGTACTCTGACTGCTTGATGGAAGCCTGTGCGGTCTGGATCTGCGTTGTATATTCAAACTGCTGGTCTGCCGGTGCTGCTGCCTTCTCTGCCTGTAACTCTGCAATCTGGGTATTATAACCTGCAATCTCATTTGCAATATTCTCTAACTCTAACTTCTGCTGCTCTAACTGTAAAGCAAGATCTTCTGTGTCATAGGAGAATAACTGGTCACCCTCTTTGACTTCGTCACCTTCTTTGACAAATACTTCCTTCACTGTGCGGTCTCCGTCTTTATTCACATCCCAGGAGCCCTGAGGTTCAACCACTCCACTGTATCGGTTATTATCTCCACCATACTGTGACATCACGGTTGATACGGTCTGGACGAATACTTTGTCCTCTGAACTGCCTGCCTTATTACCGATCTTTCCGGAAAAATACAGTCCCCCGACTGTTGCAGCTGCCACAAGAACAACCACTCCAATGATAATTCCCACTTTCTTTTTGCTCATTTTCTTCCTCCTGATATTTGAAGTCTCTTTATCTCGAAATCCACGGGTTGCGCATCAAAAAAGATAGCCGCGAATTTACCACTCACAGCTATCTTATCATTTAAAACTTAGGAAAACAATTCTAGTTTCTTAAAATTTACTTAATATGGAATTACTTTAATGGATATTTTTTCGTCAGACTCTCTACCAGTGCCTTTGCTTTTTCTGCTGCAGGCTCGCCTTCCTTGATCATCATGGCGATCGCTTCTGCGATCACATCCATATCCTCTGTATTCATACCTCTTGATGTAACAGCTGCTGTTCCAAGGCGGACACCACTTGTTACAAATGGAGACTTCGGATCGTTTGGAATCGTATTCTTGTTACAGGTGATATTTACAGAGTCTAATAACTTCTCAACTGCCTTACCGGTCAGATCATAGTTTGTCAGATCTACTAACATCAGATGGTTATCCGTTCCTCCGGATACGATCTTGATGTCTCTTTTCAACAGTCCTTTGCATAATGCCTGTGCGTTATCCACGATTCCCTGCTGATATACCTTAAACTCCGGCTGTAATGCTTCCTGTAAGCAGACTGCCTTGGCTGCAATGACATGCATTAACGGGCCGCCCTGGATTCCCGGGAATACTGCCTTATTGAAGTTATACTTATCTGCTGCTTCCTGATTGCAGAGGATCATTCCACCTCTCGGTCCACGCAGTGTCTTGTGGGTTGTTGTAGTAACGACATCTGCATATGGGATTGGACTTGGATGAAGACCTGCTGCAACTAATCCTGCGATATGTGCCATATCCACCATCAGAACTGCTCCGCATGCATCTGCGATCTCACGGAACTTCTTGAAGTCGATGGTTCTTGCATATGCACTTGCACCTGCGATGATCATCTTCGGCTTGCACTCTAATGCAATCCGTTTTACTTCATCATAATCAATGAAGCCTTCATCATTGACACCATACGGTACAATATGGAAATAAGTTCCGGAGAAATTGACCGGACTTCCATGTGTCAGATGTCCGCCATGGTCTAAGTTCATACCCATAACCGTATCACCCGGCTTTAAGATTGCAAACTGTACTGCCATGTTTGCCTGTGCTCCTGAATGAGGCTGGACATTTACATAATCACAGCCAAACAGCTTCTTTGCACGCTCGATTGCAAGATTTTCCACTACATCCACACAATCGCATCCGCCATAATATCTCTTTCCCGGATAACCCTCTGCGTATTTGTTTGTCATAACACTTCCCATTGCAGACATAACTGCCGGGCTTACCCAGTTCTCGGATGCGATCAGCTCAATATGACTGTTCTGACGGTCAAATTCTGCTGTGATCGCATCTGCCACTTCCTGATCCACTTTCTGGATATCTTCCAATGTATACATCGCATTTTCTCCTTTAGCATTTTCTGTTGCTACTTAGTATAGGATATTTAGTACTGATTTTCAAGCACTTTTACTTTATCACGTTAAAATATTGTAGAACCATGCAGACAATACCACACGATCATGATCTGCAGGATCAGAATAGCCGGCATTCCGATCACAAAATACCAGTGCTTTGTCTTATGGCGGAACAGATACATACCCGCCCAGGTTCCAACACTTCCTCCGATCAGACTGACGAAAAATAATGTCTTCTCCGGTATCCGCCATGCATGTTTTTTTGCCTTT
>JALERL010000070.1 GCA_022764465.1 Lachnospiraceae bacterium | reverse complement strand
TTCACAAGATTGGCGATCGTAAACGCCTTCACATCGCCTGCGCCACGCAGCAGACTGTCCACCGCCATTTTAAATCCGATCAGGCAGAAGAAGAAGCCGATAAACCGAAGATAGCCTTCTGTGACACGTTCCTTTTTATCTGCACCGATATTCTGTGCGGTATAGGATGAAACCGCATTTCCAATCGCTGCCATCGGAACGATACATAAGGACTCGATCCGCATTGCAGCCGAGAATCCGGCAAGGATCTGTGTTCCGAATCCATTGACAACAGACTGCACGAGCATCATGCCGATTGATACGGTCGACTGCTGCAGGATGGATGGAAGGGCAATCCTTGACATTGCCATAAATTCCTCCCTGCTAAAATAATGCTCCGCTTTTTCCAGAAACTGACGAAGGGTACGCAAAAACACCAGAAATGACAGCACCGCAGAGATTCCCTGTGCAAAAAATGTCGCATACGCGGCTCCTGCTACGCCCATGTCCCGCACTGCCACAAGGTAGAGATCAAGTGCAACGTTTAATACCGATGAAAAGATCAGAAAATACAGCGGAATTCTGGATTCTCCTAACGCATTAAACAGCGATGAGACGATGTTATACATAAATAAAAACGGCAGTCCGTAAAAATAGATATTCAGATAGACAACCGCGATCTCCATGGCGTCTGCCGGTGTGTTTAATGCTTCCATGATCTGCCTGCTAAAGCAGAGTCCTACCCCGCCAAGCAGCAGACTGATCGCTAAAAATGCGGTCATTGCCGTAAAAATCGCGGTTTTCATGACCCCATATCTCCGTTCCCCGAAGTGCTGGCTGATGATCACGGATGCACCGATTCCTCCACCGATCGCTATACAGATAAAAATTGCGGTGAGTGCATAAGATGCACCTACCGCCGCTAATGCTGTTTCCCCGACGTAGCGTCCGACGATCGCCGAATCTACAATCGTATATGCCTGCTGAAACAAGTTCCCGATGATCATCGGGATTGCAAACCGGATCAATGCCTTTGCCGGTTTTTCCGTAACAAGATAGTCTATATTTTTCATACTAACCCTGTAAGCCCCTTGCCTGTCTGTCCATATCCTCAACGACGATGTCATAGATCTCGCCAAGACTTGCACAATACTCTAATACCTTCCACGGTTCATTCGTATGGAAATGGATCTTGATCAGTTCCTCATCTCCGACCGCTAACAAACAGTCTCCCTTAAAGTTCTCAGTAAAATAATCGTTGATCTTATCCTCATCTAAATCCTTACCCTCGATCAATAACTGCGTATCATACTTAAATTCAATCATTTTTTTCCTCCTGAAATCTTTTTATCCAGATACTCGATGACAACCGTCCAATTTATCTGTTTTATATATCGTTAGTTCATGCTAACCGAGTCATTCTAACATATTTGATCCAAAAAAGAAAGGGTTGTACATCTGCCCATCTCTTCTTATAATTTAGATACATGAGATTTGTAGCTGCGCGCACCTGTTACAAATTCCGGATCTACACAATATTCCCTACCTAACACGTGCGCAGAAATGAGGATTACTATGCGATTTATTTCCTGGAATGTAAACGGACTTCGTGCATGCGTGCAGAAGGGCTTTCTTGATTTTTTCCACTCGATCGATGCGGATTTTTTCTGTATACAGGAATCAAAGCTGCAGGAGGGGCAGATCTCCCTTGACCTTGAGGGCTATCACCAGTATTGGAATTATGCCGAGAAAAAGGGCTACTCTGGCACGGCGATCTTTGCAAAAGAAGAACCTCTCTCCGTTACCTACGGCATCGGAATTGCAGAGCATGATACGGAAGGACGTGTAATTACCTTAGAATATGACCGCTTTTATCTGGTTACCTGCTACACACCGAATTCCCAGAACGAACTGGCAAGACTGCCTTACCGGATGAAATGGGAGGATGACTTTTTAACTTACCTTAAATCCCTTGATGCAAAAAAGCCGGTGATCCTCTGTGGCGATCTGAATGTTGCACACAACGAGATCGACTTAAAGAATCCGAAAACCAACCGGAAAAATGCGGGATTCTCTGACGAGGAGCGTGCGAAAATGACAACTCTTCTCTCTTCCGGCTTCACCGATACCTTCCGTTTCTTTTATCCGGATGCTGAAGGCATCTATTCCTGGTGGTCGTACCGGTTTAAGGCAAGAGAGAAAAACGCCGGATGGCGGATCGACTATTTTATTACGTCGAAAAGACTGGATGCCCAATTAAAAGGAGCAGCCATCCACACCGATATTTTCGGTTCGGATCACTGCCCTGTTGAACTTGATATTGATCTGTAAACTGATAAAACGATGGAGCCGGTTTATTTCTGATTTGCCGGCTCTATATTTACGGACTTTCCTTTGATCTTCACATTTTTCATGCCTTCGAGCACTTCCCGTCCATACTCGCGCGGCACTTCTACAAAGGTATACTTGTCAAACATATCGATCGCGCCGACTAATTTTCCCGGCATTCCTGATTCTCCTGCGATCGCACCTAAGATGTCACCCGGCTTTACGCGCTGTTTTTTTCCGATATTGATAAAAAGCCGGACCATGCCTTCCTCTGCACCGGTATTGTCAAAGTCATAGGAATCCCCCTCTTCGGCAGAACCTGCTCCCTCTGCCTGTCCGAGTGCCTGTTTTAAAAAGGCTGCTGCAATATCCATTGCCGTATAATCAGACTCATTGACCTGTCTTTCGATCAGATCGATCATGTCGCGCAGATCTTCTTCTTCGATGATATTCTCGATTTGGTTCATAATCTTCTCGGTACGAATCTGTGCCACATCATCTGAGGATGGGATCGGCTGTGCAAGGATCTTCGTCTTGCAGTAACGCTGGATGTCCTTTAACTTATAGACTTCCTTACCCTTGATAAAGGTAAATGCCTTACCGGTTCTTCCGGCACGTCCGGTTCTTCCGATCCGGTGTACATAATATTCATCATCCTGTGGCAGATCGTAGTTAAAGACTGCTTCTACATCATCCACATCGATTCCTCTTGCGGCAACATCCGTCGCGATCAGGATATCTGTTTTTCCACTCCGGAAGTTCTTCATCACACGGTCTCGCTGCGCCTGCTTCATATCTCCGTGCAGTCCTTCCGCGCTGTAACCTCTTGTGGTAAGCTCAGAAGAAAGCTCATCTACCATACGCTTCGTATTACAGAATACAAGCGAAAGCTTTGGATTGTACATCTCTAAGAGTCTGGTTAAGACTTCCGTCTTGTCCTTACGCTTTACGTCATAATAATACTGGTCGATGTTTTTCACGGTCAGCTCTTTTTTTACGACCTTGATGTTGACTGCATCATGCTGGTACTTTCTGGTGATCTCTAAAATCGGCTTTGGCATCGTTGCGGAAAAAAGCACGGTCTGATGCTCTCCCGGAAGATACTCTAAAACGGTCTCAATATCCTCACGGAAGCCCATGTTTAACATCTCGTCTGCCTCATCTAAAACGATCGTGTTCACATGATCCGGACGGATCGTTTTTCTGCGGAGGTGATCCATCAGACGTCCCGGTGTTCCGATGATGACCTGCACGCCGCCCTTTAACGCCTTGATCTGTCTGGAGATGTCCTGTCCGCCGTATACCGGAAGCACGCGGACTCCATGCATGTATTTGCTTAATTTTCTTAATTCATCTGCAACCTGGATTGCAAGCTCTCTGGTCGGGGAGAGGATTAATACCTGTGTCTTTTTGGAGGATGGATCTACTTTATGCAGTACCGGAATTCCAAATGCTGCTGTCTTGCCGGTTCCGGTCTGTGCCTGTCCGATCACATCCACGCCGCTCATTACGACCGGGATCGCCTGTGCCTGGATCGGGGTTGCTTCTTCAAAGCCCATTTCCTGAATGCCGCGCAGGATCTGTGGTGCTAACTCTAATTCATCAAATCTGACTGTTTCCATATATTTCCTTTCATGCTCTGGTTCTAAAATTATTCTGTTAATTTTTATAGATCATAATCTACGAAAGTATGACTTTATATTTTCGTAGACTATGATCATAAATTACAAATAATCCGAATAATTTGAATCCGCTCAAACAAAAAAGCGGTGCACATATAAAGCCTTGTGCAACCGCCGATACTTTATTTTTACCATCGCCTATCTTAACAGAAAGAATCTGTGGTGTCAATCGTATATACGAGAACTTCCTTAAATCGCAAACAACATCGTACCATACTTATCTACGCCTTTTACCTTCGTACCGAAAAATGCATAATCTCCACAGATACACAGACTTCCACCCTGTATCTTCTTTAAGTTCTTGCATTTAAAGAATGCTCTTGTTCCGATTTCATTACAGGATTCCGGCAGGATAACTTTACTGTATTTTGTTCCAACAAAAGCTCTCGGTGCTATTTTCACTACCCCTGCCTTGACCTTATAAGTGCCACTTCCCGGCACTGCATAGATCAGCACTTTTCCGTTTTTTGAAAAAATTCCCTGGGATGTTGACTTATAGTTCTTATTTCCCTTTGCAACTGTTACCTTTGTAAGCTTCGTGTAATAGCTGAATGCACCAGTCTCAATCTTTTTAACGGTCTTTGGAATGGTAATTGTTTTTGTCTTGGTATTTTTAAAATACTCTTTGTCATCTCTTGCAATATTTGCCTTTTTGCCTAGTACCAATGTATCGTGTGGAATCGCAGTACACTTAATCTCTGTCACCATATACTTTTTGCCACGGATCTTGACACTCTCCGGGATCTTTACTGTTTCCTTCTTATTCTGGATCTTCACTGCCACACTTTTCTTATCTGCCTGTACATAATACTCCAGACCCTTTGATGTGTAAGCCGGCTTCTGCTCCTTTACCGATGCTTTCAAAGTCATAGTGTTTCCCAGCACTAGAATACATAATGCGATAAGGGCAATCCATCCTTTTTTTGCGTACTTCATAAATCATTATCTCCTCTAATATAATTTATAATTCTTTTTCCATTGGTCTTTATGTTTTTTACATAACTTATTAATATTTTCCTGATAAGAATATGGATACATTGTACACTTTTTATTATTGCAATGCAACAATTTATAATTGTGTCCTGTTTCATGCTGCGCCACTTGTATATCCGTTTTATAAGCTGTAGAACAAACTAATCCATATGGTGCTCCTATATACCCAATTCCAAGTACACTTCCTTGCCGTTTTCTTGTAAATCCTACTATGACATCTGCATTTTTACTTTTATCCACATTATATTTCAAATATAATTGATCTAATAACTTATCTGGATTCTTACTCTTTCCACTATCCCATGCCACTTCTTGTTTAACATTATAATAAATATTAAATTTATCATATAACATATTGGTTGCCTGAACTAATGTTTTTTTCGAACGGCTTTTCCAATCCTTTGAAAATTTTTTTCGATAAGTAGAATCACATACAATTTTTGCATTTACAACAACACAGCCCTTTTTCAGTTTTTTTGCATAATCTGCATCCATAATTGTATTATTATCATATTCAGACGTTTTTATATCCTTTTCAGACTCTACACGTGTCTCCTGAACTGACAGTGTCCCTGCTTGTACATTACACATATTACTTTCCACACTTATTATAAGTACTAATGCTACAATAATTTTTTTTTGCTAAATTTACTTTCATATTTTCTCCCTCGTTTCTTTGACTGGTAGTGTCAAAAACTACCTATTTTTTATTTTAAAATTTCTTCTAAAACCTTGATTTTCCGGAGGTTTGCAAATAAAAAGAGCATTGACCTCCCATTTCTGCTATAATTATCCGCGACCAAACATCAAATTACACAAAGG
>JALERL010000069.1 GCA_022764465.1 Lachnospiraceae bacterium | reverse complement strand
GAGAAAGACAGATTTATTTCTGTTTTTCTCTTTTTTATATTCTCTAATATTCCATTTTTTTATATATTTTGTTTCTATCAAATATTGCACAAACTGAAAAATCATCTATTTTTCGTCTTCCGGCAGACTATTTACATAATGCAACTTATACTGTTGAATAGCCAAGTTATAAGACTATATAAACAAAAAGAAAGTATCAAGAACATTACATTCTCGATACTTTCTGTCATTTACACTGATATTGTAGTGCTACTTCGCATAGTCAACAACTCTTGACTCACGGATTACGTTTACTTTAATCTGTCCCGGATACTCCAATTCAGATTCAATCTGCTTTGAAATATCGCGTGCTAATAATACCATATCAGCATCGCTTACCTGCTCAGGAACTACCATGATTCGAATCTCTCTACCTGCCTGAATAGCAAAAGACTTATCTACGCCCTTAAATCCATTTGTAATATCTTCTAACTGTTTTAATCTGTTGGAATATGTTTCCATCGTCTCGCGTCTTGCACCCGGTCTTGCAGCACTGATTGTATCAGCCGCCTGTACCAGACATGCAATTAAGGACTCCGGTTCTACATCGCCATGATGTGCCTCTACTGCATTGATAATGATCGGAGATTCCTTATACTTTCTACATAAGTCAACACCGATCTGGATATGTGAACCCTCGATTTCGTGATCCACGGACTTTCCAATATCATGCAACAGACCTGCACGCTTGGCAGTTCTGACATCTACGCCGATCTCAGCAGCTAACAATCCCGATAACTGTGCAACTTCGATTGAGTGCTTTAATGCATTCTGTCCGTAACTGGTACGGAACTTCATTCTACCGAGTAACTTCACAAGTTCTGGATGAATACCATGCACGCCAACCTCTAAAGTAGCTGCTTCGCCTTCTTCGCGGATCATTGTCTCTACTTCTTTCTGCGCTTTCTCCACCATCTCTTCAATACGAGCCGGATGGATACGTCCATCGACGATCAGCTTCTCTAACGCAATACGTGCAACCTCTCGTCTGATCGGATCAAATCCGGAAAGAATAACTGCTTCCGGTGTATCATCAATAATCAGATCAACACCTGTCATCGTCTCTAAGGTACGGATATTACGTCCCTCACGGCCAATGATTCTTCCCTTCATCTCATCATTCGGAAGCTGGACAACAGAAATTGTTGTCTCGGCAACATGATCTGCTGCGCACTTCTGAATTGCAGTTACAACATATTCCTTTGCCTTTTTACCAGCTTCTTCTTTCGCCTGATGCTCCATCTCTTTGATCAATTTGGCTGTATCAAGCTTCACATCATCTTCCACAGTTTTTAATAGATATTCTTTTGCCTGTTCGGAGGTAAGACCTGAGATTCTTTCTAGTTCCCGTACACGCTCTTCATGGAGCTTCGTAATTTCAGCTTTCTGTCTGTTAATTTCTTCTTCCTTAGCTGCAAATCCCGCTTCTCTCTTCTCGATTGCTTCAATCTTCTTATCGAGATTCGATTCCTTCTGCTCAATTCTACGTTCATTACGTTGAATGTCTGCACGGCGTTCCTTGATCTCTTTGTCAAGTTCATTCTTGGTACGAATGGATTCTTCCTTGACTTCAAGTAAGGATTCGCGCTTCTTAGTCTCTGCGGTCTTCACTGCTTCATCTATTATCTCTCTTGCCTTCTCTTCTGCGCTGCCGATCTTCTTGGCAGATACCTTCTTCTGGTATGCAGATGCAGCAAAGTAAGTAACAGGAATAGCTACAACTAACGTGACGATTATCGCAATAACTACTGGCACAGGAGCACCTCCTTTATTTAGTTTTCATTGTACATTTTATAACAAAAATACATACTCATCTGTCATAAATAACAATATATAAATTTTATACTTAATTGCCTATTCTGTCAAGTAGTCTGAACATTTCATTACACGTAAAACGTCTTCACTACGAAACCCTTTTCGCAACAGAAATGCATACACTCTTCGCCTTTCCTTCTCATCCGCATTCGATGGATCATAAGCCTTTTTCCGAAGTAAGCTGCGAATCATCTCTGTCTCATCTGCCTCGTATTCCTCACCAAACGCCTGCTCAATCGTCTGCTTTGCAATTCCTTTCCTAAGCAGATCTAACATCAGCCGCTTCCTACTTCTGCTGTTCTGATAACACCTGATATAATTCTTGGCATATCGTGCATCATCAAGATAATGGTAACTCTTCACATAGGCAATCGCACCGTCAATGGCTTCATCCGGATACTCGCTCTGTTTCAGCTTCTCACGCAGATTCGCCTCCGTACGATCCATCTTCTCTAATAGGTGCATCGCACGCTTGATTGCACGCTTGCCGATCACTTCATGTGCGATCTGATCGTACAGATCTTCTGTAACAATCATACCTTCCTTAAGCTGAAACTTCCGGGCCTCCCCACGATACAGGATCCAGACGGTTCCATCATCTAAGCATACTTTTCTTCTGTTCTTCTTATATTCTTCCATCGTCTCTACCTGACGAATTATCTCTCCACCCATACGAATCTCCACTCTAAGATCACTTATCATATACCGATATTTTCGTCTATAAAATTCCCATAGGGACGCATGAGAATTCCTTTCCATACGCGAAAATAGATTCCGAATCATGAAAAAAGAAATTGCACAAATAAAAACCGGTATATTCTGGATTCTATTTGTGCAATCTTATCACTCTGCGATCAATGCAACATATCTCTATCAGTTCTCATCTGTCCCGATACTATTCGTTCTTGTCATCTGCTTCTTGCATAGCTTTGGACTCTTCTGTTGTAGCCTGAGCTTCTTCATCTGCTGCTGCGTCACCAATCTTATAATGCGCTCTTACTTTCGCATCAATCTCTTCACAGACTTCCGGATGCTCCTTTAAGAAAATCTTCGCATTCTCACGTCCCTGTCCGATCTTATCTCCATTATATGCATACCATGCACCGGACTTGTTCACGATCCCGACCTCGGCTGCAAGATCTAAAATATCTCCTACCTTCGAGATTCCTTCACCGAACATAATATCAAACTCAGCTTCCTTAAATGGCGGTGCGATCTTATTCTTTACAACCTTGATCCTTGTCCGGTTACCGACTACTTCTCCACCCTGCTTTAAGGATTCAATACGACGCACATCCAGACGGACGGAAGAATAGAACTTCAACGCACGTCCACCGGTCGTTGTCTCCGGATTACCAAACATCACACCAACTTTCTCACGTAACTGGTTTATAAAAATTACAATACAATTCGACTTACTGATGATCGCTGTAAGCTTACGCAGTGCCTGTGACATCAGTCGTGCCTGTAATCCCACATGGGAATCACCCATATCACCATCGATCTCGGCCTTCGGTACTAATGCGGCTACAGAGTCAACAATCACAATATCTACTGCACCGGAACGCACCATCGTCTCTGTGATCTCTAACGCCTGCTCTCCGTTATCCGGCTGTGAAATATACAGATTATCAATATCTACACCGATATTCTTCGCATATGCAGGATCTAACGCATGCTCTGCGTCAATAAAGCCCGCGATACCTCCACGCTTCTGTACCTCCGCTACTACATGTAAGGCAACGGTCGTCTTACCACTAGACTCCGGTCCATATACCTCAATAATTCGTCCCTTCGGCAAACCACCAAGTCCTAATGCCAGATCCAGACTTAAGGAGCCGGTCGGTACAGTCTCAACATTCATATGGGTGCTTTCATCACCGAGCTTCATTACCGATCCCTTACCATACTGACGCTCAATCTGTGAAATAGCGGCATCCAGTGCCTTAAGCTTTGCTTCCTTCGTCTCTTTTATTTCAATTGCTTCCTTCGATTCTCTTGCCATTTTTCTCCTCCACGCGAACCTATGTTCGTTTCTTTGTTCTAATAGTAGTATACTTTGTTCGAAAAGTCAAGACGCTTTTCCAAAAATATGTTCGAATATTTTTCTTCTGTAATGCTCTCTGTAACTGGGATAATAAGACGAGAATGGGTGATCACGGACACCCGCTCTCAGACTTGCGAAAAGAAATAAGAACAGCCAAAACTGACTGTTCTTATATTATAATTAGAAATGTACCATGCGTCAATGCGAATCTTACTTTTTCATCTTCTCTTCTTTAAACTTTCTCGCCCAGAAATTCCATTTCACAGCGCCATTAATTACCATCATAGTCATAATCAGATCTACTGCCAGTCTATCCACTGCACTAACCTCCGAGGATAATGAACTATGTGTGAATGAAAAGAAAAATAGGATAGATGCTCCCAGCCAGAATTCTGTTTCGCCTGCGTTTTTTTTATTTTTACATGCTAAAATAATAATACCAGAAGCAAAAAATAGTGTACTACCAAATATAATTGTTAACATAAAGTCTTGAAAATCAGTAATAAAGAAACCCGATAAAAATGTCAGACTTCCACCAATGATCCTTGTCACACCATCCACTTTATCCGTCACATCTAATAAATGATAGATTCCACAGCAGACAATTGTTGTTCCCATAATAAAAATCGATAGTCCCACATCAATAGCAGCACCTCCGCCAATCATCAGCAACGCGCCTATAATAATTGTTACAATACCAGCCTCTGTTTTCCATTTTTTTCTTACCTTTTCCCTTTTTCCAGACTTCTGATTCACAGTCTGCTGTGCTATCATTCCTTGCTGTTGCATAACTGTCTGTGATGTAACCTGTGACTGATTGTACACATGCTGTTGACTTATTGACTGATCCGGATTTTCTACCGACTGTTGTGGTGTAGCCGAAGTCTGTTTTAACTGATAGCCACATGCCGGACAAAACCTTACCTGATCCGGAATCTCTTTTCCACAATTCCTACAAAACATTCTGATGTTCCTCCTTATCAATCAGTTTATTAACTGCCTTTGAAAATTTGCGCAAAAAGACATATTCATGACGCCATACCTGATCCGTAGTTAGATCTCTAACCTTAACAGTACGTGTATCCACACCCATTCTCGCCTGTACATACATATAATATTTACCATCTGGTGTAGTTAAAACTCTATCCACTACCAGTCCACCTTTTACCTTTTTCCTTAATTGAGTTTCCAGAAAATCGCTTGATGCGCCTTTGATAAAGCAGTTATATACAACCTGTATAAAGACCTCATGACTGCATATTCCCAAAATATGAGCTTCCGGCAGTTCTTCTTCCATCTCTTCCTGCTGTCCCTTTGGCACTACACCATCTGCTGTTGCCACATATACTTCTGACTGTGCTGACGTCCCCTGCTCTGATGCTGCCGCTGCTAGCTGCAT
Organism: Lachnospiraceae bacterium; assembly: GCA_022764465.1. Taxonomy (GTDB): domain Bacteria; phylum Bacillota; class Clostridia; order Lachnospirales; family Lachnospiraceae; genus Roseburia_C. The sequence goes on along the minus strand of JALERL010000069.1, from coordinate 24,440 downwards.
CTGTACTGCCTGTTCTGTTGTATTCTCTGCCGACTGTACCTGTGGTTCTGCTGCATTCCCTGCCGGCTGCATCGTAACCTCTTCCTCTGAGTTTACTTTCATCCCACAATACGCGCAAAAAACTGACTGTTCTCTTAACTGTTTTCCACAATGTTCACAAAACATTTTCATCCTCTTTTCCGTGTATATCATACACATTCATTTTTAATCCTGCTCGAAAACCGAACCTATCATATTTAAAATTTCATCGTCTGACATACCGTTTCCATTCACGGACGCATAGCAAACCGTACAATAATTCTCTGACTTACGCGCGATAAACTGTATGTAGATGTCTGCGTTTTCTCCCCTATAGGAGCATCCTCCGGTAAATTCAACGACATCTCTTCCATCATCTGACTGAAAATAATCCCAGTTTGGATCTTCAAAAAAGTCGTCAAACGCTTCTCCATAAGTCTGATCCGGGTATAAATACGGGGAACTGTTTTTTACAAAACGGATCTCCGAACGTCCTCCGGTATTCGCATAGATAAACACAGATAACAGGATAATCGCCAGAGCACCTACGCAGATTCCGATTACACCGGTTATTTTTTTCTTCTTAGCTGCAGGATGTGTAGCCGGCATACCGGACTTACCGGCTGCAGCCGGACTGACCGCCTTTACCTTTTCATACGGTGACTGTACCCCTTCCTTAAGTGGTGCACCACACCGGTCGCAGAAGAGCATATCCTCTTCTACTGAATTTCCACATTTGATACAAAACATTTTCTTTTCCTCCCTTTTACTGAATTCCTGATAAATCATTTACATAATAATATGGAATCTCATACTCGTTTGAGTAATACTCTCCATCTGTAACCTCACCATGAAACAGTTCATTATCTACCAGCTTCTCTCCTGAGATTGTGATCTGATCAACACATTGATAGCCCTGCTTTCCACTGACAGCGATCATACCATTCTGATCCGGCATACCATAAAAATTCATAGACCCTAATAATTTGTCTAATAAAACTGCCCTGCCATCTTCATATGTATATACATAGTTATAATAGTCCGCCTCGCAGGTTCCCTCTAATAAGATCAGTTCCGGTGTACCGTTCTTGTCTATATCATACAATGAGTAGTCACAGAACTCGCCATAAGTATCATAGACATCGTTTACCAGATTCTGATAGGCGGCTACATAATCTGCTTGTGTACTGTCCGTATTTTCTACTACTTCCTTTATGGCAGATATGCCCGTAACCTGTCTGTTTTCATCAAAAATCGCCTGAACAATCACACCATCATCAACCTGATATTCCACTGTATTATCTGTATCTGTTGTATTTTTCGAATAACCCTCTGAATTCCAAACAGTCATGATTTCATCTAATGTCATTCCAAATTTTGCGCCACCGATCGTTACCGGTGCTTCTGTTCCGGTTACATTGATATAAAATCCATCTACCCCAGAATAAGTACCCATTTCTAACGTATCCTGATATCCGGTATAATAAATGCCTTCACCCTCATGTGCGATCACACACAAACCCGCTTTCTGTATCACATCCTCAAACGAATCTGAATCACAATAATCTAACAGATCAATCCTCTCATCCTTTTCTTCCGTTTCCTCTGCCACTTCACTTGCCTGCTCTGTATGTGACTCAGTCTGCAGTTTTTCGGTATCTGCCTGTGTCTGCTTTTCTGTCCCCAGTTCTATGCTCTGTAGTTTTAATTCGTGAGGCTCTTTGTTCTTTTTTCCTGCACAGCCTGTGCTTGTGATACAGACACTGCATGCAAGCAGGGCTGCAATTACTTCTACTCTCTTTTTCATTCCAGGTAATCTCCCTTCTCATCCTTTAACATTTCCCGGATATACCGTTCTGTATAGGAAAACTTCAGTGCCAGTTCCTTTAAATTTGTTCCGTCATATTGTTTTTTCACATACTCCGTGACGAACTGCTTGTCATATAATCGCTGTGGAAATGTCACCTGCTGTCCCTTGAAGCATTCAAAGATCTTCTTTGTGTTCTCCGAACCGATCAGTTCCGCTAATTTCCGGTATATCGAAGCATAATGCTTTACACTTTCACTAATTACTCTTTCCTCCATGTTCTTTTCACTTTCGTAAGTTCTATAAACTATGATAGGCTTTTTGTATTGCAATTTCTTTTGCGATTTTCATTATTTTTTTCACTTTTCCGACAAAGCTTTGTCGTTTTCGACATCCTTAGTGTAACAGCATTATCTGCCTCCGTACTTAGCTGACAGCTAAGTATGCAGACAGACAAAAAGAACCATCTGACCGATGTCATTTTCCGTCTGACATTGACCAAATGGTTCTCTGATAGATTCTGTCTGCTTTTTGATTGATACGTTATATTCTATAACGAAATCTCATCGATCCGTTTTAATTCTTCTTCGGTGAAATCAGCCGCTTGCATCACCTTAAGGTTCTCACAGATCTGCTGCGGCTTGGATGCTCCGATCAGAACGCTTGTCACATCTGAATCTTTTACGACCCACTTTAACGCCATCTGTGCAAGTGTTTCCCCACGCTCGGCTGCAAGGTCATTCAGCTTCCGGATTGTAGCGATACGGGCTTCATCTAACTGCTCCCGGTGTAAAAATCTTCCATCTGTCATCACACGGCTGTCAGCCGGGATTCCGTTCAGATAACGGTCTGTCAGCATTCCCTGTGCCAGCGGACTGAAGGAAATAATACCCTTGCCGCATTCTCTTGCCGCCTGTTTTAATCCGTTCTTTTCAATCGTACGGTTAAAAATATTATAGGAATTCTGATTGATCACAAACGGACACTTCAGATCTGTTAAGATCTCACATGCCTGTTTCATCGTCTCTCCGTCATAATTAGACAGACCAACATACAGTGCCTTTCCGCTTCTTACGATCTGGTCTAATGCACCCATCGTCTCTTCAAGCGGAGTCTCCGGGTCCATTCTGTGATGATAAAAGATGTCGACATAGTCAAGTCCCAGACGCTGTAAGCTCTGATCTAAGCTGGCGATCAGATATTTTCTGCTGCCCCAGTTACCATAAGGGCCTTCCCACATGTCAAAGCCGGCCTTCGTACTGATGATCAGTTCATCACGATAAGATGCAAAGTTCTCTTTTAAGATCATACCAAGATGCTTTTCTGCGCTTCCCGGCTCTGGTCCATAATTATTTGCCAGATCAAAATGGGTGATACCATGATCAAAGGCCGTAAAACACATCTGTTTCATATTGTCATATGCGGAAAAATCGCCAAAGTTATGCCAGAAGCCCAGTGATACAACCGGAAGCTTCAATCCGCTTTTTCCGCACCGGTTGTACTGCATTTTCTCATATCGTTTTTCGTCTGCTGTATACATAGTTACCTCCTGTTTTCGATTCTTCGTTTTGTTACTGTAAGTCTAACACTTCAAGTGTGCTTGAACGCAATCCTTTTTTCGATGTTTTAAAAACTTTCGTTATAAAATCGGAAGGGATGTCCCATCTAACTTGCTTTTACATCCAAAAATGCTATGATAAACATATCTATGAAAACGAAATTCTGCCGGCACGCGATTGCCGGCGGCAAAAGAAAGGCTTATTTTTATGAAAACCTATACGATCAGTGAAGTATCGAAAATGTTCGACCTGCCGGCTTCGACGTTACGCTATTACGAAGAGGAAGGAATCCTTACCAACGTCGGACGTTCCGCAAATCATCAGCGTATCTACTACGATATGCATATCAACCGCCTGCGTTCCATCTGCTGCTTCAAGCGCACCGGTATGTCGATTGCACAACTGAAGGATTTCTTTTCCTTTGAAGCGGATGAAGAACATTCGATCGATGATATGCTTGCACTACTAGAGGAGCAGAAAGTCTCTGTCGAGCAGAAATTAAAAGAACTGCACGCAGACTATATCCACGTGCAGAAAAAAATACATTTCTATACGGATGTGAAAAAAGCAATCGAAAATGGGCTTCCAAAGCCGGGCTGGAATGACTATAAATAAAGTTCCGGCCGGCTGGAAGATCTTACCACCGGATCAGTGTCATTCCCTGCGGACTCCATGCCCCATAATAAGTTTTCTTTCCAGTCTTATAGATCAGACGCATCTCTACAAAATAATTCCGGTTTGTTTTCAGATTATGGATCGTAGTGCTTGTCTTCTTATAATCTGCTATTGTAATCTTTTTCAGTGACTTTTTCATCTCGACATCCATTGCATATGCAATCTGGTAACCGGCAATGCCTTTTCTCTTTTTCCACCGGATCTTCATGGTTCCTGCTTTATCCGAAGTCACCTTTGGTGCATCATTCATCCTCGGAAGATAACGCGCACTCACAGTATCGGAAAATGCGCCATAATACATACCACGATAGGCACGGATCCGGTAACTGTACTTAACCCCCGGCTTTGCTGTCTTATCTAACCAGCGCATGGTGGATGCATCTGCGATTACCTTTGTTTTCTTATACGTCTTCTCATTTTCTGCCCTACGATAGATCTCAACTCCCTGTTTAGGGGATTTTCTTCCACTCCAGTTTACCCATACTCCCGTTTCCTGATCAGGGTTTATTCTTACTCTGTCTATCTTGTTTACTACAACATTGTATGGTACCTGCACCGTACCCTGAAAACGATTGACACCTGTTACGGAGAGATAATTTTTCCCTGCCTTTTTCACTCCGGGCTTTATCTTACAGACATAATCTGTGCCCTCACTTAACATTTTCCCCTGATACCTTGCGGTTACACTGATCTTTACTCCGCCACTATAGTTCACCCTTGCTACAATAGCTGCCTGCTTGATAGCAATCGGTGCGCTCTGCCCGCTGTCCGTCTGGGCAGCTGATACCGGCCGCACATTTCCGATTCCTAAAATCAGACCTGCCAGAATTGTAAAAAGAAACACCGCTGCTTTTTGTATCCTATATTTTTTCTTTTCCATAATCCGCCTTTTCCTTCCTTACTCTTTCTGCCACTTAATAGCATAATGTAAAATATACTGCCCTTCCGTCTGCTACATCCTCATAATGATCCAGATAGACTGCAACCGCCGGCAGTCTGTTTTCATCCGCCGGCGGTGGATTCTGATCAAGCACTGCCGAAAACGCATTGACAATAGATGCTTCATAATATGCCGTCCAGTCCGCTGCCGTATCCCGCTCATTTGGATCTTCTGCATCACTATCCGCCGGATACACCTGACAAAAGTGATCCTTGCCGAGTGCCTGTGTCGTCGTCTGCCCAACCTTCGTATAGCTGTCACTCTGATAGGTGCTTAAAGAAGACAGCACCTGTAAGGACTCATATTTTTGCTGCAGGCTGATGCGTACCGATTCTGCAACGGTATCCCAGTTAATCTCAAGCAGCACCTTTTTCTCCTCCGGTGTTGTATCCGTTGTCCCGGTATCCTTCTTCTCGGTAGACGGTTTTGCCTTTTGGGGATTCACTGGTTTAGATCCTGCCGAATCTGCCCCTGCACTCGTCTGCGCCGCAGCCGATGCTGCATCTGATGACACATTCTCCGGTGCAGCTGCAATCTCTTCTGATACCGCCGGTGACTGGCTGTTTACCGGTGTCTGCAATGTATCCTCTGCCTGCTGTGTGCCTGCCTCTGTATTCTGAACCGTCGGTGTTTCTGGTTCTTCCTGCCCCTTTTTCTGCTCTGTTTCCGTCTCCGCCTCCTCCGGTTGTAATGATTCTGTTGGTACCCGGGCTTCGGTCTGTAAGTGTTCTGTATCTTTCGTAACCAAATGCTTTTTTTGCCCGGTATTTTCTACTTGTCCGACAGCTTTTGCAATCACGTTTTCCTGTTTTCCACTGCTATGTGCCACTGCACTGCCGATCACTACAGATAACACACCGATCAGTAAAAAAAAGGATATCAGATAGATACCTTTCCTTTTTCCTATCCCGGCATGCTTTTTATCGATGTCCTCCACCGGTGTTAATCTGGTCATACAGTACAGACAAAAATGCAGTTCTGCCGGTATCTTTCGTCCGCACCCCGGGCATACTCTTTCCTCTGTCTTTTGCTCTTCCATAATCTTCTTCCTATAATCGTCTTTTTATTTCATATACATTCGTATACCGGTCTCCCGGATTCATCTGTGTACATTTTTTAACAATATGCCGGTATTTTCCCGTACAAAACCGGATAGATGGATGTTCCCCGGTCAGCATCACATTGATCAGTACCCCGATTGCAAAAATATCCGTTCTACAGTCGGTCTGCGTGATTCCAAACTGTTCAGGCGCTGCATATCCGATTGTTCCAAGCGTATCCGTATCCTTTTGCGAAGTCTTTTTATAAAAACGTGCAGTGTCAAAATCAATCAGCTTCACACACCCTGTATTATCGATCATTACATTTTCCGGCTTGATATCACGATGCACAATCCCACTGTCATGTAAAAATCCGACCGCATCGCAAAGCTGTGAAACTACGTTTTTCACACCTTTTCTATGATAACAGCCATCCTGTAAAACATCTCCGATCGTGATTCCGTCAATATATTCCTCAAGAACCAGACATCCCTCTTTTTCATGGACGACTTCATACACCTGTGGCAGATTGCTCTGTCTGATCTTCAGAAGATAGCGGTATACCTCACCATCGCCCTGGATATGTTTGACCAGTATATTCGTTCCACTCCTCTGATGCTTCATCACAAGTGTGGAACTATCCGGTGTCTGTTTTAACACGCAAACAAGCTTATATTCCTGTTTCAGACACTGTTCGACCCATTGATACATGACTTCCTCCTATTTGACAAATAACCACTTTTATAATAACATACTGATAAAAACTGTCAACGCAAAGGAGCTATCATGATACAAAAGCCAACAACCGAATTATTAGATTCTCTTAAGAATTCCGAAACTATTCAGAATTATCTGTCTGAATGTGAAAAGGACTTTGTAAAGCATCCGATCGGACAATATTTAAACAATCTTGCGCTCGAAAAAGGCCTTTCCAAATCGAAAATCTTTGCGAAAGCAGAACTGAATGAAATCTATGGCTACCAGATCTTTGGCGACAGCAAAAATCCTTCCCGTGATAAGCTTCTTTGTATCTGCCTTGGCATGGAGCTTTCTCTTGCGGAAGTAACGAATGTCCTGAAATATGCCGGTTATGCCGTACTCTACCCAAGGGACCGCCGAGACAGTATCATTCTTTATGGCATTTTAAACAAGGCTGACATCTACCAGATCAACGAATGGCTGTATGATGCGAAAGAACAGACTCTGTGCTGACTTTTTTATAAAAAAATAGATTGCATACGCAATCTACATATCGCAACCTATCTTCTAATTCATATGGATTCTCAGATATCTAAGACCTTACAGATCTCATCCATATATTTTTCTCCGGTTCTCTCCCCATACATGATATGATTGATATACTGTGGACTTGTTCCGACCTGTGCTGCAAGCGCTTCCTGTGTCATCTCTAATTCCACCAGACGCAGTTTTATGATTTTCCCCATTGGAGTTAATTTTCTTTGTGCCATATTCTCTCCCCTCAATCTGTTTTCAGCATTGAGAATTCTCATTTGTTGATGTATAATAAAAAAGAAATCGTGTGAATTCTTAGATTCTAAGACGTATCTTTCTTTTCATGCTTTCATATATATAAATTATATTTTGCATATATGAATTTGTCAATGTGTGAATGCACATTTGTAAATTTTTATATGAGCAAGTTTTTGCTCAAAATAGAAAATATCTACGGGAAATGAGGATTATTATGACAATAAGCCAGAGAATTTTTGAACTCCTGAAGGAAAAGCACCGTACACAAAAAGAGTTGTCCGAATATACAGGTATTTCTCCTGCTGCGATCAGCAGCTGGAAATCGAAAAATACCAATCCGTCTGCCGACAAGATTGTAAAGATTGCAGAATTCTTTAAAGTTAGTCCCGTCTATCTGCTGACCGGTTCTTCCACACTGCCGAAGGATTCCGGGGAAACGGTTCTTCTGGATACTCCGGACGGTTATCAAACCGGCATGGATACACCGGAGCACCGGATGCTTCATATGTTCCGCAGCTTAGACCGCACCCAGCAGGGACATGTGCTTGCAATCCTTGAAGCGATGCTCAATGGCGTTCATGTAATGAAGTAATTTTTTTTACGGCGCATGATATAGAACTATATCATGCGCCGTATTTTTCAAAGCTGCACTGCTGCTATTTTTTCTTCCATTGTGCATACAGAGTAATCTTTCTGCCTGCCTTTGTCGTCAGATTCTTAATTGCAGCTTTATTCTTATAGGTTTTCCCTTTTCCATTCTTTTTTGTATTCCAGCCCTTGAACGTATACCCCTTGCGCTTAAAGCCATTCGCCGGAAGCTTATAGCTTTTGCCATAGATAGCAGAAAGCGTCTTTGTCTTTCCGGTAACCTTTGAACCATTCGCCGAAAAGGACACCTTATACGGATTCGCTGTCCATTTTGCATACAATGTCTTATTTCCGACAGAACCCTTTTTGATCTGTGTGATCTTCTTTTTACACTTCGCATCGGTATACCAGCCCTTAAAAGTATAGCCCTTTCTCGTTGGTTTCTTTAAGGTAATCGTGGCTGTCGTAACCGTATACGTTGCAACGGCTCCCTTCGCTTTCGTTCCACCATTCAGCTTATACGTGATCTTATAGGTATTCTTCTGCCACTGTGCATAAAGGGTCACTACGCTGCCATCTGTTGTCGTAAGCTTCGACCCATCTGCTTTGTCAGCATAGGTCTTACCGGAACCGTCTTTTTTCGTATTCCAGCCCTTAAAGGTATATCCCTTGCATTTAAAACTGTTCGCTGTGAGCTTTGTTCCCTTTCCGTAAGAAACGGTCTGACGTTTCATAGAACCGCCGGTTGCACCATTGCCCTGATAGGAAATGGTATAAGCCACCTCAAGCTTAGGAACCGATTCAAGCCTTGTTTCCCCACACCTCTTACAGGTATATGTCTTTATTCCTGCTGCCGATACCGTTGCCTTTTTCGTCACCTTGCCGCTATCCCATAAATGACCGGTTGCAGGGATCGATGTCCATTTCGACAATGTTACCCCACAGTCACTGCATTCGGTTACCTTGGTCGATCCGCTTTCCGTACAGGTTGGCTGTACTGCCTCTTGTACAACTTTTTCTGTATGTTCATGCTTACCAATAGAGAAGGTAACTGCCTGCTTCTTCTCCTGCTGTGATGATTTCCAATCCGCTCCAAGATATGGATTGATCCTAAGCCTTGCCTTATCATCATTATGTGCAAGAAACTGTCTGCTACCATTGCCGACTGCCTGATCCTGCGGGATCACAGATCCGATCGAAATATCCGGGTTCGGCGGATAGATCTGATAATACAGTCCCTTACCGCCACTGATCTTCATATCATAATCTGTATTTCCATGTGCCGGAAGATCAAACAGATATACGGTATACGGATTCATCGTAATTGTATACGTTCCCGGAAAAGAGCATTTTTCCTGATATTTGATTTCCTTATAGATACGCATCGTTACCATACGCGCCTTATGATCTGCCCATTCTCCCGGTGTAATCTGAATGGTTTTTTCTGCATTTTCTTCCAATGTCTTCTCAAGATACAGGACCCCGGAGCCGCCTCCGCCCCCATCTCCATAGGATAAGCTGATGACCGCTCCATTTTCACAATAGAATTCAAACAGATAAGTGCCTGCTTCTTCCGGTTCGAATTTCCAGCTGATGCTTCCATTTGCAGATAAGGTCTGCTGATACTCTCCTTCCTCTGAAAGTACTTTCACATTAAACGTATTCCCATACTTTTTTGCATAAGCATCCAGTGTAGAGCCGGCATCTCCTATCAGTATCAATCCATTCAACGTCCTTGAAGAGTCTGCAATCACACACTTTGAATTAAGAACCGTAAGACTCTCTAAGAAAGAATATTTCTGTTCTCCGATAGAAGAAAATTCCTTTGGCAGATACAGATGCCGGACTCCTGCCGGACATGCAATAATTTCCGTCTGTTCTGCATTAAACAGCACTCCATGAAATACTGCAAACGAAGTATTACCATCTGCTAACCGGATCTCCTGTAAGGAAGCAGTATCCTTTAGCGCATCTGCCCCGATTGCCGTTACCGCTGCCGATATCCGCAGACTCTTTAACGAGCTGCATCCGGCAAAGACAGACTTCCCGATCGTCGTCAACTTCTCCGGTAAATCTATTTCTGACAACGCACTGCACCCATAAAATACATGATCTCCGATCTCTGTAAGCTCCTTCGGAAGTGTAATATGCTTTAAGCTGCTGCATTGATAGAATGCCTGTGCCTGAATCGTTGTCACTGTGTCCGGAATCACAACTTCCTCTAAGGCAGTACAGCCCGAAAAGGTATTCTTTATTGTTGTCAATGCCTTTGGCAGCGTCACATCCTTTAACGAAGTACAGGATGAAAAAACGGCATTGTCTAAGACGGTAACTCCTTCCGGTACAATAATCTTATAAAGACCTGTCCGGCTAAATGCACATGCTCCGATCTTTGTCAAGGCAGTCGGTAATTCTATATCGGAAAATGTACTACAGCCAGAAAATGCATATTCTCCGATCTGTGTTGTACCTGCAGGTATTGAAAGGGATTGCAGGGAGGTACAGTTGGCAAACAGAAAGGATGGGATTTCCGTAATTTTCTCCGGTAAGCTGGCAAACTGCAGATTCCCACATCCCTGAAATACCCCGGAACCAAGCCATGTAACTGCATCCGGTATCGGTATGGAAGTCAGACTGCTGCATTTTGAAATACATGATCATAGATTTCCGTAACACTATCCGGAATACTCAGTTCGTGAAGAGATGTACAACCGGAAAAACAGCCGTCCGGCAGAAAGTTCAGTCCCTTCTTTAGTATCACACTTCCCAGGCTGCTGCACCCGGCTAATGCATAGTTTCCAAATGCGTCTGACGATGTGGTCTGTAGATCTTTCAGACTGCTGCATTCGTAGAATCCGTAATTTGGAATAATCCTCAGTGCTGAGGCATTCAGCCCCTGCAGGCTCATGCATTGATAGAATGCACCTTCGCCTATTCCATCTATCACTACATCACCGTTTCCAAGAGTATTCAGATTCCTGCAGCCATAAAATGCTCTTGCGCCAATCGCAAGATGCCCCGCCGCCCCGGTAACAGCCGTCAGGTTCCCTGCTCCATAAAAGGCTTCCTCTCCGATTCCTACGACACTCTCCGGCAAATCCACTGTGGACAGATCCGGATGATTCCGAAACGCTCCCGCTCCGATCTGCACTACCGTATAATCAGAAGCTATTCCGTTTTCCATATCCAGTCTTACTGTCTGTGGAATGGAAAGTGCCGTCTGATCTCCGCTATAAGACACCAGAACTGCCTGCTTCCAGATACCCGGAATATAGGAATATCCGTTTGTATCCGCAACCGGGCTTAAGGAATATAAAGGCGGATCTTTCGTCAGATTTGCATCCGTATAATTCTCACCCCGGATATTACTAGTAATGATCATACCTGCATCAATCGCAATTCCATACGCATTTCCTACAGACAAAAAAGTTGAAAAAGTCTTTGTATCTACATCAAACGTCAGTATATCGTCTCCATCTATCATATACAGCTTTCCATCATAGCTAAACAGTCCGGTCCGCAGACTTTTCCCGGTATCTGCATAAGATGCCACTTCCGTAAATGTTCCGTTCTCCCAGTTCAGGCGAAGCACCTTATTGTTACCGATCGTATACCAGCCTCCATTGCAACAGGTGATCGGACTTTCTATATTGTCCCACTCATAATGATCGAAGGTAGTATCGTCACATGCCACTCCGGTATTCCAGCCATCATGCCTGTTCACACCTTTTCCGATTGCTTCATCACTCAGCAAAAAGTAATCATGACATGCACGCCCATAAAGATCCGTCGTCGGATCATTCCATGTTACATCCACATGATACCAGTGACCATTTACATAGATCTCATTCCAGGCATGTTTCATTGATCCGCTCGAAGCTATGAGAACCGGTATACCAAGTGCTTCCATGACTGCCTGATATGCAAGTGCATAGGCTTCACATACACCTGTCTTATTGACCAGCAGGGAATAGGCATCATGGTGTGCAAGTGTATGATCATAAGTAGCTGTTGTAACCAGATAATCATTGACAAACAGTGCTTTTTGGACATCTGTCCACCCCGGGTCTACCTGCGCCACGATCTGATTCAGTGCCTGATCATATGCTGTCTTCTGTTCTGCGATCTGCGCTGCATCCGCAGTATAAGTATAGGTAACACTTACTGCCTTACCATCTTCCTTGCAGCTGATTTGCAGCTTACCTGTCACATAAAAAAGTCCACTGTTATCATTTACCACGGACTGATAAATGGCTGCGACCTCATCCGCAGTCAGGTCATACGCGCGAAGGTCTGTCTGTGGATTCATCTGTGTCAGATCTGTCCTTATTGCTTCCGCCGCCCCGGAATAATCTGTCCCATTTATCTCTGTCTTTTTTTCATCGTCCGCATCCGGGATCTCACCCTGCTCGAAAAGAGCGACATTCTTTTCCACGACCGTGACAGCCTGTGTTTTTAAATTCTCCTTTTCCGCGGATTCATCATCGAAAGTCACTGCCTGTACCGTTTCTGTCCCAGACTCCGCATTCTGTGCCAGAACCGGTTCTACGGATGTATTCAGTAACAACAATATGGCAAGAGCACCTGCAGTTATTCTGTTTCTCTTATGTCTGTCTTTCATATCCAGTCTCCATATCTGTGCATATTGTTTCATAATCTAAGTTAATCATATATTTTTCAAACAGGAAATTTACATCCCGTCTTTTAATTCCTTCATTGCTTTCCATGCCTGTTCAAAGCATATCTCATATAATCCGACCATTCCAGCTATCTCTACATTTCCATAAGGTTCTTCATAGGCAGAAATGTCTTCAGGATTTTTCAATGCAGCTTTAAAATTCTCATACTTTTTCATAGATTACAATTTCTTCCCTATCAATCGAATCTAACAATTCCTTCTGAACCGGCTTATCCAGATCAATCATCTCCTGAATTACCTTTGACTTGATTCCTGACTTTCCAAAACAAACTGCTTCTTTCATATAAACGACCATACCTTTTATACATATTATTTTCTATTATCAAGCCCCTTCGCAGATTTGTCAATTCGAGAATTTTTCACTATTAAAGAATCTTGCAGTTGCATGAAATACCTGTCAGCTCAAAACAGGTGCACCTTCCTGATCCGAGCATGTTGCCAAATACAATTTTGTACAAATTCACAAATATGTATCTATAAATATTCACACTTTTTGAATATTTTTGTGCTTTCTATTGAATTTTCAATTATATATTGACAATCATTCATACAAAATCTATAGTGAAAATAGATTGTAAGCGCGTACAATTAAGGGACTTATGTATATACTATCTATTCTGACATACTAAGAATAGATAGTTGTTCAATCACACAAGAAGGGAAAATGAGAAATGAAAAGTACAAGCAAGAATAATCAGTTTATTACTTTGTGCCGTTTTTGTATTATGTACAAATAATACGCCAGTATCAGCAAATACTGTTCAAAGAGTAGAAACAGTTTTCAATGGTAACGTGATTGATAAGGGTTGTACAACAGATGGCATACACTACATTGTTTACTCAACCCCTGATAGCCAATCACTAGTAAGTCCACAGTTAATTAATACCAAACGAAAAACTGTTACTGTAAATTTTAATGGTAATGTTATTCCACCAAAAACATGGAGACTTTCAGTCGTTGAAAATAGTATTACCTACACTGGTACATTAGTATTACGAGATTATTTTTATGATAATTTATTTGGTCATAAAACAATCTCTGCTACATACACAGGAACTGTTGTAGCCGCTCTTTAAAACAAGCAAGGGAGAAATGTTATGTCAAAAAGTAAAATCTGTCGCCTGATCGGCATTCTTATGCTGATCCTGTTTCTTATTGTATACGGAGTCTCACTCTATCAGCAATTTATGATTCTTAGCTGGGTCAAACTGGTCGTTGTATCCTGCTACCTGATCATTATGAGTATCTTATTACTCCAGTCTGACAGAGCAGACTAGATGAAAACAGCCGTACAATCCATCAGAATTGTACGGCTGTTTTACATTCCTGTGCGAAGCACCTTATTTATTCAGAAGCTCTAAGACCTCTTCCTTTGTGCTTACACCAATGAGCTTGCCACTAAAGACACCGTTTTTCATCAGTACCAGTGTCGGAATGCTCATGATCTGATACTTGAGTGCAAGAGATGCCTGCTCGTCTACATTGACCTTGCCGACCTTTACCTTGCCCTCTAATTCCTCTGCCAGTTCTTCTACAACCGGTGACATCATCTTACATGGTCCGCACCACTCTGCCCAGAAATCAAGCAATACCGGTACGTCACATCCTAATACTTCTGTTTCAAAATTATCGTTTGTAATTGTCATTACAGCCATGTTTTTCTCCTCCTGTATTCTTTTTCTTTTAGTTATTCTTACCGAATTCGGATAAAATTAATCCTTCGTTACGATCCAGTGTCATGCCAACACTCCACGCATTGACAAATAACAGTAACGGATTACCCTTTAAGTCTGTGATCTTCTTCATATCCGAAGTACCGGACAGCTTATCCATATCAATATCCGTATTTTCGATCCAGCGGATATGCTCATATGGGAGGTTCTCTAAGCGGATCTCAACATTGTACTCATTCTCCAGACGATATTTTAATACATCAAACTGTAAGACACCGACAACGCCTACGATGATCTCTTCCATTCCGCTGTTATACTCCTGGAAGATCTGGATCGCACCTTCCTGTGCGATCTGCATAACACCCTTAACAAACTGCTTACGCTTCATCGTATCGATCTGTCGTACCCTTGCGAAATGCTCCGGTGCAAACGTAGGAATTCCCTCGAATTCGAACTTATTCTTTGCAGTTGTGATCGTATCTCCGATTGAAAAGATACCCGGATCGAAGACACCGATAATATCTCCGGCATATGCCTCGTCGATAATCTTACGCTCCTGCGCCATCATCTGCTGCGGCTGGGACAGCTTGATCGTCTTACCACCCTGGATATGCTTTACTTCCATACCTGCCTCAAACTTACCGGAACAGATACGCATAAATGCAATACGGTCACGGTGGTTCTTATTCATATTCGCCTGGATCTTAAATACGAATGCAGAAAAGTCTTCGGAAAACGGATCAATGATTCCAATATCTGCCTTACGCGGAAGCGGGGATGTTGTCATCTGTAAAAAGTGCTTTAAGAAGGTCTCTACACCGAAGTTTGTGAGTGCAGATCCGAAAAATACCGGTGAAAGCTCTCCCTTTGAGACAAGCTCCATATCAAACTCTGCGCTCGCACCATCTAATAACTCGATCTCTTCTAATAACTGATCGCGGTACTCCTCTCCGATCTCTTCGATAAGAGCCGGATCATCAATATCTAATTCCTTCTCGGTACCTTCCTTCGTTCCCTTTAAGGTATCTGCAAAGGTCATGACCTTTTTGGTATTACGGTCATAGACGCCCTTGAAGTTCTTGCCGGAACCGATCGGCCAGTTGACCGGGCAGGTTGCAATGCCAAGCTCTTTTTCAATCTCATCTAAAAGATCAAAGGTATCATTCGCATCACGATCCATTTTGTTAATGAAGGTAAAGATCGGTATATGACGCATGACACATACCTTAAAAAGCTTTCTCGTCTGCGCCTCTACACCCTTCGATCCATCGATGACCATGACTGCGGAATCTGCCGCCATCAGGGTACGATAGGTATCCTCTGAGAAGTCCTGATGTCCCGGTGTATCAAGGATATTAATACACCGTCCGTCATAATTAAACTGTAACACCGAAGAGGTTACAGAAATACCTCTCTCCTTCTCGATCTCCATCCAGTCAGACACCGCATGTCTTGCAGTTGCCTTTCCCTTTACGGAGCCTGCCAGATTGATTGCTCCTCCGTATAACAGGAACTTCTCTGTCAGGGTTGTCTTACCTGCATCCGGGTGTGAGATAATTGCAAATGTTCTTCTTTTTTCGATTTCACTTCTTAAGTCAGCCAAAATGTTTCCTCCTATAGTATGAGCGGTGTTCCCGCACATGCTACTTCTATTCCAAAATATTGTAAAATTGTTGCAGCAATATCGGCAAAGCTGTCCCTTGTGCCATAATTTGTGCCTGCTGCCACCGGCTTACCATACAGGACAAGCGGTGTATATTCTCTTGAATGATCAGTCGATGGGGTACTCGGATCACAGCCATGATCTGCCGTGATCATAAGAATATCTTCCTCACGAAGTCCGGCAAGCAGTTCCGGCAGCCGTTTATCAAAATACGTCAGTGCCTTCGCATATCCATCCACATCGTTGCGATGTCCATACAGCATATCGTAATCCACCAGATTCGTAAAGCATAATCCTTCAAAATCCCGCTTCATATATTCTAAGGTACGGTTGATGCCATCCTCATTATTCACGGTACGCACATGATCTGTGATTCCTCTTCCGGCAAAAATATCAACGATCTTGCCAACCGATAAGACATCCTTGCCATGGGATTTTAACAGATCCAGCATCGTCTGCCTAGGGGGTTCTAAGGAAAAATCATGCCGTCTGCTCGTTCTTGTAAAGTTCCCCGGTTCTCCGGTAAACGGTCTTGCGATCACACGTCCGACTCCCAGCCTTCCGGTTAACAGTCTGCGGGCGGTTCTACAGTACTCATAAAGCTGTTCAACCGGTACGACATCCTCATGTGCCGCAATCTGGAACACAGAATCTGCCGAGGTATAGACGATCAGTGCCCCGGTCTGCATATGCTCTTTTCCGTAATCCCTTATCACATCGGTTCCGGAGTATGGACGGTTACATAAGACATCCCTTCCGGTCTGTTTTTTGAATTCTTCCAAAAAGTCCTGCGGAAATCCTTCCGGGAAGGTCGGCAGTGGATGCCCGGATACGACTCCTGCAATCTCCCAGTGACCGATTGTTGTATCCTTTCCCTTCGATACCTCCGTCATTCTTGCAACTGCACCGGTAAAATCTATCCGTTTCTCTTCTATTCCCAGTTCTTTCCACAGTCCATTCTTCTTCATTCCATCAATCTGAAAGAATCCCAGATCTGCCATATTCGGCATGGAAAAATACGGACTCTTTGCACATGCCAGTATCGTGTTACTACCCGCATCCCCATAGTCTGCGGCATCCGGCATCTCACCAATTCCAACACTGTCTAAAACAATAAGAAATACCCTTTGCATAAATAAGTACCTCCTTCTATTGATTCACAGAATAAACCGAGTATATTATAGATGTTTTTTCGGATTTCCGCAAGTAAATTACTTTTATCCGATAGAGTAAACTTACTGTCAGTTGGAGAGTCACAGAAGATCCCCTGCTATGGACTTGCCAAGATTGTTTTCTCATAGTCTACTTCTCCAACTTTGTTTTGTCAAATGCCTCCCAGACGCTCCCGGATCGCCAGCTTTTTTCGGATGTCTATACTCGGAATGGTTGCCTGCATCTTTTCGATGTATACCCTGTCATTGTCATGATGGTGGAGTAGCAGTTTCCTCATGTATCCCCTGTTTGGACGCACGGATATCCCCTCGGTTCCCGTTGCTTCTTCCTGCTTATGGCTCCGGCGGTACTTTACCAGTTCCAGGATCTTTTCTTCTCCGTAATCCTTCACATAGCATCTCAGCCGGCACATCGCATCCGCTCCGGCTTCACTCCATCCCATCGGGCGGGAACTCATACGGTCAGAGTACATGTGGCTCACATGACCTTCTGCACTGCACCCATAAACATTTTTATCCTGCATTCTTCTCACTGCGCTGTCCCAGTTGTTCAGCAGGTATTCCTCACAGTCATTCACTGCTTTCTCGTTCGGCGCACATTTCCGGATAGTTTTTATGGTTTTCACAAACTTTTTCTTCTTTCCCTTATACAGAGCTTTCCACAGCCGTCCTTTGGCTTCCCCTGCTTCATCCGGCATCTGGTTGGCCGCCTTGTTGATGTATTTCATCATGTGGAACTTATCCAGCACCGGAACTCCCTTTTCAATGTATTCCGCCCCTGCTTTGATCCAGGCTCCTCCATCTCCACTGATATATACCGCATTCAGATAACGGCTCTCGTAGTTCGTGTCGATGTATTTCTGCATCCGTTCAAACAGATGCCTGTTTGCTTCTCCTCCGCTGCAAAGACCTCCCAGATAGAATACGTTCTTCAGTTCCTTCCGTCCGTCTTTCTTTTCCTTCCCTTCATAAAGATACAGCAGCTTCCCGATCATGCTGCCTTTCTTCACTGTTTCGGTTTTCTCCTGCTTGTGGATGTGATCCTCGTCTGCCTCGATATAAAGGTATTCCACACACTTTTTCTTCTCCGGCTTCGGGAAGGGCAGTTCTGTCTGGATTCCATGTACCTTATCCATAACCGCCGTCTTGCTGATCACCGAATCTTCTCCCAGTACTCTGGATGCAGAGGCATAGCTGGTCTTTACTTCCTCTGCCAGCACCTCTGCCTCTGCACGGCTGCTCAGTCTTTCATGGGCATCCAGTTCCATCCATTCATCCAGAAGATAATGACAGGTTTTATCCTTACGGCTTCGGAACAGAGTGTGGGTAAAACAGATCGGTCCCACCATAGTCAGCAGCTGACGTTCATCATGCCTCTGGATGGTATATTTTTCTGTTCTGGAAATATCCTCACACAACATACGGTCCATGTCACTGTATAGGGCTGCCATGTGTTCTGCCGCAGCCTTTCTCGCAGCCTCTGCAAGCTGCTTTTCATACAACTCCATATCTTTCATCCCGGATAAGAGAAAAAGTTCATCCGCTTTCTCAAAATCCCTGTACAGCTTTTCCACTGAGTATGCTATAATGCTTTTCATGAGAGTACCTCCATCGACTGTGTTTTAGATTCTTGTCAAATCCATTATAACAGAGATGTTGGTGCTCTCTCTTTTTCTTTTATTCAACTGACAAAAACTTTACTCTATAATGTGCGGTAATACACACTTTTTTACTTTTTAGTTGTAACTGCTTTTGCCTTTGACCAGTCCGAACAGATCCGGATCTTCTTATTACCGGACTTCACTTCCTGATAAGTACGGATTTTGACATAATATTTCTTTTTTCCTGACAATCCCTTAATTTCTTTTGTAATACTTTTTGTATTCCTGATACAGACTGTTTTGGTCTTACTCTTTGCAAAAGATGCACTTGTCGCATATGCGATCTCATACCCTGTCGTCTGGGAAGTCTGTTTCTTCCACTTGACTGTCAGCTTTTTCTTCCCTGCCGTTATGCTTACAAGAGAAGTTCCTTTCGGACAGATCTCATAGGTCTTTTTGAGTGTGCCTTTATAATTCCCTTTGAATGTAACGGTAACAGATGCCTTTCCGGCCTTTTTATGATTCTGATAAGTAACCTTATAATACTTCTTTGCGATGGTCTTTCCCTGACGATCCGTTACCGTAACTGCCGGCTGCTTTGCTTTTCCATCATAGCTATAACGCACCTTTGAGAGCTTTATGGTCTTTGGTGCGGCAACTTTCTTATGTTCCTGACTCACTTTCTTGTTACAGCGTGTGCAGTATACCGTCCGGTCATAGCTTCCATCTTTTCCTACTGATGCTGCCTTGTAATTTTCTTCTACTTCCTTTCCCTTTACATGACCAAGTGCCGGTATGGTCTTATGTACCCTGCTTAATTCTGCCTTACAGTCTGAATCTGTACAATAGACTACTTCATCATATCCGCCCGTTGTCTCACATCCTGCGGACGTTTCATTCTCACGTACTGCCTGTCCTTCCTTATGCTGATGTATTGGCTTCTCCAGTTCTTCTGGGTCTGGATCCGGTGTCGGCTTTGTACTTCCGGTAAGCGTGATCTCAATTCTGTTATATTCATAGTTATTTAAGATCACATCGTCCGCCAATAATGCCTTGACATCTGCAACCGTTGATAAGCCGTCCACCTTCTTTGAGCAGAGTAACAATGTATACGTTCCTGCCTGTATATCCGAACCGGAAGCCACCAGATAATAACGGTCTGCATTCTTATCATCACTGTCTAAACGGATTGCATTGCCCCAGTCTGTTTTTTGCATATCTGCTTCGCTATTACTGTTCCAGTAATCCTCACGATCAGATTCTGATAAAGCCCTCGCAGCCATGCTTCTTCGGGTGTAAAAACGTCGTCATACTGATCCGACCAGGTCAGTTCCAGATACGGAGAGTTTTCTGTCTTTTTCATATTATCCGATGGAATATCACCAATTTCTACTGTCAATAAGGGCTTGCCCACAGATACATCATAGACCTCCCTGTCATCTTCCATATCCTCCCTGATGGCTGTCCATACTCCATCTGCAAAGTCCAGACGATACTGATTCCCCAGATCTCTGTCCGATAACACAAAGTTACCTTCCGCACTCTGTGATGCAGTAATATAGGTATGTCCGGACATCAGGATGCCCGGTGTCACATGACTGCCTGTCTGAAGCTGTGTAACACCACTTACCTGCCCCGTAATCCGTAAGCTTCCTGCACTTTGAAGCACAAGTTTTCCCTTCCGGGTACTGCTCTCCGAACAAAGATCACCTGCGATCACTGCATCTGCAAGCTTTGTCAGATCCAGACAGCCGCCATTTGCAAGCGTAACAGATCCTAGCCTTCCATCTGCATTCTCCGGCTGTAATCTGCCGCCTGCATCCACGATCGTACTGCCGACCGCTTCTGTAACCGAACCGGTTAATGCTGCATGCTGTACCTGCAATACCGTATGTGCATTGCCTGCGACTTCTGCAATATGGATCTCATCGACACCGGCTTCTTCTCCGGTGATCGTAAGTTCAGCGGATGTGGTATACTCTGAGGACAACACGCCACGTACCTTCGTATCTGCATCCAGTGACAGGGATGCTGCTCCGGTATAGGCAGTCCGCTCTCCCACAGACGCTTCATGTCCCAGATAAATATTTTGAAACATCGTTCTGCCATCGGCATTTTTGACCGTAAGCGATGCATGATCTCCTACTGCGGTATTATCGTAATATCCTCCGGCATAGACCGTTGGCAGCAGCTCCTTTTCCGTTCCCTCCATACTGCCCGGTGTGGAATTACCACCCCCTAAATAAGTATCTACATGATCAAGCGTCAGACTATGTCCGGCAAGAAAGATCTCCCGGTGTGGTATGCTGTACATACTGTCCGTAGAATTGAACGTAAGCTGGATATCCTTTATCTCTACGCCATCTCCCATAATCTGAAACGGATGGCTGCTTGTAATACTTCCGGTTCCATTTCCGGTGATCGTCGTTCCTTCCGGTATCTCAACCGGCTTCATCTGTCCCTTTATGGCACCCTCTGTTTCGACCCGGTCTGCATCCCGGATCGTAAAGCTGCCGGCTACCACAATATACTTTTTGCCACTGCTTAAGGCACTGGCAAATCCCGGATAATCCGTTACCGTCACAGTCTCTGCTGCGCCGACAGCCGGCAGGCGATCATCTGTTGTACTGCCCCATGCCATTGTAACCGGCATTCCGGAAAGTAACAGGCTTCCTGCTAATACACCACAAAATACACGTAATCTGTTTTTCTTCATTCGTTCTCCTTATCTGAATAAAGTGTGCGCTCGCCGCACACTCTCGCGCCCGATCGGATGCATCGCATAATCTTCCACTCCGCGAGGTGCGCATCGTTGCAAGCAATCAAGCATGCATGCTTGATTGCTTGCTTTTGCTGTATAGGAGTTCCAACGGAATTTCCTATACAGCAAAAAAAGACCCAGTCTATATCCTTGCTTCGCATTCTGATGTTCTTACCAAAAATATAACTGAGTCTCATTTTATGTCATATGATAGCTGTATCATAACGTATTTTCTACGATCCGTCAATCAGTTTTCACCCGGCTGGATCGGTGTGATCACAATCTTTTCTGCAGATACGTTCGTCTTACGCTTCACGATATCCTCGATCTGTGCGCGCTTCGCATCTGTTACCTCCCCCATATTCAACACAACGTCAGCGCAGTCATCGGTGATGCTTACCACAACATCTGTAAATCCCTTTGCTTCGAGTAACATCTCCGCAGCGGTCTCACGCTCTGCAATATCGGTCATTGCGATCATCTCGCTGACTGCCTGCTGCTTGGAGGCTTCATCAATATTCGTATTATTGATGATGTCTAAGAGTGACTCCTTGTTTTTTGCGCGCATCTGCTCCCTGCTTAGCTTCATCTCTGCGGCAAAGTCCACATCTGCCACACCTGCTCCTGTCAATACTGCTTCGCCCGGATTCGCACTCACCTCGGTCGATCCTGCCTCATCACTCCCTGCTCCATTCTCTGTAGGTTCTGCCGATGTCTCCGTCACACTCTCGGTGGCAAGTGCCGCAGTTTCTAAGCTGTTATCCTCGGAATCTGTAAAAATGTCACCCTCTAGGAGTTCATTTTCATCTGAGATCTCATATTCGTTGTCAGCGACTTCTGCTTCGGCATTTGCTTCCTTTGCAACCTTTTTATCCTTGATGGAATCATTGGTAAAACTGAGATATCCTGCTACTGCGATCATAAGTGCTAATGCAGTGATAATGATCTGATTTTTCTTAAAGATTTTTTTCAATTTCCGACCTCCTGATCCTTCATCTTTACTACCACTATCTTATGTGGCTCAATCTCAAATAATGCTAAAACAGCATTGGAAATGTTCTGTCTGACACTGGTTTTATCCCCACCCTGTGCCACCACTAAAATTCCTTCTATCTTCGGTGTCAGGTTCTTACTGACAAACGGTTCACCATCCCCTCCGTCCGCATCATAGACTGTGGTTTCTTCCCCGTCCGACTCTGTAACCGTCCGCTTTCCACCTGCATCATCCTCCTCGGTTGTCTGCGAAGATGAAGACTTCGTATCCTTTTCGACCACCTGTGTTCCGTTATCCTGATAGGTGATCATTACCTGTACCCTGCCAACCCCGTCGATCTTTTCTAAGATCTGTTCTAACTGTTCTTTATCTCCATTCCTGTCAATTTCATCCGCTGCCTGTTTCTTTGCCTGTGCTTTTGTCGTTTCCGTCTTTTTTTTGGTATCTGCTGTCTTTTTCCCGCTTCCTGCCGGCAGTGCGATCACAAGCATCAGGATACCAAATAGCACAAGCAGGAAAAAAACGGTCTTATCCGGCATTTTTTCTGTATTCTTTTGCAATAATTTCTTCCAGTCCATATTTCACCTCAATCAACCTGTTCGAATCACTAACTGCTTTTCCTCTAACCGGTAAAAGTCACAGATTGTCTTTTGCAGTTCTTCCATCTGCGGTGTCACCGCATCGTTTGTGGAAGGAGACAGTGAGATCCGTTCCACAAGCACCTGATCCTCTTTTTGCTTTTCTGTGATGTTCAGATCTACCTTCTCTAATTCATACGCGCTATTTAACGTTACAGAAACCGCTTTGACCTTATACCCTTTATCCTCTGCCATCTGTGTGATATCTGCTCCGATCGCTTTTTCGTATTCCTTCCGGTAAGCATCCTCCCCTGTAAATTCCAGCTTCTCCATATCTTTTTTCTGATTCTCCATCTCCTGCCAGAACTGGGAATAATGGATCAGCTCATCAAAATCCTTACTACGGTAGATCACCTTTGAAACCGGTGCAATCACTGCAATCAGAAGCACCAGCTCTGCAAAAAAGCGGACATACTTTTTATACTGTTCCTTTGGCACAAGATGGATGAGTGCACTCAGAACCACAAACAGGATCACAATCCCTTTCATCCAGTCTAAAATACTCTGCATCTGCTCTCCTCCCGGTCTGTATTCTCATTCTATACAACCATGCCGGATGCCGCAGTGATCATTGCAATCGTTAAGAAAAAGAGAAACAACGACGTCAGCATGACCTTTGCCGCTAAAAGGCTGCCACGAAACACCCCATTCATGCTCCCTGCGATCCGCTTATCCGTCACCGGCTCTACAACCGCAGCCGCAAGCTTATAAAGAAACGTCAGAACAAAGATCTTAAGGATCGGAACAAGTACCAGAATAACAAGGATCAGCATGGCAGCCACACCGACACTGTTTTTGATCACCATCCCGGTTCCGACTAAAAGCTCCCCGATACTTCCTGCCGCATTGCCAAAGCCCGGTATCATGCTGACGGTTTTCGATAACGAGGACATCTTTAATCGGTCGATCGCCGGATTCACCAGTCCCTGCACCACATTTAACCCAAGCACTACCGTTACGGTAAGCTTCATCGTCCAAACGATCCCTCCCTCTAACAGCTCGCACATTTTTGCAAACTTCTCTCCCTCTAATGTATAGTTGACAAACTGCATCACCACATAGATCTGTATCAGCGGTGTCAGCAGATACCGCATGACCCACTGTACCAGAAAAATGATGA
>JALERL010000050.1 GCA_022764465.1 Lachnospiraceae bacterium | reverse complement strand
TTGCAACGCTCATCGTGAACTAACTGCCAACTACAACCATACAAGTTCAGCAAAGGCTTCACTTGTGGTTTTCGTAAGCAGTGGATTTCACTCGCAGCTAAAACCGCAAATAAAAGTTTGCTTTACATATTTTGTGCATTTTGCCCTTTTGATTTTTATAAAGCATCCTTTGATACCCGAATCCTATACAGTAAAAAAGAACTTTTGCAGCAGCTGCGCAAAAGTTCTTCCCGTGATCTGTTCCTATCTTGCCAATACTTCAAGGATCTCTCCGATATACATCGTGTGCATATTTCCATCTGCATACCATTTTTCCTTAATCTCAGGATCAATAAAAGAATCCTCTGTAATACGCGTGGCGGACATCTTCTTACAGACAATCACCAGATTACCCTCATCAATATACGGAATCTCTCCATTGTAATAGTCTAAATGCATTCTGGCATTTCCGATCTTATCCTCATCTCTTCCGGAAACTGCACCCATATACTTTAATGCACTGTGGTAAGTCTTATCAAAAAATGTAAGGGAGAATGTATCGCCATTGTCAATAAATTCCTTCGTATATCTGGTATCACGGACAAAAATAAATGCAACGTTCTTTCCCCACATTACACCGACGCCACCCCAGCTTGCTGTCATGGCATTCGCCTTTTCCTTATCACCTGCGGTGATCAGTGTCCATTCGTTTCCTATCTTCGTAAATGCGTTAAAATCCAGTAAATCTACCGGATATGGCTGAAATGTATGCATCATCTACCTCCTCAACTTCCTTCGTTTTCCTCATTATACTCTATATAGCTTCTGATTTCCAGTTCATCCATTCCTATTCAAGCACATATTCCATCAGATCATCGTAAATCGCACGGTAACCGTTCTCGTTCATATGAAGTCCTTCTAAGGTATATTCTGCCTTTAGTCTGCCCTGTTCATCCTTCAGATTCCGGTTCACATCAATATACTTCTGTCCATGCTTTTTCGCGAGCTTCTCCACTTCCGCATTCGCTTCCCGGATCTTTTCATTCGTCCGTATCTTAAGGCATGGCTTTAACTCCTCGGATGCTGCTTCATAATTCACCGGATAGTATGCCATCAGATAGATCTTTACGCCTGCAACTTCTTTTTCAATCTTTGTTAAGATCTTATCATAATTCTCCATCAGACTGCTGATCGGGAAATCCGCACGGCTTAGATCATTCGTTCCGATATTGATAAATACCTTCGCCGGCTGTAAATCAATGACACATGGATGAATATTTGCCAACAGTTCTTCTGATATGTAACCACCGATCCCCCTGTTATAGATGATCGTATCACTGCCATGCTCTGCTAATAACTTCCCGATCGGAAACATCTCCATTAAGGATGATCCCGCAAAAACAACCTGTCCCTTTTTGATGGACTGATTTGCCTCTTTGTACCGCTCTAACTTTATCTCTTTGTCGTCCATATGCAACCCTCCGTTACATTTTTCTTATATCTTAGCACAGTTATATGGAAAAAGACAGTATTTACAAGGGATTCAACAAATAGATGTCATTTTTGCGCAAAAGTAATAAAAATTGACAGACTTTCCTATACGGAATATAATACTTTTGTATACCAATACAAAAATTAGGAGGTTATGTATGGAAAAGAAATCAAAGGGATGTTTTCAAAAAATGTTATGTTTCGCATTAGCAGTTATCATGTGCCTATCTATTATGCCAGGTACTGTAACTGAGGCGGCCAGTTCTTATGTTTATTTAGATTCTCTAAAGCCTGCATCTATGAAACAGTATACTGGTAACATGGGAGACAGTTTTATATATGCGATTGGAAAACATAAGGATACAAAGGGAACTGTTGATGTCAACGGAAAAAGCTATAAGCATGGATTAGAAGCCTGGATAGCTAGATGGAATTATACCGCTGAAAAAAGCTGGGCATACAGTACGTATAATCTCAACCAGAAATATAAGAATCTGACCGGAAAGACCGTTGTTCTTAAGAGTTATAATACGTCTAACTTTAACACAACATTATATTTT
Organism: Lachnospiraceae bacterium; assembly: GCA_022764465.1. Taxonomy (GTDB): domain Bacteria; phylum Bacillota; class Clostridia; order Lachnospirales; family Lachnospiraceae; genus Roseburia_C. Next base: position 13,846 of record JALERL010000050.1, on the reverse strand, counting down.
TATGGTGATGGAAAATTATTAAAGAAGATCAAAATGACACCATCTAGTGCAAAACACAGCTTCAATGTCAATGTTGCAGGTGTCAAAAAATTAAAAGTATATGTAAAGGATAATACCGCAGTATCCGGTGGAACTTCTTTTGGACTGACAGACTGTAAATTATACAAAGCTGCACCGCCAAAACAGCCAACCGTGAATGATATTTCCATTAAGTCCGGAACTATTACCGGCATAACAAGTAAAAATGTTACCGTTTATATCAAGATCGGAACAACTACATATTCCGGAAAATCAAATGCACAGGGAAAATATACAATAAAAACCGAGAAGATAAAGGATAAAACAACTTTAAAAATATGGGCAGCTAACAAGTACAAAATGAAGAGTTCTACCAATACCGTGTTCGTTAAAGTTGTTAAGAAATAATTTTTGAAATCATAGTGAGCATTTAAGAGCGGCACTCAGACAGTTTGTCTGGGTGCTTTTCATTTTACCTGTTCTAAGTCAGGTATGGAGGGATTCTTTGAATTATGCTCCATTACCGGATCTGGTGCATATGACCATGTGGCAGCAGATGCAGTTGTTTTGAAATTAAAGACCTTATGATAAAGTTCTCTTTTGCACCTCACATGTCAGTTATCATGTGGAGATCTGTTGTAAATTGATAGCATTGCAGGTATAATAAAAATGTTAAATATATAGCTATTTTACAGTCAGGATCGCATATAAAAACTGGTGTATCGTAAACCAATGTATGAATTAACCAAAAGTTTTGATGAATGAAAATATGCAAGAAAGACTTCACTTGAATGTCTCAAAGAACAAATATAAATGAGGATGCCTTTAGATGAAGATTGATGAAATAAAAGAATTTGACAGGGTTTTGCTCAAGGATGGTAGAACGGCAGATGTTATGGAAGTTTTTCCAAACGGATCACTTGTATTAGATATTGGTGATTCACCGGAAACGTGGGAAACTTTATATGATAAATCGCTAGAAGATGTTGAAAAAATAATAAACAAGGATGCTACTATATGATATTATCAACGTATAATATTGCATTTTAAAGTGTGTTTATTGGAGATGTAATGTAAATGAAGAAATACAAAAATATATGTAAAGCATTGATTGTTATGGCTGACAAGAATGTTAAGAAAAGTCTGGTACGATTCATCTATTATGTACTGGAATTAATTTTAATGATTACAATTATTATATATGCATTTTTAGATAGGTGGATAACAGTAGTAGTACTGATACCATTTATGGTTTTGCTGTGGCTGATTGAAAAACTATTAGCCTATTTTGAAAACAATTCAGATTGATAGAGAACTTGCTTGGATACGCACTTTTTACGGAACATTTCATATATTAATATGAATTTATGCAAAAGGTAGTATGCCATGTCTAAACTCTATGCCATGCAAAATGCAGTAGACAAAGGTCAGCTACAGATAAATGTAACGACTGATCGTGGTTCTGTACCACTCGAAGACGCTTCTATCTCACTTTCCTACACCGGAGATCCTACCCAGACGATCGAACAGCTTACCACCGATTCTTCCGGACAGACCGAAGCGGTGGAACTTAATGCCCCACCGTTAGAATACAGTATGTCCCCATCTGAAACACAGCCTTATGCGGAATATACAATCCAAGTATCTGCGAAAGGTTACCGCCCGATCAACATTTCTGCCATTAATGTCCTACCAAATGAAACAGCAATCCAGCAGGTCAATCTTGTAGCAGAAAATGCACCCGGACCGGAAGAGGAAAATATCGTAATTGCTGCACATACGCTCTATGCTACTTATCCACCCAAAATACCGGAAGCAGAAATAAAGCCATTATCCGAAACCGGTGAAATCGTTCTAAGCCGGGTCGTTGTTCCGGAATACATCATCGTTCATGATGGTGCACCTTCCGACAGCACTGCACCAAACTATTATATCAAGTACCGCGACTACATCAAAAATGTGGCTTCCAGCGAAATCTATGCCACCTGGCCGGATGCAAGCCTGCGTGCAAATATCCTCGCTATTATGTCCTTTACATTAAACCGCGTATATACCGAATGGTACCGGAATCAAGGCTATGATTATACGATTACTTCCTCCACTGCCTATGACCACAAGTTTATCTACGGCAGGAATATCTTTTCGAACATCTCGCAGGTCGTAGATGAGCTGTTTGCAAATTATCTTTCAAGACTGGGCGTCCGTCAGCCGATCCTGACACAATACTGCGACGGACAGCGGGTAAGCTGTCCGAATTGGATGACCCAGTGGGGTTCTAAATATCTCGCTGACCAAGGTTACTCTGCCATCGAGATCCTGCGCTACTACTACGGAAGCAGCATGTACATTAACACTGCGGAAGAGATCAGCGGTGTTCCAGCCTCCTGGCCGGGTTATGATCTGACTGTCGGATCAAGTGGCGACAAAGTCCGTCAGATGCAGGAACAGTTAAACCGGATCGCCAGAAATTATCCAGCATTGCCAACGATCACCGCAGACGGCGTCTATGGACCTGCTACACAGGCTGCGGTCGAAAAGTTCCAGTCCGTATTCGGTCTTCCGGTAACCGGAAGTGTCGACTATCGCACCTGGTATAAAATATCGGAAATCTATGTAGCGGTATCCCGGATCGCGGAGCTGTATCAGTAAGCAGTACAGCATTTCAGCCAATATATTTACAAAAAGAGTCAAAAGACATTTAATAGAAATCCGTTTGAAAAATAAGACTTGTCCCACGTAAGTGCTATGCATAAAAGGCTGCGCAAAAGCAGAGATCAAAATGACAAATGCACAAATATGTACCGCAGACATCTGCTTTACATAATTTGTGCATTTTGTCAGTTAATCTTCTTAGACAATTCCTGTTCGATCTCATCGATCAGGTCATAATGCTTCTCGATCGCACGTATTCCACGTTCCAATTCCTTTTTTTCCAGACAATCCACAATCCCGTTGTGCAGTTTGAACAACTCCTCCCGTTTCTGCCTGCTGCCCCGGGTTAAAACCAGCTCAATACTTGCTTCACAGGCAGTTGCCAATGCCTGTATCAGCTGCATCATCAGGTGATTCCCGGAAGCTTCTACGATCGTATCATGAAACTGCCGGTCTGCTGAAACTGCATCCGCAATCTGCCCCGTATCCATTTTTGCAAGCAGATCATACAGACGTTTCATCTGCTCACTTGTTATACGCGTTACCGCCAGCCGGAATGCATATACCTCAATGGCCCGGCGTGTCTGGCTGATATCCAGATACATATTTGCATCCATCATAAGCATTAACTCTAAGGACTGTGCCAGACTCTTGCCGATTCCGGCAGTCAGATAATTACCGGATCCCTGTCTGCTTTCTAACAGCCCCATATGTTCAAGACTCCGCAATGCCTCCCGCACGGACGGACGCGACAGTTGAAGTTCTGCCGCCATCTGCCGCTCGGTCGGAAGCTTCGCACCGCAGGTCAGCGCACCGGTGCGGATCCCCTGCTTGATATATTCGATCACCTTCACAGATTCTCGTTTATCCATGTAAAACTCCTGCCTTTCTTTTTGTCTGCAAACTTTGCATCAAAAGCTGACTTAGGATTCGCAGCAGCTGCTTAATAAAATCCGGCAAACACCGATACACCTGCAACAGTCACAAGACCGGATACCACAATCGCAAGACTGCTCATGGCACCCTCGATCTCTCCCATTTCCATTGCACGTGTCGTTCCGACTGCATGCGAAGAACTTCCGATGGCAATTCCCTTTGCAATCGGTTCTTCAATATGAAACAGCTTACAGATTCCCTCTGCTGTCATATTTCCGATCACACCGGTCACAATGATCACTGCAACAGTGATCGTAACGATACCGCCCATTTCCTCAGAAACACCCATACCGATCGCTGTCGTGATCGACTTTGGAAGCAATGTCACATACTGCTCATGTGTCAGTCCGAATAAAACCGCAAAGCCAAGGACGCTTCCCATACTTGCAATCCCGCCTGCAAAAATACCGATCAGGATTGCCTTCTTATGCTTCTTTAACAGTTCTAACTGCTGATACAGCGGAATGGCAAGACAGACGGTTGCCGGTGTCAGAAGATAACTTAGATACTTCGCGCCCTCATAATACTTGTCATAATCCACATGAAATACACACAAAAATACCATAACTGCAATAATTGATATCAAAAGCGGATTTAAAAAGGCCTTTTTAAACTTCTTTTTTAACATCTGTCCTGCTTCATATCCTGCAAGGCTGATGACCACACCGAAAAATGCAGATGTTTCTAACAAATCAATCATGGTTACACTGCTCCTCTTCTACTTTCTTTTTTCCTCGGATCACAAACTGTGTCACACGTCCTGCAACAACCATAACGATAAAGGTTGTAAGTACGGTGATAACCGTAACCGGAACTACGATTGCACGCAGATCCACCCACGCATCGATGATCCCGACGGCAGCCGGAATAAACATCACCGGCATGATCTCTATCAGAAAATCTGCCGTTTCCTTGACCTGATCTAACTTTAATACACCGGTTACCAGTGCAAGCAGCATCAGAACCAGTCCATAAATACTTGCCGGGATCTGAAGCGGGATCAGATATCTTAAGATCTCACCCAGAAACGAAACCAGAAGTATGATCAAAAATTGTTTTAAATAGCGCATAACAAACTCCTCTTCCTATGTTATCCTGATTACTCTTGCTATACAAGTTAGAGTGTCAAAAGATGCTTTATAAAATTGAAAGGACAAAATGCACAAAATATGTAAAGCAAACGGAACTTCTTTTATGTATTTTGTCAATTACAAAATTTGAAAACATCATTTGGCACTCGAATCCTATACAGCAAAAAAAGAGTGAATTGGTCTTACCAATTCACTCTATTATAGGGATCAATCAATTCTGTTGTCAATGTATATTCGGCTTCTGGTTTTTGATTTGTGAACTATCACGATTCCTGCTGTCTTTTACCGGACGCACTTGGTAAAATTTCTTTATCTACGTTTTTATCTGTTTCCAAATGCTATCACTCCGTAGCAGCCATATGCTCTGTGGATGTCCCGTCTGTTACAGACAATCCACCCTCACACAGTTCCTGTAAGGTTCCGAAATGATACCCCATCTCCTTCCATTTGCCGATCAGTTCATCTAAGATCTCTCCGTTTGTTTTCGATGTACTGTGCAGTAACACGATCGCACCCGGATGGATCCGTCCAAGCAGCTTTTCGAATGCCTCATCCTTCGTCGGCTGTTTATCTTCATACCAGTCTACATAAGCAAGACTCCAGAAAAATGTATGATACCCAAGCTCTTTTGCCATCTTTAAATTCATCACACTGTATTTTCCCTGCGGCGGACGGTAAAACTTTGTCATCTTCTGACCGGTGATCTGTTCGTACAGTTTTTCGACATCCTCAATCTCCTTTTGAAACGAAGCCATATCTGCGATCGAAGACATATCCGGATGATTGTAGGTATGATTTCCCACCGTATGTCCCTCCGCTGCCATCCGCTTTACCAGCTCCGGGCTTGTTTCTAAGAAATGTCCGACCGTAAAAAAGGTTGCTTTTACCTCATTTTTTTTCAAAGCATCTAAGATAGCCGCCGTATTACCATTCTCATAGCCACAGTCGAAGGTCAGATAAATGCACTTGTCGGATGCATCGCCGATATAATAGGCATCATACGCTTTTAATTCCTCTGCGGATGCGTTTCCGGTCGGCTGTGTGCCCTCTGCGCCAAACCCCAGTCCCCAGTTTTCCGACTGCGGTACGACTGCAAAGGTGCTCTGCCATTCGGCAGCCTTATGTGCGGACCATCTGCCAAATCCAAACAGAACCACGAATACAACTGCTAATAAACACCATTTTTTTCCCTTTCCCACGCCTATTTTACTCCTAAAAAAAGACCCTTATCAAAATATATGATAAGAGTCCTTTTCCATTCATCATTCTATGTACAAAATGAGATTTTAAACGAATTTCTAGTCTTCGACTGCCTTGAATGCTTCGTCAAGATCCTCGATGATGTCTGCAATATTCTCTGTTCCGATGGAAAGACGGATCGTATTCGGCTTAATTCCCTGATCTAATAACTCCTGCTCATTTAACTGGGAGTGTGTAGTAGATGCCGGATGGATCACAAGAGACTTCACGTCTGCAACGTTTGCAAGTAATGAGAAGATCTCAAGGTTATCAATAAATTCCTTTGCCTTCTTGTCATCGCCCTTGATCTCAAAGGTGAAGATAGAACCTCCGCCATTCGGAAAGTACTTCTGATACAGTTCCTTCTGCTTTGGATCTGTGGTAACAGCCGGATGATGTACCTTCTCTACCTGTGGATGGTTGTTCAGGTATTCCACTACCTTAAGTGCATTCTCTACATGACGCTCTACACGAAGTGAAAGTGTCTCAAGTCCCTGCAATAACAGGAAGGAATGGAATGGAGAGATCGTTGCTCCGGTATCACGTAACAGGATCGCACGGATCTTGGTAACAAAAGCTGCCGGTCCGACTGCCTGTGTAAAGCTGATTCCGTGATAGCTTGGATTTGGCTTTGTCAGGGAATCGAACTTTCCACTTGCTTCCCAGTCAAACTTACCACTGTCTACGATCACACCACCGATCGTTGTTCCATGTCCACCGATAAACTTGGTTGCGGAATGAACTACGATATCTGCGCCATACTCAATCGGGCGTACCAGATAAGGTGTTGCAAATGTATTATCTACAACAAGTGGGATCTTATGTGCATGTGCAACCTTTGCAATGGCTTCAATATCGGCTACATCGGAGTTCGGGTTGCCTAATGTCTCAATGTAAAGAGCTTTGGTGTTCTCCTGGATTGCAGCTTCGAGTGCATCTGCTTCCGGCTCAGTAAAGGTTGTTGTGATTCCGTACTGTGGAAGTGTATGTGCTAAAAGGTTATAAGAACCACCATAGATATTCTTTGCTGCAACAATGTGGTCACCATTCTGTGCTAAGTTCTCGATCGTATAAGTGATTGCTGCTGCTCCGGATGCAACTGCAAGTGCGGCAACACCACCCTCTAATGCAGCAACACGCTGTTCAAATACATCCTCAGTCGGATTGGTCAGACGTCCGTAGATATTTCCTGCATCTGTCAGTCCGAATCTGGCTGCCGCATGTTCGCTGTTATGGAAAACATACGAAGATGTCTGATAGATCGGAACTGCTCTTGCGTCCGTAACCGGATCTGCGTGCTCCTGTCCAACATGTAACTGTAATGTTTCAAACTTAAGGTTTCTGTTCTCTCGGCTTACTTTCTTACCCATTTTTCTACCTGTCCTTTTCTGATTTGTTCTGTCTTCTTTCGTACTCTGATACTAATATTTTCTTTTACCACTTTTCCCATAATATTAGTATGATTTGAATTAATAGGATTATAAAACAGAATTCCTATCATGTCAATATGTTTTAGCAGCAAGCAATCACATTCCCTATTCACTTTCACGGATGATCTGGCGGATCGGCAGAATGCTTCCCGGTGAAACCGAAAGTTCGTCTAATCCCATCTCTAAAAACCGCTTTGTCAGTGTCAGATCTGCACCAAGTTCACCACAGATTCCTGCCCAGATCCCTGCCTCATGCGCATTCTTTACAACCAGTTCGATCAGTCGTAAAACTGCCTCATGATGCGGATCATAAAACGCATCCAGCTTTGCATTCTGGCGGTCGATCGCTAAGGTATACTGTGTCAGGTCATTCGTTCCGATACTGAAAAAGTCCACCTCTTTTGCAAGCATATCACTGATGACTGCTGCTGCCGGTGTCTCGATCATAATACCCTGCTCTACCGTTCCGTACGGAATGCCTGCCTCATCTAATTCCTTTTTGACTTCTGCAACGATCTCCTTGATCTGTCTTACCTCTTCCACGGAAATGATCATCGGATACATCACTGCGATATTTCCGAAGTTACTTGCGCGGAACAGTGCACGAAGCTGTGTTTTAAAAATATCCTTTCTCGTTAAGCAGATACGGATCGCACGGTATCCCATTGCAGGATTCTCCTCTTTTTCAAGGTCAAAATAATCTACCTGTTTATCTGCGCCGATATCCAGCGTACGGATGATAACCTTTTTCCCTGCCATCGTCTCTGCAACCTGACGGTAGACACGGAACTGCTCCTCTTCGGTCGGAAATGTATGCTTTTCTAAATACAGGAACTCGCTTCGGAACAGTCCGATCCCGCCTGCATCATTTTCCAGTACACCTGCAAGATCCGAGACATTGCCGATATTGGCATACAGATTGATCTTCTGACCGCTTTTTGTTACGTTTTCCCTGCCCTTTAGATCCAGAAGAAGTTCTTTTTTCTTCTCATCTTCCTTCTGCCGCTCCCGGTAATAAGCAAGTGTTGTTTCATCCGGATCGATCAGGATTTTCCCTTCATATCCGTCAACGATCGCAGGCCTGCCATTCCAGTCTTCTTCAATATCTACACCGATCACTGCAGGGATACCCATGGTTCTTGCAAGAATTGCCGTATGGGAATTCGCCGAACCAAGGTGGGTGACAAATGCAAGTAATCTGCTCTTATCCATCTGCACCGTCTCACTTGGTGCAAGATCTTCTGCCACAATGATAACCGGCTCGTTTCCGATATCCGATCCGGTATCCCCGCCATGCAGGATCGTGATCACACGCTCGGAAACATCCTTGATATCAATGGATCTTGCCTGAAAATACTCATCCTCCATATTTGCAAACATTTCCGCAAAATTATCACCGGTCGTTGCAACTGCATATTCTGCATTGACATTCTGGGAACGGATCAGATTGTGCACAGAATCATTATAGCCGCCATCCTCTAACATCATGGCATGCACTTCAAAGATCTGCGCATTTACCTCGCCAACCTCCTTCACTGCCTTCCCATACAATGCCCGAAGCTGTTCCACTGCCTGATTTTTCGCTGTTTCATAACGTGTGATCTCGGCATCTGTATCTGTGATCTTTCTTCTTGTGACCACGTTCTGTTTTTTGGTTAAAAAACGTACCCTGCCGATCGCAATCCCATGAAATACCTGTTTTCCTTCCCTGCTTATCATCGTAATCTCCATTTTCTTATAGATTCTCTCGAAAAAATGTCTCCAAGTTTCTTGCAGCTTCTTCCTCATCGCCGCCTTCTACCGTAACGGTAACCTCATCACCGTGCTTTATACCCATAGCCATAATTGCCATCAGTCCTGTTGCATCTACGCTTTTCCCGTTACATGTAATAGTCACCTTAGATGCAGTATCCTTGGCTTCTTTGACGAAAAGTCCTGCCGGTCTTGCATGAAGACCTATCTCATCTGTAATTCTGTACGTAAATGATACCATAATTTCCTCCTGTTTGAGAAGTATTCCTCTCTTTTTTCCTATCAGGATTATCATAACCAGAGTCATCACAGAATATCCACTTTTTCAAAAAACAAAGAGAGTCTCTTTCGAAACTCTCTCGCTTATACTTATCATAGATATTTTATTTACAATATAATTCTTATTCGAATGGGATAACTGCTCCGTCATAAGTATCATTGATATATTTCTTGATATCATCTGACTTTAATACATCAACCAGTGCCTTGATTCCTTCGTTATCTTCGTTTCCTTCTTTTACTACAATGACATTTACATATGTCTTTGCTGCTTCGGAATCTGCCTGCTCATAAGCTAAGGCATCTTTTCCAACGGAGTAGCCTGCTGCTAATGCATAGTTACCATTTAAGATCACATAATCTACTTCATCGATCACTCTTGCTACCTGTGCTGCCTCTAACTCCTTGATCTCAAGGTTGTGTGGGTTCTCTGCGATATCCGTAACCGTTGCATTTAAGCCTGCACCATCTTTTAATTTGATCAGTCCGTTATCCTGAAGTAATAATAATGCACGTGCTTCGTTTGTTGTATCGTTTGGTACTGCTACGACTGCACCATCTTTTACATCATCTAAGCTCTTAGATGTTCCCGGATAGATTCCGAATGGCTCATAGTGAATCTCGCCAACGGATACCAGATGTGTACCGTTTTCCTCATTAAAGTTATCCAGATATGGCTTATGCTCTACATAGTTCGCATCGAAGTCTCCACTCTCTACTACGAGGTTTGGCTGTACATAATCATCAAAAACAGTTACCTCAAGATCCCATCCCTGCTCAGCAAGTGCTGACTTTGCCTGCTCTAAGATCTCTGCATGTGGTGTTGCAGAAGCTGCTACCTTGATCGTTCCCTTAGTAGCACTGCTGCTGTCGCTGTCTGCCTTTGCATCCGCATTATCGGTAGATGCTTCGTTCTGGCTCTCCTGTTTGTCTGCTGCATTATTTGTGCTGTTATCTGCTTTGTTGCCGCATCCTGCAACAAAGGTTGATACGGTTGCTACAGTTAATAAAATTCCTAATAATTTCTTTTTCATAATTATCCTCATTTCTGCACATATTTTTGTGCTTTTTATTTTTCTTTTTTCCTCATGTTTTTATTGTTAACTGATTGTTATCCGCGTAATCTGCGGTCAATCTTCTTTGAAATCCGCATACCGGCTTCCTGAAGGATCTGTACCAGAATGATCAGGATGATAACGGTTACGAACATAATATCGGTCTGATAGCGGTAATAACCATAACGAATGGCAATATCACCAAGTCCGCCACCACCAATGACACCTGCCATTGCAGAATATCCAAAAATAGTTCCAACTGCGATCGTCATACCTGTTACAAGGGAAACCCTTGCCTCCGGCAGTAACACCTTGCAGATAATGGAAAAATTACTGGCTCCCATGCTTCTTGCTGCCTCGATCACGCCGGCATCCACTTCCTTTAAGGAAGATTCTACCATTCTTGCAATAAACGGAGCTGCCGCAACGACCAGTGGAACGATGGTTGCTGTTGCGCCATAGCTTTTTCCAACCAGAAGTCTGGTAAATGGAATCAGCAGCACTAACAGGATCAAAAACGGAATGCTTCGTACAATATTGACGATCACATCACAGATCTTATAGATGATCCGATTTGGATGTAATCCGTTTTTATCGGTGATGGTAAGTACAATTCCCATCGGAAGTCCGATGATATATCCGACAAAAGTGGATACCAGCGTCATGTAGAGTGTACTTAAGACACCTTCACCTAACATCTTTATCATTTCACTCGACCACATCTTCTACTGGCACCTCCTCTACCTGAATTCCTCTTGTCTGGAAAGCACTTATGATCTTCTCTACGGTTGATGGATCATTCTCTAGTCCAAGAATCATCTCTCCATATGCAGTTCCATTGATATTTCTCGTATCCGCATAAAGGATATTGACCGGCTTTCCTACGGAAAGGATGACATTTGCCACAACCGGCTCAAAGGATGAATTTCCTTTGAATACGATTCGGATATTCTTATTTGCATTGATGACTGCTGCTGTTCTGTCACCACTTTCTACCAGCTTTCTTGCTGCACCGGTCTTCGGGGATGTGAAAATATCTGTCACTGTTCCCTGCTCTACCAGTTTTCCGTGGTCTAAGATTGCAACATGCGTACAGATCTGCTGTACAACCGCCATCTCGTGTGTAATGATCACGATCGTGATTCCAAGCTCTTTGTTGATCTTCTGTAACAGTGCGAGGATCGACTGTGTTGTCTCCGGATCAAGTGCACTTGTTGCCTCATCACATAACAGGATCTTCGGATTACCCGCTAATGCACGTGCGATTGCAACTCGCTGCTTCTGTCCACCGGAAAGCTGAACCGGATATGATTTTGCTTTTTCCTCAAGTCCGACAAGCTTTAACAGCTCCATTGCCTTCGCTCTTGCTTCCCGCTTCTTATATCCTGCAAGTTCTAACGGGAAACAGATATTATCTCTGACATTTCTCTGCATCAGCAGATTGAAATGCTGAAAGATCATCGCAATATCTGCACGTGTCTTACGCAGTTCCTTCTGGCTGAGTGATCCAAGTGCCTTGCCTTCCACGAAGACATCACCTTCAGTTGGAACTTCCAGATAATTCAGGCAGCGCACAAGTGTACTTTTTCCTGCGCCGGACATTCCGATAATTCCATAGATATCGCCCGGTGCGATCGTAAGACTTACATCATCTAATGCATGAATACTGCCCGCAGTTGATGGATATGTTTTTGAAATGTGATCTACCTTTATTACTGGTTCCATGATTTCTCCTCTATCTTAGTTTCTACTGCTCCGTAAATAATGGTGTTGAATAATATCTGTCTCCGGTATCTGGAAGCAATGCTACAATTGTCTTGCCTTCATTCTCCGGACGCTTTGCAAGCTGGATTGCTGCATGAAGTGCTGCACCGGAAGAAATTCCAACTAAAACACCTTCTTTTCTTGCGATCTCTTTTCCTACACGGAATGCATCATCGTTATCTACGGTAATGATCTCATCATAGATCTTTGTATTTAAGGTATCCGGTACGAATCCGGCTCCAATACCCTGGATCTTATGTGGACCGCTCTTGCCTTCGGATAATACCGGGGAACTGCTTGGCTCTACAGCTACAACCTTAACTTCCGGTTTCTGTGACTTTAAGTACTCACCGGTTCCGGATACGGTTCCGCCGGTTCCAACGCCTGCAACAAAGATATCTACCTCACCGTCTGTATCTCTCCAGATCTCAGGACCGGTTGTCTCTTTGTGTACCTTTGGATTTACAGGATTCTCGAACTGTCCCGGGATAAAGCTGTTTTCTAACTCTTCTGCTAACTCATTTGCCTTTGCGATCGCACCCTTCATTCCCTTTGTTCCATCGGTTAATACCAATTCTGCGCCATATGCTTTTAAAATATTCCGACGCTCAACGCTCATGGTCTCAGGCATCGTTAAGATGATACGGTAGCCCTTGGCTGCTGCGATTGCTGCAAGACCAATACCTGTATTTCCGGATGTCGGCTCGATGATCACGGAACCTTCCTTTAAAACACCTCTTGCTTCTGCATCTTCGATCATTGCTTTTGCAATTCTGTCCTTTACGCTTCCTGCCGGATTGAAGTACTCAAGCTTTACAAGTACTCTTGCCTTCAGATCATATGCTTTCTCAATATTTGTTACCTCTACTAATGGAGTGTTACCGATCAGTCCTAATGTTCCTTTATAAATGTTTGCCATAATCATTTCCTCTCTTTCTTTTTATGCCTTCGATTTGATTTTATTTATTTCTACGCTTTTGAACTCTTCTTGTATCTCTTACATGCAATTATTTGTATGCAATTTTTGCATGTTACACGCTGTATGTAATCTTTCACATGACGCAATTCATACAACACTTCTGCATCTCGTACATCTGTATGCAACAGAGCCATCTGCCCCGGGTGAAACGAATGTCTTGTTCTTTGTTTTTCATTCTTCTTCTCATTCCGCTTCCTCTTTTCATATATTTCCTATTAAGTTTGTATGGATTACGTATAATATAATTCATACTTACTACTTTGTCAATACCTTTTTTTATTTTCTGATTTAAGTATTAAACGCATTCACAAGTGATTGACAAAATGCACCAAGGTTATATCGCAAACATTTGCAACGTTCTTCGTAAACTAACTGCTAACTGCAACCATACAAGTTCAGCAATGGCTTCACTTGTGGTTTTCGTAAGCAGTGGATTTCACTCGAAACTAAAACCGCAAATAAAAGTGAGGCTTCTGGCATAATGGTGGAAGCCTAGCACCAAAATTTACAATTACATATTGAAAAAACCACTTGGGTTCCTTAATGTATTAACTGCGAAGAAAAAACAAAAGGAGTTCCACAAGTGGTTTCAGTTAATACATTATGCAAAAGTGTTCTTAATGTCAAGAACACAGTGATAGAAAATTGTAA
>JALERL010000038.1 GCA_022764465.1 Lachnospiraceae bacterium | reverse complement strand
GATAGACGGCGTCTGTGCAGACCGGAGTGGAACGTAGAAGCGAGAACCTCCCCGCCTCGGATGAGAAAGCGATAGACGGGTGCACGAGGTCCGGTGGACCTCGGTTTGCACCGACCGGAGCGGAAGCGGAGATGAGCCCCCGCACTTTTTCAATACTGATATAATTCAATAGAGCGATAGACGGCGCATGAGGTCCAGTGGACCTCAGCTTTGCGCGGACCGGAGTGGAACGTAGAAGCGAGAACCTTTGAGCCTCGGATGAGGCTCAATCAAGAAAAAAGGAACATCCAAGCGGATGTTCCTTTTTCTTGAACGAGAGCGATAGACGGGGCTCGAACCCGCGGTCTCGACCTTGGCCAGGTCGCGCGTTACCAACTACGCCACTATCGCATACATGCTTGGTACATCTGATACTATACATGATACAGGGATGTTTGTCAACAAGAAAATTATTTTTCGGTGGAAATTTTCATTTGATATTTGTAAAAGTAAAATTTCCATCCGGAAAAAGGAATAACTGCGTCTGTTTTCTCATAGGATAAATCAAACGACAGCGGGAGGGTTCTATGAGTTCAAAGACAAAAATAGTTGTACTTCATATGAAAGAATTGATCTATACAGTTGTGTTTGCAGTATTGGGAATTTTACTTGTGCTGCTTCTTGTTTTTATGTTTTTACCGGATAAAAATAAGAAGGAAGACTCCATGGAAACAATGAAATATGTTGCGGGTGTGTATACTTCATCAATCATGTTCCAGAACAGAACAATCGATGTAGAGGTTGTAGTGGATGAGAATCATATCAATTCTATTTCGCTCGTGAACCTTGATGAAACAGTTTCCACCATGTATCCGCTGATACAGCCTGCATTAGAGAATCTGAGTGAACAGATCTATGAAGCACAGTCAACGGATCATGTTACATATAGCGATGACAATCAGTATACGTCCATGGTGTTATTAAATGCGATCAATGAAGCACTGGCAAAAGCACAGGTGACAGACACAGAAGAATAGGGTATAATAGAACATTATGGAAGAGATCACATATGAATATGTACGAAAAAAGGTAAAGAATATTACAATCCGCGTGAAAAAGGATGGCACAGTGATCGTGACAGTTCCTTTGCGCGCGGATATCAAGCGTGCAGAAGCGTTTGTAGAAATGCGTGCAGACTGGATCAGACAAAAGGTACAGGAGGCAGGCAGACGTACGATCATTCATGTGGATGACCTGGAGTGGACAGACAGGAAGGAACAGTATCTGCGGGAGGTTGTCGCCAAAATGTATCCGTTGTTTGCGGCATATCAGATTCCTTACCCGGAACTGAAGTTCCGTAAAATGGTCAGCCAGTATGGAAACTGCCGTACAAGAACAGGTGTGATCACACTGAATAAGGCGTTGACACAGCTTCCGTTGGAGTGCGTGGAATATGTAGTGGTACATGAACTGGCACATCTGATCGAAGCCAATCACGGCAAGAATTTTTACCGTGTAGTCGGACATGTAATGCCGGATTACAGAATAAGGGAAGAGAGGTTACAACAATATGCGTTATGCCATTGAAAATGAACAGTTAAAGGTGGAAGTTGAGTCACTTGGAGCAGAATTAAAGTCTATGCTGGACAAGCAGACAAAGGTGGATTACATGTGGTGTGCCGATCCGGCGTATTACAGACGGACATCGCCGAATCTGTTTCCGATCGTTGGAAGCTTAAAGGATGGAAAATATACTTACAATGGAAAAGAATATGCAATGTCACAGCACGGATTCGCAAGAGATTATGAGTGGAAAGCGGTAAAAAAGAGTGATACTGAGATCAGTTTTTTCCTTGCTTCTACAGAGGAAACACTGGAAAAATATCCGTTTGCGTTTGAGTTAGAGCTGCGTTATGTTTTAGCAGGAAGAGACTTGACGGTGACTTGGTTTGTGAAAAATCCATCTGACCAGAAGATGTATTTTTCCTGTGGCGGACACCCATGCTTTACCTGTCCGATCCATGGGGAAGCAGATAAGAGCGGCTACGGATATAACTTCCATATCGATGGCGATGTCACTTATACGGCACTTGATCTGCCAACCGGTACGATGCTTCCGGAAGAACATACCCTGCATCTGGAAAACGGTAAGGCAGCATTTACATCGGAATTCTTTGATAAAGGTGCCTATATCGTAGCCGGAGACCAGACGAAGAAGGTTTCCTTATACGATCCATCCGGAGAAGATTATCTGACCGTTTCCTTTGATGCACCGCTATTCGGACTCTGGTCTGCGGAAGGCAAGAATGCACCATATGCAGCAATCGAGCCATGGTATGGCAGATGTGACCGTGTGGACTTTGACGGAACCTTGGAAAACAGGGAATGGGGCAATGAATTAGAGGCAGGTAAGACCTTTGAGGGAAGCTATACGATTTCTGTAAAATAAAATAAAGGACTGTTGCATTTTATGTATAGATGCAGCAGTCCTTTTTGGCATGTATGCAAAAGATCTTATTGCGAGAGTGCTTCGTGTTCTGCGGCCAGTTCGGTATGCAGCCGATAGGAATCCCAGGTGGCATTCTGTTCGGTAAGGACTGCCTTTAGTGTGATGCGTGGAATTTTATTCTTGCCAAATTCCCCTAAGAAGGAATCGAGCATCTGTCCGGTGAAACCACAGAATATAAGCATTTCATCGGAAAAGTCCTTTGTGGGATCCGATGTAAAATCAGCCGGGGCAGCGGTGCTTTTGTCGGCAAGAAGCGTGGTCAGTGTCTGGCTGTACTGGTCCTTGCGGACGTTTTTGATACGGATTTTATATTTCAGGCAGAGAAATTTTAATTTCCGCCCCTTCGCATTGTCTAAATTGTAAAAAAGAATGACTGGATTTGCCATGAAATTATCTCCTTTCTTATTTGCAATTTCAGTTACTTTTTATTATAATGATAAATTAGAGAAAAACTAGAGAAAAATCACACAAATTCGGGAAAAGTTGGTGAGTCTTATGTCAGATATTTCAGTAGAAACGATTGAAGAAATGGAAAAGAAGGTTGTTTCGGGAGCCGATAATATTAAGACGATGAAGGAATTCGTTAGTCCGGAGAGTTTATATGAAGAATTAATCGCCAGTGTGCGTAAATATCACCCATCCACAGATATATCCCTGATCGAAAAAGCATACCGGATTGCATCCGAAGCCCATAAGGGGCAGGTGCGAAAGTCCGGTGAGGCATATATCATCCATCCGCTTTGCGTAGCGATCATCCTTGCGGAGTTAGAGTTAGACAAAGAGACGATTGTGGCAGGGCTTTTACATGATGTTGTGGAAGATACGGTTATGACCGTGGAGGAGATCGCAACAGAGTTCTCGGAAGAGATCGCACTGTTAGTAGATGGCGTTACGAAGTTAGGACAGTTATCCTACGATGCAGATAAGGTTGAGGTTCAGGCAGAGAACTTAAGAAAGATGTTCCTTGCCATGGCAAAGGATATCCGTGTTATCCTGATCAAATTAGCCGACCGTCTGCACAATATGCGTACACTCAAGTATATGAAGCCGGAGAAGCAGAAGGAGAAGGCGCGTGAGACGATGGATATCTATGCGCCGCTTGCACAGCGTCTCGGTATTTCGAAGATTAAGATTGAATTAGATGATCTTTCACTGAAGTATCTCGAACCGGAGGCTTATTATGATCTGGTGGAGAAGGTTGCACTGCGTAAGAGTGTCCGTGATGAGTATGTACAGCAGCTTGTTGCGGATGTGAAAAAACATATGGCAAATGCCGGAATTAAAGCAGATGTTGCAGGGCGTGCCAAACACTTTTTCTCGATTTATAAAAAGATGGTCAATCAGGATAAGACCATTGATCAGATCTATGATCTGTTTGCAATCCGTATTTTAGTAGATTCGGTCAAGGACTGTTATGCAGCACTTGGTATTATCCATGAGATGTATAAGCCGATACCGGGGCGTTTCAAGGATTATATTGCAATGCCAAAGCCGAATATGTACCAGTCCCTGCATACGACACTGATTGGACCGACCGGACAGCCGTTTGAGATTCAGATCCGTACGTATGAGATGCATCGTACCGCTGAGTATGGTATTGCTGCACACTGGAAGTACAAGGAAGCAAGTAACAATGGCGGCAATCCGGTTGCGACGACGAAGTCCGAGGAGGAGAAGTTAAGCTGGCTTAGACAGATCCTAGAATGGCAGAAGGATATGTCGGATAACAAGGAGTTTATGAGTCTTTTAAAAAGCGATCTGAACCTGTTTTCCGATACAGTATTCTGCTTTACCCCATCCGGAGATGTGAAAAATCTTCCGACAGGCTCGACACCGGTTGATTTTGCCTATGCGATCCATTCCGCAGTTGGAAACAAGATGATCGGAGCAAAGGTCAACGGTAAGCTGGTACCGATCGATTATGAGATCCAGAACGGCGACCGGATCGAAGTCTTAACTTCCCAGAACTCCAGAGGACCGAGCCGTGACTGGTTAAATATCGTAAAGAGTACACAGGCAAAAAGCAAGATCAACCAGTGGTTCCGGAGTGAGCTTAAGGAAGAAAATATCGCAAAGGGAAAGGAACTGCTTTCTACCTACTGTAAGACGAAAAATATCAATCTGTCTGAGATCAATAAGCCGGAATACCAGCAGAAGGTTCTGCATAAGTATGGCTTCCACGACTGGGATGCCGCTCTTGCGACGGTTGGCCACGGTGGCTTAAAGGAAGGTCAGATCATCAATAAGATGCTGGATGAGTACCATAAGGATCACCCGATTCAGTTGACAGATGAACAGGTATTAGAGAATGTATCTGCTGAGAATAAGGAGAAAAATGCAGCTCCGGTTCATTCAAAGAGCGGAATTATCGTAAAGGGACTATATGATGTAGCTGTGCATTTTTCAAAGTGCTGCAGCCCGGTTCCGGGAGATGAGATCGTCGGATTTGTAACAAGGGGACGTGGAGTATCCATTCATCGAACTGATTGTATCAATATCATCAATTTATCCGACATGGAACGTGCCAGATTGATTGATGCGGAGTGGCAGCAGGGAGCAGCAGAAGGTAATAACGGACTTTACCTTGCAGAGATCAAGATCTTCGGCAATAACCGTACTGGTCTTTTGGTAGATATAACAAAAATCTTTACCGAGCGTGAGATTGATATTAATTCGATCAACTCGAAGACCAGCAAGCAGGGAATCGCTACGATATCCATTGCATTTGCAACAAAGGGCAAGGATGAATTAAACAGTCTGATCGAGAAGATCCGTCAGGTTGAAAGTGTGCTTGATATTGAGCGTACCACAGGCTGATCGGAGCAGATGAAGCATAGAAATGAGGAGAGATATGTCAGATTTAGATATTACGGTCAAACAGTTCGTGGTTGGACCGGTTTGCACGAATTGCTATCTTGCAATTCATAATACAACAAAGGAACTGCTGATCATTGATCCGGGAGATGAAGCGAAGCTTTTAGAGGATGAGATTGCAAAAACAGGCGCAAAGCCGGTTGCAATCTTACTGACGCACGGACATTTTGATCATGCGACAGCAGCAGAGGAACTTCGGAAGTTTTACCAGATCGAGGTATATGCACAGGAGTCGGAAAAGGAGACTTTAGAGAATCCGAGCCTGAACCTTTCCGGTCCGATGATGGGAAAGCCGATGACTTACCATGCAGACCATTATCTCGCAGACGAGCAGGAAATCGATCTTGCAGGCTTCCACATCCGTGTGCTGCATACACCGGGGCATACCGCAGGCGGGGCATGCTACTACTTTCCAAATGAGATGGTACTTTTCAGCGGGGATTCGCTGTTTCGTGAATCCGTGGGAAGAACGGATTTTCCGGGAGGAAGTGCATCTGCACTGATCCGTTCCATCAAGGAGAAGATCCTTCCGCTTCCGGATTTTATCAAGGTCTATCCGGGACATAATGAGATCACATCGATTGAAAATGAGCGGGCATATAATCCGTTTTTATAATGCGCAGAGTAAGAAGAGGAATTTATGATAACAGTAAAATTAAACCGTCCGGAATTCGAGTATGATATCCATTCACTCGTAAAGGCATTTTACCCATCCGAGGATGTCTATGTTTCTGTGGCGGATAAGAAGCAGTCAGAGCAGATCGATTATCATATGGATGTCTGCTATGACGATACACAGATCCGGTTTACTTTTTTTCAGGTCATGGAGAATGGGGAAGAAAAGCAGGTGGCAAAGGCGGCTGCCGATGTCAATTATGAAGACCGGAAAGAGACAAAGAATGCATTAAAGCGTTCGCTATATCAGATGTTGTCTGACTATACGAACCAGAAACTGCCATGGGGCAATTTGACCGGTATCCGTCCGACAAAGATTCCGATGAACCTGTTAGAAGAAGGAAAAAGTGATGAGGAGATCGCGCAGTATATGCGTGATACCTATTACTGTTCGGAGGAAAAAATAAAGCTTAGCACCGAGATCGCAAAAAGAGAGCTTGCGCTTTTGCATAAGTTAGATTATGAGAATGGCTACAGTCTTTATATTGGAATTCCGTTCTGCCCAAGTACCTGTCTGTACTGTTCTTTTACCTCTTATCCATTGGGGGTATGGAAGAACCGCATGGACGATTACCTGACGGCTTTAGAAAAAGAGATTGACTTTACAGCCGTGAAGTTTGCACATAAGAAGTTAAATACGATCTATATCGGTGGAGGGACACCGACAACATTAACGGCAGAGCAGCTTGACCGTCTGATCCGTAAAATCAAGTGCAGCTTTGATCTGTCGCATCTGGTGGAATTTACCGTTGAGGCGGGAAGACCGGACAGTATTACCGCAGAGAAGCTTAAGGTACTTAAGTTTCATGGAATCAGCCGTATCTCGATCAATCCGCAGACGATGAAGCAGGCAACGCTAGATCTGATCGGACGGCATCATACCGTAGAGCAGACGATTGAGAGCTTCAAGCTTGCAAGATGCCTTGGCTTTGATAACATCAACATGGATCTGATCGTCGGACTTCCGCAGGAGACGATCGAGGATGTAAGAGATACAATGGAACAGCTTCGGTTATTAGATCCGGACAGCATTACCGTACATTCGCTAGCGATCAAGCGTGCGGCAAGGCTTCGGATGTTTCAGGATGATTATAAGGATTACAAGATCGTCAATACGAAGGATCACATTGATCTTACGGCGCGGGTCGCAGGTGAGATGGGACTGGAACCATATTATCTGTATCGTCAGAAGAATATGGCTGGTAATTTTGAAAACGTCGGCTATGCGAAGCCGGGCAAGGCAGGAATATATAATGTCTTGATTATGGAAGAGAAACAGACTATAATGGCACTTGGTGCCGGTGCGACAACGAAGTTTGTATTTGAAAATGCAACCCGGATGGAGCGCACGGAGAATGTAAAGGACATTCATAATTATCTGGATCGAACAGATGAGATGATAGACAGAAAGATGAAAAAGATGGAGGAAATTTCATGGCATTAGTAAAGAAGCCTGTAACAGGTATGAAAGATATTCTTCCGGAGGAGATGCAGGTCAGAGATTACGTACAGAACGTGATCAAAGAAACGTATCGCAGCTTCGGATTCACCCCGATCGAGACACCTTGTATGGAAAACATTGCGAATCTGAGCAATAAGCAGGGTGGAGAAAATGAGAAACTGATCTTCAAGGTGTTAAAAAGAGGAGAGAAGCTGAAGTTAGCAGAAGCAGAATGTGAAGCAGACTTAGTCGACAATGGACTTCGTTATGATCTGACCGTTCCGCTTGCAAGATTCTATTCGAACAATGCGAATAATCTTCCATCCCCGTTTAAGGCACTTCAGATGGGAAACGTATGGAGAGCTGACAGACCACAGCGTGGACGTTACAGACAGTTCATGCAGTGTGATATTGATATTTTAGGTGAGCCGAGCAACTTAGCAGAGATCGAGCTGATCCTTGCAACTACGACCACACTTGGCAGGCTTGGTTTCCACGGCTTTGAGATCCGCATCAATGAGCGCAGGATCTTAAAGGCAATGGCAGCATACAGCGGATTTTCCGAGGAAGACTTTGATACCGTCTGCATTATCTTAGATAAGATGGATAAGATCGGTATGGAAGGTGTTGCGGAAGAATTAGAAAAGTCCGGTTTTGCTCGCACATCCATTGACAAGTATTTAGGATTGTTTGATCTTGCAAGCGGTGCAGACAATCAGATTGAAGCACTTTGTGATACCTTATGTCTTGCAGGCTGCTTAGATCAGGATGTAAAACAGAACCTGCTTGAGATCGTAAACAGTGTGGAAGCAACCAAAGCAGCAGATTTTAAGATGGTCTTTGATCCGACTCTGGTAAGAGGAATGGGTTACTATACCGGTACGATTTTTGAGATTGCAATGCCGGAATTCGGCGGAAGCTGCGGTGGTGGCGGACGTTACGATAAGATGATCGGCAAGTTTACCGGAAATGATGTTCCGGCATGTGGATTTTCCATTGGATTTGAACGTATTATCCTCTTACTGATGGAGAGCAACTTCAAGATCCCGGAGCAGCCGAAAAAGACCGCTTATCTGATCGAAAAAAATTATCCGGCAGACAAGCTCTGCGAGGTCATCGCAAAGGCACAGAAGGAACGTGCAGAAGGAAAACAGATCCTGGTTGCAAGAATGAACAAGAATAAGAAGTTCCAGAAGGAAAAGCTTACCGCAGAAGGATATGAAGAATTCGAAGAGTTTTTCAACCGCTAAGAGGTACGTTCGACCGCAGCTACGGTCAGATTTATAGATTATGAAATGAACAGGAAGGAATAAGAACATGTTTCAGTCAAGAACACATACCTGTAATGAATTACGCAGTACAGACATCGGCAAAGATGTAGTACTCGTCGGCTATTACGAGAACATGAGAAAAGTCAGCAAGAATCTTGGATTCTTGATCTTAAGAGACTTTTATGGAACAACACAGATCGTCATCGAGACAGAAGAGATGATGCAGTCACTTGACGGCATCAACAATGAGTCGACTCTTTGTGTAGAGGGTTCGGTCAGAGAACGTTCCAGCAAAAATGCAAACCTGGCAACCGGAGATATCGAGGTTGTACCAACCAAGATCACCGTACTTGGAAAATGCCGTTACAATGCACTTCCGTTTGAGATCAACCAGTCAAGGGAAGCGGATGAGAATGCAAGATTAAAATACCGTTATCTCGATCTGCGTAATCCGGCAGTCAAGGATAAGATCGTATTAAGAAGCAAGATTGTTGCAGAGTTAAGACAGCGTATGAATGAGATGGATTTCTTAGAGATCACAACTCCGATCCTTACCTGTTCTTCTCCTGAGGGAGCAAGAGATTATCTGGTACCGTCCAGAAACCATCCGGGCAAGTTCTATGCACTGCCACAGGCTCCACAGCAGTTTAAGCAGATCTTAATGGCATCCGGTTTTGACCGTTATTTCCAGATCGCACCTTGCTTCCGTGATGAGGATGCAAGAGCAGACCGTTCTCCGGGAGAGTTCTATCAGCTCGATATGGAGATGGCATTTGCAACACAGGAAGATGTCTTTACCGTTATTGAGAAGGTATTACCACCGGTATTTGAAAAATATGGTGTCTATAAGACAGCATCTACCACACCTTTTAAGAGAATCCCATACTTAGAGTCTATGGAGAAGTACGGTACCGATAAGCCGGATCTTCGTATTGACCTTCTGGTATCGGATGCAACCGATGTGTTAGCAGATTGCGGATTCGGACCATTTGCAGGTCAGGTGGTAAAGGCAATCGTGGTTGATGAATTTGCAGCATCCCGTAAGGTGATCGACAAGATCTGTGCAGAAGTAGAGGTACAGAGTGCAAATAAGGCATACTGGTTCAAGGTAGATGAAAATGGCGAATTTGTTGGAGGTATCTCCAAGTTCTTAGTAGAAAAGAAGGACGAAGTAAAGGCAGCATTAGGATTAAAGCCGGGTGACTTTGTCGGATTGACCGCTGGCAGCAAGTTAGCAGCACAGAAGACCGCAGGTGTACTCCGTAAGCTCTTAGGTGCAGCAAGTGAGAAGCACATGCGTACAGACTGCTATGAGTTCTGCTGGATCGTAGACTTCCCGATGTACGAGATCGGAGAAGAGTCCGGTGAACTGGAATTCTGCCACAACCCATTCTCCATGCCACAGGGCGGCATGAAAGCGTTAGAGGAGCAGGAGCCATTAGATATCCTGGCATATCAGTATGACCTTGTATGTAATGGTGTAGAACTTTCTTCCGGTGCTGTCCGTAACCATGATCCGGAGATCATGATCAAGGCATTTGAACTGGTTGGACTTGGCGAAGACGATGTGAAGGCGAAGTTCCCTGCCATGTACAATGCATTCTGCTACGGAGCACCGCCACATGCAGGTATTGCACCGGGTGTTGACCGTATGATCATGCTGATCTGCGGAGAAGAGAGTATCCGTGAGATCATTCCGTTCCCGATGAACAAGAATGCAATGGATGTTATGATGGGAGCACCGGCAACGGTTGAACCGAAGCAGTTAGAGGATGTTCACATCCAGATTAAGATGCCAAAGGAAGATTAAGATCAATATAAAAAAGGACATATCCGCAGCATATCTGTCTGGGATATGTCCTTTTGCTATTGTGGACGTTTCCTGCTCTGACATGGAAATGATTATGATAGATTTTGTTGAAAATCTGTAAAAATATGTGGAAGAAGGAGACGATAATTGATAAAATATAGATAATATGAGGGAGGGTTGTACGAATGAAGAAACGAAAAATCAGCATACGTTTAAAAATATCATTTGGCATGATTCTTGGTGCACTGATTGCAGGGGGCTTTGTTGGTGTATTCAGTCTGAATCGTACAAATCAGTTTCTGTTACAAAAAAGCAGACAGCAGACCATGGATGTTGCTAAGATAGCAGCGGAAAATATTGATGGAGATCTATTAGATACGCTTGATGCCGGGGATGAAGATTCAGAGGCTTATCAGAAAATATTAAGCCAGCTACAGACTTTTTTAAATGGAAGTGATGTGGAATATATCTATACCATGCGAAAAAAAGATGGAGAGGTTCAGTTTGTCGTGGATGCTGATACCGAAGATGGGGCCGCGATCGGGGAAGCATATGAGACCTATGATAAGATTGATGAAGCACTGGCAGGAGAGGTCACAGCCGATGATGAAGTTACCAGTGATGAATGGGGCAGCTTTTATAGTGGATTTGCACCGATCCACGACAGTACAGGTGAAGTCGCAGGTATTGTCGGTGTCGACTGTTCCGTATCAACGATTAAGACTCAGATGAGCGGTATGGGAAGAACCCTTCTGCTGATCGAACTGCTCAGTGTTGCAATCAGTATTTTGCTTGCAATTTTACTTAGCAGACTCTTGTCGAAAAATATCAGCCAGATCAATTTAAAAATACAGGAGCTTGCCAGTCAGAATGGGAATCTGACGAAAAAGCTTACGGTCCGGTCAAAGGATGAAGTTGGTGAGATTGCAGGAAGTCTGAATCAGTTTATTGGGAATCTGCATGGAATGATGACACAGGTCAGTACCAGTGAAAAACAGATCCTGGAGGCAGCAACCCTGATCCGGCAGAATATGTCGCAGGCAACCGGTGAGATTGCAGATATTACAAAGAGCATGGAAGATATGGCAAATACCATGAATGATACCAATGAATCTGTTGTTTCGATTTATCAGTTGACAGATGAGAGTAAAAGTCTTTCTGAGAATATTTTACACGTGACAAAGGAGCAGTCAACATATGCAAAGGAAGTAAGCCTGAGGGCAGACCAGCTACGCGGGCAGGCACAGATGCAGCAGAACCATATGAAACAGCAGATGGAGCAGATTGGTGCGACGCTTCGCGAGAAGATAGAGGAGTCGAAAAAGGTGGAAAAGATCGGAGAGCTGACAAGTGAGATCATCAATATTTCTTCCCAGACGAATCTGTTATCCCTGAATGCAAGTATTGAAGCGGCACGGGCCGGAGAGATGGGAAAGGGATTTGCTGTTGTCGCTTCTGAAATTGGAAAGCTTGCAGAAGAGTCTGCATCTACTGCAAGCCAGATCAGTGACATTAACCAGCTTGTGATCGGACTGGTGCAGGAACTCTCGGAAGCTTCTTTCGAACTTCTTGATATTGTAAATGTACAGGTTATGCCAGATTATGATACACTGGTCAATACAGGAGAACAGTATCACTTAGACGCAAGCCAGTTTCAGGAACAGATGCTTGCAATTTTCAATGATATGGAAAAGCTTCAGAATAGCATGCAGCAGATGCAGAAAAATATTGAACAGATCAAGGAAGTATTTGAAGAGGAGACAGCAGGCTTTGAAGAAGTCACGGTAGGAACCGGTGAGATCAATAAGACGATCCAGAGCATCGGGGAGTCTTTAAAGACCAATGAGGAAATCGTAGAAGAACTGGATTCCATTTTAAAACAGTTCCAGTTATAAGCGTATAAAGAATAGTAATAAAAATGTGAACCGGATATAATATCTGGTTCACATTTTGTCGTATAGGAAATTTCTTATATAGTAAAAGCAAGCGCACACTTTATGTCAATAGATTATTGTATAAAATGATGCATTCAATTTAATCTTTCCCGTGGGAAGAAAAGGATTCGTAGATCCGCTTGCGGAAAGTACCTTTTACGAAGTAGTCTTTGGCTTCGGTATCCGGATGCTCGATCAGATAGATGATCTGCTGGACGGCAAGGTCTACTAACTGGTTGATCGGCTGTGCGACCATATCAATGCTCTTTTGTAAGGACGTATTGTGTCCGTTATTCGCAAAGCCTGCAAGTGCCATGAATCCGGGATTTTGTTTATTGTATACAACAAGATAGTCTAAAAATCGTTCCGTCAGTGTCTGGGACGCAGTAAAGATGGCAGTACAGCCGGCTTCTTTTAATTCCTCTACAACAGCCGGTACATCATTTAAGCTCTTTTCGAAGAAGCGTACCCATTCCTCATGGTATCCTGCCGGGGAATTCTCCATTGCGGTCTGATAAGCATGCAGGATCTCTTTTGTGGTGGAAAAATCCGGATTCCTGCAGATACATGCAATGTTCTCATTTCCATCATTGATCAGGGCGAAGATTGCCTGAAATACAGCTGCATAATCATTCTCAATAACGGATGTATATGGACAGCCCATTGGCTTTCGGTTCAGAAAGAGGATCGGAAGATCCGTCGGAACAGCATCCGCGATCATATCATAATATTCTGCATCGGAGATGATCATAATGCCATCGGTTGTCTGTGCCATATAGCGCAGATATTCTTTTTCTTTTTCGATGTGGTGATTGGTAAGTGCAATGGTCAGCCGGTAATCACGGGCTGAAAGTTCACGTTCAAAGGCTTCCATCAGTGTATGACCGAAGTAATTCGAAGCATTTGGAAGAATAAAGCCGATTGTTTTAGTTGGACGTTCTAACATAGTAATCTCCATTCCTGTGCATGTGCTGCACATATCAACTTCCGAAATCGCAACAATCATTCGCAATCCGGGCTGTAGCCCTGCCTGCTCATGTTTGTTTTACTGGCGAATAGATGAGCAGTGCATCTCAAAAATCAGAGATTTTCTCGATGTACGTGCATTCGCACTATCAACAGTGAATCAAACAAACTCTTTTCTGCAAGCAGAAGAGTTTGTTCGCTCCCCCGTTGGCACTGCTCATTGCTTACGCTCATTATACCACATCTTTCTTAAAAATTGGTAAATTTTTATAAAAAAGTATAAATTGTATTTACAAATTTGGACAAAACAGATATGATTAGAGCTATCTTTTTTATCGTTTTATCAAAGCAGAGTTTCTTCTGCATTATCCCAGACACAACATAAAAGACGGAGAATTGAATATGAAGGAAATTTTTGAGCAGTATGGCGGAGCAATTATTACGGTTATTGCGATCGTGGCACTTGCGGCACTTATTACACTTGTGATCGGAAGCGATGACAAGAGTCCGGTGTATCAGGCATTTAGTACCCTGCTAAATAATCTTGGCAGTCATGTGACGGTAGAGTAGGAGGCAGGAATGGAGTATGGCGAAATTGGAATCCGGATGGAGCCGGAATATTTTGGCCCATTCTGGAAGTATGTGAAGGATCCGACGGTTACAGACATTGATTATAACGGAAGAATGCTATGGATCACCGATGTTACAAATATGCGTTATCCGGTGGAAAATCATGGAATCACGGAAAAATTCGTAGAACAGTTTTCACACCGGATCGCAAACGAGGTCAGCAAACCATTTAACCGGAAAAGCAGTCTGCTTGAGGCTGAAACGGATACGCTGCGTATCAGTATCGTCCATGAAGCAGTTGCGGTATCAGGGCGCAGTATCTGTATCCGCAAGTCACTGCCGAAGGTACGGATGAGTATTGAATCAATCTTACAGGAGGACTTTTGTCCACCGCAGATGCTGGCACTTCTGGTGAACTGCGTCTATGCAAAAATGAATATGGTTTTTTGCGGAGAGCCGGGCGTAGGAAAAACAGAGTGTGCCAAATTTTTCTCCCAGTTTATTCCAAAGCATGAGCGTGTGATCACGATTGAGGATAATCCGGAATGGCACTATAGCAAGATCAATCCGGGAAAGGACAGTGTGGAACTTCGGATTCGCGGGGACTTTGATTATACGGCAGCGATTAAGACAAGTCTGCGGCAGAACCCATCCTGGCTGATGTTATCCGAGGCGCGGTCGGTAGAGGTGAAGTCACTTTTGGAGTGCTGGTCAACCGGAATCCGTGGCTTTACGACCCTGCATACGGATGATGTCCGGAAAATACCGGATCGGATCTTAAACATGATGGAGAGCAGATACGATGCGAACCGGTTGGAAAATGATGTGTACAGCTATGTGGATGTTGGTTTACTGCTGCGCCGCAAGCAGCGGGAAGATGGAAATATCTACCGTTATCTGGATCAGGTCTGCTTTTTTACCAGAGAACAGGGAGAAAATCATGTCTATCTGATCTTAAAGGATGGAGAATTACAGACTGAGCAGATTCCACAGCAGGTGTCAGAAGTGATGAAAAGGTATGGGATCCTGCATCCATGGATCAGTCCGGTATTAGGAAGATACCTGCATGCAGGGGACAGATCGCGGGAAAGGAGTGTGAGCGTATGATTTTTGCCATTGCAGCCGCATTGGTGCTTCTTTCCGGCAGATTGTATCGTCTGAATGCCGGTTATACGATAGTTCTGTTTGTCATGGTGCTGCTTTTCTTGCCGGTCTGGTTAAAAAATAACAGAAAAGCAGGAGTGGAAAAAGCACGGCTTCTGGATGCAGAAATCTATATGGAACAGCTTTTGTATGCATTTTCGAGGCAGGGGCAGCTATCTGCTTCTCTAAAGGAAGTATTGCAGCTTTTCCCGGAGGGGGACATGCATCAGGTATTAGAGCAGGCAGTCCATACCGTGCTGCATGATTACGAAAAAGAAGATGCGCTAAAATGTGGCTTACAGCAGATCGAAGACAGTTATCCGAATGACAGGCTGCGGATGATCCATCGCTTTTTGT
The DNA here is from genome assembly GCA_022764465.1 of Lachnospiraceae bacterium. Classification (GTDB taxonomy): domain Bacteria; phylum Bacillota; class Clostridia; order Lachnospirales; family Lachnospiraceae; genus Roseburia_C. Next base: position 3,602 of record JALERL010000038.1, on the reverse strand, counting down.
ATCAGGCGGAAATTCATGGCGGGGAGTACGATGGTGTACTTCTCTTACTGTTGAAGGATCTAAACCACTGGAAAATGCGTATGGATGCGTACCGGAAGGAATGTGCCAAGGTAAAAAGAAATGTATGTACAGCCATTGGGATCGCTTGGATTATCTGCATGGTGGCAGGCTATCTGCTGCCGGAGAGACTCGATATGGAGCAGAGTGGAATACGGATGATGTCGACGGTGCTTTTTGCAGGTTTTCTGATGCTGATCTATACCAGAACGGATCAGCGTCTGGCGGTTGACTGGCTGCGTCACGGATATAAGAAGCCGGATCAGAAGCTGGAAAAAAAGTATCAGGATTATGTGGATGATACCGGGAAAAAAATTCCGGTGACAAGCCTGGTTCTTTCTGGAGTTCCGCTTTTTGGCAGTGTCGTTGCAGTATGTGTAAAGGCATGGACAGGTGTTGTACTATGCGGCATGTTGTTTTTCTTTTTCTTAAACCAGCATAAGATCGGGCGCAGACTGGCGGGCAGGCGGATCAAACGGGAGATTGAAATCGCATTTCCGCAGTGGCTGATGGAACTGTCATTGCTGTTACAGACAAACAATGTGCAGGTAGCGATTGCGGAAACAATGCCGCATGCACCATACGTGCTCCGGCCGGCACTTGGGGAATTCTGGCATCAGATTACCGCACAGCCGGAATCTGTACAGCCATATCTTGACTTTTTAAAAGCGTTTTCACTGCCACAGGTACAGGCTGCGATGAAGATGCTCTATGCTGTTTCCACAGGAAATGGCGGAAATGAATTACAGCAGATGGAAGAATTGATCGTCAGGAACCAGCAGTTGATGCGCCGGTCTGAGGAATTATACGATGAAGATGCAATGGCAGGCATGTATCTGTTATTCTTATCGCCGGCAGTTGCAGGCGCAGGAAAACTGCTTTGTGATATGACCTTGTTTCTATTTACGTTTTTTACACAGGTATCGGTATAGGGGGAAGAAATGAGTCAGATTGTAAAAGTGTTTACCGGGATTTTGTTCCTGATGCTGCTTACTATGTTAGGAAGCGGGATCATCGGGACACAGTTAGAAAGCAGTAATGCGAGAGCGTACAGACAGTCTGTTGCGGCTGAAATCGAAAACAGTAATTTTTGCAAGGAAGTGATGATGGCATGCATCAGTCAGGCAGCGCGCGATGGATATGAACTTACGCTTTATGTATATCAGAAGGGAGAAGAGTGTATACAGATGAACGAAGAAAATGAAGCACAGATTGAGGTAGCGGATATCGAAATGGTGGAAGTATTGCTGAATTATGATTATAGTATTCCATTTTTAAATTATAAGACCAGACATTGTATCAGGGGGTACGCGATATGAAAAAAGCATTTGAGGAATACGGTGAAGGAATTGTTTTTCTGATCTATGGCGGTTTTGTCATACGCATACTGTGGCAGCTTATGCAGATCATGTGTGGATATTAGGGGAAAACAGAGTGATTCGAAAGGAGTAGTCTATGGAACATTTTATGGAAGAATATGGAGGTATCTTACTGGCAGTGGCGGGAGCAATGGCAGTTTTTGGAATGGTTGGTGCATCTCTTGCGGAACATGGTAATCTCTATCAGTATGTGATGGAATGGTGCAGCCGGGCAATCGTGTAAAAGGAGAGGTTATGAAATTGATCATACAGGAATATGGGCTGACCTTACTGGCAGTTCTGGTGTCGGGTGCATTGATTTTCCTATGTCTGCGCGGAAATGCAGGAGATTCCGAAGCGACGGAAAGCAAGGGAATCCTGTCAGAGGCACTTTATCACGGAAATGCACAGGCGGGGAAAAGTTATGAGCAGCAGGAGGATCGGAGGGTATGCAGCAGTCTGATGGCGCAGGATGCACCGTTGATCGTATGTCATACCTATGGGATCAAAAGAGGGCAGAGTATCGACTGGAGTCGTATTTTTGATGCAAGGGACAGTCAGGGGAGGATGGTTCCGATCAGGGTTCTGTCGGTAGATGGGAAGAAGATAGCGGATGATTTTTCTTTTGAAAAAATCGGAAAGTATCAGGTGGTGGTAGAGGCAGTGGATACATACGGAAAACGTAGCAGACAGCGGTTTCAACTGCCGGTTCTGCCACAGACTGGCATGCAGGAAGGAGAAGAGTTGTGAAGCAGATGATATATGGGCTGGTGTCCTTTGGAATGTTAGCCCTGCTTTTAGGGGTAATCTTAACGATCCAGGGGAGAGCAATCCGTACCGATGAAGTGACACTTGGGCTGGAAGAGGCAATGAACAGCAGTATGCAGCAGCTTTGCAGGGATGGGCATTATACAATTCAGAACAGGGAGGAATTTGTTGCAGATTTTTTGGAATTGTTATTGTTACAGATGAACAGTAATTCAGATGTAACCGTCCGTATCCTGCGGGCGGATGAGAAAAGAGGATTGTTATCTGTCGAGGTTGTCGAAACCTATCTGCATCCCAATGGGGAGAAGGGCAGTGTCAGTGCACAAAGAACGATATTGTTGGAACGTACAGGAGGTGAGAGCAGTTGAGAAGGGGAAAAAGAATACTTGCACTGCTGTTATCGGTGCTGATGGGATTATCCGATCATGCATGGGTAAACGCTGTCGGGATTCAAACGGAGCCATCCGGGCAGGGATGCCAGAACAGTTATGGTGAACTGCTAGAACAGGTAACAGACTTATATGAAAAAAAGCAACTGATGCCAGATACCGGACAGCCGGATCATTCTTTTGCCACCGGGGTGTTGTTAGTTGGCAGTAATGAACCGGACTTTGACCGTTTCGGTGCAGAGCTTGTTATCGAAGCTTCACCGGGCTTGTATGCACTTTCCTATCCAACACCTGCAGATGCAAAGGCAGCATATGGCACCTACAGCCAGATGGATGGAATCCTGTTTGTAGAACCGGATACTGTGATCGGTACACAGGAGGAAGGATCAGAGGCGGTGGCTGCCACGGAGATTTCAGAAGAAAATGAAAACAGTGTGGAAGCAGATACACAGACATCTGCCGATGCACTTCACGGTCAGACGCCGGCATGTATCGCAGTCGTTGATACGGGGATCGATGTCACGATGGAAAAGGCACAGCCTTACCTGACCGGATATAACCGGGAGGGCATCCTTGCAAAGTTAAGACAGTTTTTTGGCGGTGAGCCGGATACGGAAGGCTTTGTCAGTGAAGCGGAGGTACGGGATGAAAACGGACACGGATCACAGGTGACAGGGCTGATCGCGGATGCACTGGCAGGAGACGGGATCGGCGGCGATCAGGCAGAGATCCTTCCGGTAAAGGTGGCAGGAGCAGATGGCAGATGTACGGTATTGCAGTTATACCTTGGCATCGAGCGTGCGATCGCCCTGCAGTCGGATCTCATCAACGTATCGATGGGAGCGTTTGCAACGACGGAATCCGCGGTACTTACAAAGGCAGCGGATGATGCTGCCAAAGCAGGGATCACGATGGTCGTATCCGCCGGAAACAACGGAAGTGACGTGGCATCCTATGCACCGGCAAACATCCCGTCCGTGATCACGGCAGGATCCATCGACCGGAACAGTCAGGCATCGGACTTCTCGAA
>JALERL010000026.1 GCA_022764465.1 Lachnospiraceae bacterium | reverse complement strand
CGCCGTCGGTGATTAACCTACAGCGGTTCTTTTTCGTGCTATCAAGGGTGGCGGTAGACTGCCACAACCTAAAATATCTACAGTTTTCAAGGTTCATCTGAGCCTTTTTTCTTTAGCCCAGTTTTTCATAAGTCATTTGACACTATCCTTTGACTTTGAACAACAGTACACACACCTATACTATTTTAATTATTATTTGATGTCGTTTATAACAATATCAACATCTTTTTTCCTTTGAATGATCCATTGTTCAAATAGAAAATCCTGTAATTCACTTTGATAATTATCTCTTATTTCTGGCACATCCATATTTGCGATCACTTGATCACCCAAATCTACCATAAATTGTTTAAAGTCAGTTACATCATTATCACTAATTACTAATTCGTTATTCTGTACTTTGTCCTTTACCTTTTCGAAAATCATCTGTTCTTTTAGACTTTTTTTATATTCTTTTTCTCCATATACCTCTATTCCTATCTGATATGCAGCTTTCTGTGCTTGTTGAAATTGTAATATAAAATCATCTAATTCATCATCTGTCACATTCACTTGATAATTATCTGCCTGTGAAATCACTACATACTCATCGACAAGGTCTGTTAATATTTTGTCTTTACTAATGGAACCCTCAAATTGAGAGAAGATGCTATCAATATCATATTGATATATGCAATAATCGTTAACCTTTGCAACAATCAGATTACTACTATTTACACCTACATCCTTATGATTGCTAATAATGACTAAATATGGTATGACTATTAATCCAAAAATAACTATCAATATCATAATTACTTTTTTCAACCTATTTTTCATTATACCGTTGTGTTCACTCCCCCTTTCTAAATATAAAAGTACAAGGTGTGTAATACTCAATACATATTCACTTTATAACTTATTAATATATATATCAATTAAAAATATCCAACTTTTTTCGACAAAATCTTATTATATTACAAAAGAAGTCTATATCTGTCTGTTTTGACTAACAGGTATGAACTTCTCATACTTATTAAATCTATATGTAAAGCCCGGCATACGCCAGGCTTATATGTCAAGCAATCGATCAATGGTACTTTTCCCGGGTCTGACCCATATCAGATAAGATGCTTCAATCGTATACGTGCTGCATCGATTGCGATTATTGATCGTTACAGTTTAGTATATGCTTCGATCTGTACACTGTTCCTGCTTAACTTCTTGCCCTTGTAGAGCATGACGTCTGCCGCATGCAGATAGTCCCAGACCTTCTGTTCCGCCTGCGGGATGTCACAGCAGATTCCCTGCGAGATCGTAACCACCTCAGCCGCAAGCGAATACCTGTGTTCCATATTAAGATCTAAGATTCCCTGCTTTAGTTCTTCTGCCAGTGCGTATGTCTCAGACTCTGTGTAACCCTCGTAGATCACCACGAACTCATCCCCACCGTAACGGGCGGCAAATACATGGTCGTGCTCCTGCAGGCGTTTCAGTACCTGCGCAATTCCCTGGATGCAGGCGTCTCCTGCCTGATGTCCATAGTTATCGTTATACTGCTTAAAGTAATCAATATCCAACAGCTCGACTGCAAGATTGCACTGCTTTTTCACACAACGCCGGAAGGCTTCTTCTGCGTACTCATTTAATTCAAAACGGTTCGACAACCCGGTCAGCGCATCCGTTTTTGAGGTATGCATCAGCTGGCGGTTTTCACGCTCGATCTCTTTTTTCCGGCGGTTCGTCTCTTCAAGATTATCCCGCATCGTCAGCACCGAGCTTACCATGTAGCGGTTCTCCTTATCGGAGAGCTCTGTCAGCTCGTAAAAGCGCGCACACGCCTGCAAATACGCCTGCTCGTCCCCACGCAGTCTGTAATAGCGGATGTAAATCCGAAGCAGCCGCTTTTGCATATGTATGATATGGGTACTCTCTGCAAGCTCGCCTAACCACTCAAGCACCTCCTGCATCTCTTCATATCGTCCGATCTCAAAAAGCATCTCACAATAGGAATAGAAGTCATCAAAAATATCAAGCACAACCATTTTCTCGTGTACCCGCTTCTGGATCTCTTCGATACATGTATCCCGCTGTGCATTTTTCCCGACAGAATTATAAAGTCTTGCCTGAAAGCATAAAAAGCAGGTCTTTCCGGTCTCACCAAGCCTGTCATAACACTCCGTCCGCGCCCGGTTCTCATACTCCTGCGCCTTTTTGGTCTGCTCTCTTTGCAGGTAACTGTTTCCCATTCCGATATAAATACTCATCAGATAGACATCATATTCCGGCAGATTTTTCCTTTCTTTCAGCTTTTGATACGCCTCTTCAAAATAATGCTGTGCCTTCTGATACTCACCGCTTCCATTGTACAGCATACCGATGTTGATACGGATCATCACACTGACTTCCTCTAAGTGGTAACGGTCACAGTAGGAAAGCGCACCCAGATAATAATCCATTGCAAACGGTGCATTTCCGCGGTTGTAAGATGTGATCGCAAGAATATTGTAAGCACGCGCGATCAGTTCGTACTGCCCAGTATTTTCCAGATAGACCAGTGAGCTTGAAACATTCAAAAAAAGCCGGTCTACATTATTAAGAAGATAATAGGTCTCGCCCAGATAGTAATAGGCCAGACCTAAAAGCTTCTCATCATCTAACTTTCTCGCATATTCGAGGATCTGATTACACACCCGTATCGTCTCGTCCGGGTGTACGCCTCTGCTTGTATAGAGCTGACTTAACCAGTCATGGACCTGATGTCCATATTCTTCAAAACCCATCTCGATTTCCTCTTCTTCGTATCATTATTTTCTTCATTATACGTGTAAAAGAGGGTTTTTACAAGTAGTGTCCCTACTCAAAAAAGTTCACCGGATCGATCGGACTTCCATCCTTTTGCAGTTCAAAATAAAGGTTGCTTCCCTCAACGGAATAGTACTTTGTCGGCTCGCTGACATAGCCGATCGTACTGCCGCTTTCCACATAATCACCGACTTCATACGGGACTTCCTTCAATTGTCCATACACTGCGCTATAGCCATCGCCAAGATCCTCTGTCACCGTACATCCGGTCACTTCGTTTGTCGTGATATCCGTGATCTTTCCTGCTGCGGCACTGCTTACGCGGTCATTCACATTACCTGCGATAATAACAGCCGGGTTATACTTGTACTGATCGAGGGTTGCAAAATATACGGTCTGATCCATGCTGTAGTTAAGGATCACATTGCCCTGCAATGGCCAGTTTAAGCCGTTATCCGATGAAAAATGCAGTTCCTTTTCCACCGTCTTTGCCGCCTGATCCGCATTCTGTGCGCCATCCTGCACAGACATCGTCTGCTCTGCCTGTGCTTCTTCTGTTGCTGCTTCCGTTCCGGCCACCGGCTGTGTCTTTGCGATCTCTGCCTGCGTATCGGTCTGCTGTTTGATTTTTTCCTCATTTTTCTTCGGAGTAAGCATCTTCGTTACGCTTTCTGCCGGCTCTTCCGTTGCCGGTACAGTCTGCTCCTCTCTTTTCTCTTCCTGTTTTGCCAGCCTTGTCTGCTGCTTTGACTGGTCGGCCATGTACACCCAGGTCATTGCTGCTGCCGCAACGACCATGACTGCCGCCGCGATCAGGAAGGATCTTCTGCCCCAAAATGATTTATTTCCTCTCTTTTTCATACGATCACCATCCATTTCTTTTTATGGTAATAGTATGAACCGGTTCTTTTGCTTTTATTCAGTTGTCCGTGTCTGCTGCGGCATTTATGTAATCCTCATAATGATCGATCGAGACACCGGTATAATATTTTTTCAAAATCTCTTCGTAGGATGCGCCCTCTTCTGCCATCGCATTCGCGCCATACTGGCTTAAGCCGACACCAGAACCGATCCCCTTTGTCACGATACGGATCTGCCCTTCTACTTCCTTGATCGTAAAACACGCCGACTGTAAGCCTGCCGCCACCCGGAATTCCTCTCCGGTCACTGTCACCTCGCCAAGACGCATCGTATTGACATAGCCGCTTTCGTCCCGCTCCTTCACCTCGATCTGATCCATCAGGGTATCGGCTGTAAGATCCGCATCCGGATATGCTTCCATACAAGTCTTAGCAAACTTCTCCTTTTCTAAGAATTCCACCCGCAAAAAATCCTCTGATTCAATATCCTGCTTCGATTCTACCCGTTGCAGGCAGGCAGCACCCTTTTTTCCAAACGCATCTGCGGCATTTCTGGTGGCCCCGGCACTGACTGCAAAGTAGTCTGCCTCGATCAGTTTTTTATCTTTTACTAAAACCTCTCCGGCTGTTTCCTGCACACAGGATGCCAGATATTCGTAGCATTTTGTAAAGGACTGCTCCTTAAAAAGCTTCATCATCTCACTGGTGTGAAGTCCCTGTGGCGGTTCGCTCCCGGCAAGCTTCGCCGCCACCAGATTCGTTCTCGCGATGACTGCCTGTGCCTTGATGGCTTCCTTATTACTACTGATGGCGATCTCCCGCGCCAATATTGCAACCAGCTCGCCTTCAATATCCTCATTTACTTCTTTTTCAGAAAAGTCCTTGTCGGTTGCCCCTTCAAAAAGAGCTTCTCCGGTCTTTTTTTTATTCTGAAAATCTTCCTGATGAAACAGCATGGTGACCACGACCGGAAGCAGGATCATCACTGCCGCAATATACAAAAAAGTCTTTATTTTTTTCTTCATGCTCCTGTCCACTCCTGTAACAGTATATGCAGTGGGAAAAAATAAAGACTTTTTTATACGCAAAATGCACAAATATGTTCCACAAACATTTGCAACGCTTTTCGTGAACTAACTGCCAACTCCAACCATACAAGTTCAGCAAAGGCCTCACTTGTAGTTTTCGTAGGCAGTGGATTTCACTCAAGCTAAAAACGCAAATAAAAGTTTGTTTCACATAATTTGTGCATTTTGCTATTTAAACACTATAATAATTTTTATTTGTTACGCTTTCCGCAAACGCAAAAAGTGTGATGTCTGTGTTACACTTCCCTCTTCTTATGCGTGCAGCTTCTTATATATGATATTGCTTAATTCTGCAAACTGCTCCAGTGACAGTTTTTCTCCGCGGACATTGACCGGTTCGCCTAATTCTTCGATGCTCTGCTGGATGACTTCTTTGCTGAGGTGGATCTCGGGTGAGTTGTTCAGTCCGTTTGCCAGTGTCTTACGTCTCTGGTTGAAGGATGCACGGATCAGCCGGAACATCAGCTTTTCATCCGTTACTTCTACCGGTACCTGCTCATGTCTTGTCAGACGGATCACTGCGCTTCCGACATTCGGTCTTGGCATAAAGCAGTTTGGCGGTACATTTGCAACGATCTCCGGCTTCGCATAATACTGCACTGCCAGTGACAACGCGCCATATTCCTTCGTCCCCGGTCCGACCTGCATACGGTCTGCCACTTCTTTTTGCACCATGATCGTGATACTGTCAATCGGTACATGGCTTTCAAAAAGTCCCATGATGATCGGGGTTGTTATATAATATGGAAGATTTGCAACGACCTTGATCGGTCTGCCGCCATTCTTTTCCTCGGCTAGTGCCTTAATATCTAACTTTAAAATATCCTGATTGATCACCGTTACGTTATCATAGGCTGACAGCGTATCCTCTAAGATCGGGATCAGATTCGTGTCGATCTCCACTGCTGTCACTTCGCGCGCCGCCTCACAGAGATACTGTGTCATCGTACCGATACCCGGCCCGATCTCTAAGACAAAGTCATCCTTTGTGACTCCTGCGGATTCAATGATCTTCTCTAATACATGGGTGTCGATCAGAAAGTTCTGACCGAATTTCTTTTGAAAATTAAATTTATACTTCTGTAATACAGCGATCGTATTTGCCGGTATTCCCAGTGTTGCCATATGTTCCTCCTGTTTTCCGAATATATGTTCGTTTTTCTCTTGCTTTTTGAGATGTCATGTGTTATATTTATTTCAGAACACTTGTTCGTGGTTTTTATTGTAACATCATCGATTTTGTGCATGTTTTTGCACATACAAAGTTTCGTAAGAAACTTCTTGATGAATTCGTAAGAATTCATTATATCACAAATTTCTCCGAAAAGACTATGACAATTTCAGATTCTAAAAAAGGGAATTGTAGGGTTACAATTGATGTGACACCCTAACACTATACAAAAACGGTTAAGTACATTAGAATTTTAATCGCCAAACCAAAACCCTAACAAAAAGGAGTACTTAACCGTCATGAATACAATAACACATTCACAACGATATT
>JALERL010000025.1 GCA_022764465.1 Lachnospiraceae bacterium | reverse complement strand
CAATTAAAAGTGAAATTGACAAATAGATTTGAAATATATGGAAGCTAAAGGAAGTTGTGGGCAGTCCTCAACATAAAACACATATGCAACACTGCTACCAACAAATCCCTTGTTTCAGGGCTTTTCTCGCTCTCAAAACGTTAACAAAGAGATAATATTCGCGTTGGCAATGAGCCATGCGATCAATATGAAAGGCTTCGCCCATGCTTGCATGGTGCGGAGCCTTTTTGGTATTTACCGGATAAAACCCGCCCGAATGGATAGAAAAATGTCTGATTGGTAATTGTAATTTCATACTTCACTCATTAGAAGTTAAGATGCGCACCTCGCGGAGTGGAAGATTATGCGATGCATCCGCTCGGGCGCGAGAGTGTGCGGCAAGCGCACACTTTATTCCCAAATCATAGGGATATAGTAAAAGCCTAGCCAAATCATGGCTAGGCTTTCCGCTTATTTTACTTTTTTCCACTGTGCATATAACGTGATTTTCCCATTGGCTTTTGTAGTCAGATTCTTGATCTCGGCTTTGTTTTTGTATTTTTTGCCGGAGCCTTTCTTATTGGTGCTCCAGCCTGTGAACTTATAACCTTTACACTTAAAGCCATTTGCGGTAAGTTTATGCTTCTTACCGTAAGTACAGGACAGAGCCTTTGTCTTTCCGGTTACTTTCTTGTGATTGGCATTGAAGGTAATGGTGTACTTATTGGCAGTCCATTTTGCATAGAGTGTTTTACTTCCGGTGGAGCCTTTGTTGATCTTTGTGATCTTCTTTTTATATTTGGAATCGGTATACCAGCCTTTGAAGGAGTAGCCTTTACGGGTTGGATTTTTTAATGTAATGGTCGAACTTCCGATCGAATATTTCGATGGATTTTTCTTCGTATTTGTTCCACCATTTAATTTGTATTTGATCGAATAACTGATCGGTTTCCACTGTGCATAAAGGGTGATAGTAGTACCATTTAGCTGGGTAAGTGTGCTGGCGTCTGCCTTGTCTTTGTAGATAGTGCCCTTGCCATCTGGTGTGGAACTCCAGCCGGTGAAGTTATAGCCGGTTCGTTTGAAGGCATTAGCAGTGAATAAGGTATTTGAACCATAGGTGATCTTCTGTTTATTCATATGGCCACTGGTTGCATGATTGCCCTGAAAGGAAACATAATAGGTTATGGTTTGCGGTGCAGGTGCCGGCTTTGTTGTGGTCAGTGTAAGACTGCTGTTGTTATTAAGCGGAAGACTATTGTATTCTTTTCCGGTCTCACTATACATAGTCACTGGAAGAACAATGCTGACGGGTGTATGCTTCGGGGTCTGGATTCTGGTGAGGCTTGTAAGACCGTCAAACATATGCTCCGCAGATTTTAATTGACTAAAATCAAAATTACTTAAGTTAAGTGTTTCAAATGGAGTGCCTGCAAACATATGATTTGCCTTCGTTACTTTGCTCGTATCGAAGCTCGATAGATCCAGACTGTTGCAGGAAATATAGGAAAACATACCGGTCATATCCGTTACATTTGCAGTATTAAAGCTGGATAGATTGATATTGGTCAGATTGTTACAGTATGCAAACATGTCGGACATGCTGGTTACTTTACGTGTATCAAAATTAGAAAGGTCTAAAGAGCCAAAGTTACTGTCAGCAAACATACCGGACATATCTGTTACATTTGAGGTATTGAAGGAAGACAGATTGATCTCATAAAGATTTTTACAGCCGGAAAACATGCTAGGCATCTTTATCACGCTGCTTGTGTCAAAGCCGGTCAGGTTAATGCTGCCTAAGTGTGTGCAGCCAAAGAACATTGCGCTCATATCTGTTGTGCAAACAGGACGGAAGTTTGATAAGTCCAGTTCAGCTAAAACAGAACAATTTTCAAACATCTGTGCCATGGTGGTGACCTTGCCTACATCAAAGGATGACAGGTCGATATATTCTAACTGGCTGCAGCTTTCAAACATACGTGCCATGCTTGTGACATTGCTGGTATTAAAATCATTTAGATGCACGGATTGTAAACTGGAGCATCCGTTAAACATGCTTTCCATGTTTGTAACATTGCCAGTATTGACGATTGTATGATTGTCTGCATCTGTCTGGAGATTTATATCCAGTAAGTTTTTACATCCATAGAACATCTGGGACATATCCATACAGTCTGAAAAATCAGACCCGGAGAAATCCGCATATGTTAAAGCAGTACAACCCTTAAAAAATTCTTTCATAGATGTAAAACTGGTCATGCTGATGTATGCGCTTTTGATCTGGTTCTGGTATGCCATTCATGGCTTGGCATCGGCATTTCCGGTGCCGGAGATATACAGTTCACCGTATGAGTTTATGCTCCAGTGAAGATCTGCATCATCACCATATGCAATAACGGTAACCGTGTTGGCGGCGTTAGCTGTAAAATCGGTTGCTTCAAGAGCTGCGCTGTCAACATTCTGGGTTGCTGCCCATACAGCTTCGGTTGGGGCGGTCAGAAGCATACAACAGGATAGACCGCAGGTGATGATTCCGCTTAAGAATCGTTTTCTTTTCATAGACATTTTCCTCCATTTGTGTTTCATTTGTAGTGCATGAATTTCATTCGCAGTGCAGGTTCGAAAATGCGTTGCATTTTCGAACTGTCCGTGCTTCACACTATCAAAAGTGTACCAGATAAAATATACTCTGCAAGCAGACAATTTTATCTGATCCACTTTTGGCACTGCTCATTGCTTACGCTCATTATATCATATGCGTAACAGCTCCGGCAAAAGTCCGAAAAACTTTCAGTTTTTAGGACTCGCGGGCGCGTTCACATACATCCCGGTCAACTATATTATGCAAGCATTTATAGTTGACTGGACTGTATGCTCACTTTTGCCTTCGCGAACATTATATCATATGTATTTCCTCGATAGGAATAGGAACAATGTGATTCTTGTATTTAAAAATTGGCATGGTTAAAAATAACAAAACTGGATGTTTTTAAAAAGACAGATAGGAATATAATGAAGGACAACAAAGAAAACGAAAACAGACAGGAAGGAAATATACCATGAAAACAAATGAACGTTATGAATTAAACAAGCAGTTGGCACAGATGTTAAAGGGCGGCGTTATTATGGATGTAACAACACCGGAGCAGGCAAGAATCGCTGAGGAGGCAGGTGCCTGTGCAGTTATGGCATTAGAGCGTATCCCGGCAGACATCCGTGCAGCAGGCGGTGTGTCACGTATGAGTGACCCGAAGATGATCAAGGGAATCCAGGAGGCAGTATCTATTCCGGTTATGGCAAAATGCCGTATCGGCCACTTTGCAGAGGCACAGATCTTAGAGGCGATCGAGATCGATTACATCGATGAAAGTGAAGTATTATCTCCGGCAGATGATATTTATCATATTGACAAGAATGCATTTTCCGTTCCATTCGTATGCGGTGCAAAGGATCTTGGCGAGGCATTACGAAGAATCAGCGAGGGTGCATCCATGATCCGTACCAAGGGAGAGCCGGGAACCGGTGATGTTGTTCAGGCAGTCCGCCATATGAGACTGATCCAGAGCCAGATCCGCAGACTGACCTCTATGAGCAAAGATGAACTTTACAACGCAGCCAAGGAACTTCAGGTACCATATGATCTCGTTGTATCTGTTGCAGAAAATGGAAATCTTCCGGTTGTAAACTTTGCGGCAGGTGGTGTTGCAACACCGGCAGATGCAGCACTGATGATGCAGCTTGGTGCGGAGGGTGTATTCGTTGGTTCCGGAATCTTTAAGTCCGGCAATCCTGCAAAGCGTGCGGCTGCGATCGTACAGGCAGTAACCAATTACACAGATAAGAAGCTGCTTGCGGAGCTTTCTGAGGATCTTGGCGAGGCAATGGTCGGAATCAATGAAAGCGAGATCGAATTACTGATGGCGGAGCGTGGTAAATAATGAAAATAGGAGTTTTAGCCGTTCAGGGTGCATTCATTGAGCATGCGAAGATGCTTACAGATCTCGGCGTAGAACCGGTGGAAATTAGACAGCTGAACGATCTTACGGAGGATCTCTCCGGTATTATCCTGCCGGGCGGTGAGAGTACGGTCATGGGCAAGCTGCTTGGTGAGCTTGGAATGCAGGAACCCCTGAAGAAAAAGATACAGGAAGGTTTCCCGGTATTTGGAACCTGTGCGGGACTGATCCTCTTAGCAGACCAGATCGAGAATCCGACGAAGAAACAGAGTAACTTAAAGACGATGCATATCACAGTCAGACGGAATGCATATGGCAGACAGCTTGGCAGCTTCTATGCAACCGCAGACTTTGCGGACGAAAAAGATGTGCCAATGACCTTTATCCGTGCACCGTATATCAGTCAGGCTGCCGATGGTGTTGAGATTTTATCACAGGTCGATGGAAAGATCGTGGCAGCAAGGGAAGGAAACCAGCTTGTAACAGCATTCCATCCGGAACTGACGGACGACCTGCGCGTACATCAGTATTTTTTGGAAAATATCGTGCGTAAAGCGTAGCAGTCAGGCTTGGGATTGACACAAAATCAGTGTGTCGGTATAATAAGGACATGCAACAGCTTTTCCGGTATCGACAGGTACGATAACAGAACATAGCTTATACGAAAAGATGAGAGCAATCTCATCTTTTTTGTGTCACAGGATTTGTAGGGAAAATCTTCTTATAGCGATGCATTTTCATACTACACAGAAATTGTTATATTTGCTCCGAATTCCGAATCTAATATTTTCTATATGTTCTGCCAAGATAATTTCTACGCCCGCAACCACAAAAGACGTGGCGTCCATGCCCCGGCTTTTGTTTGCAGCAACGTCCTGTTGCTGCATTGCTAGGTGTTTTACAGAACATTAAGAAAATCTAAGATTCTTCATAAGTCACAAATGTATCAATTTCTGTGTGGTATGCGAATCGTATATAATTTTAAGAAGATTTCTCCTACAAATCAATAGGAGTAATAGGGTTGAAAATAAATTTTCACGCGCAAATTTGTGCCTGCAGCCCAAAGTTTGCAGGTGACGGAAAGGCATGGATAATTTTATGGTAAGAAATGGTTTTTACCGCATCATCCAGGCTTGTGTGGGTGTATTCCTGCGTCTGCATCCCTGTCCACTTCCAAGGATCTGTGAGGGGAGCGGAAGCCTGATGCAGATCATCTGGATCACAAAAGAAGAAGGAAAAAGCAATCTTTTGATTCTCACCACACCGGGAACATTGCGGCGGGGTGCATTAGATGACTTATTTGCCGGATTACAGCAGGAAGGGATTGCTTATACGATCTATTCCGGTATCCGGGAAGAACCGGATATTGATCATATAGAGGAAGCAGTCTGTTGTTATAAGGAGCATCACTGTGATGGTATCGCAGCCATCGGAGGAGGATCTGTGATAGACTGTGCCAAGGTCGCAGCAGCACGTATCGTGCGCCCGGAGAAAAGCATACCGCAGATGAAGGGAATCTTCCGGATCAGGAAAAAGCTGCCGCTTTTTCTAGCAGTGCCGACGACGGCAGGTTCCGGTTCGGAGGTAACGATGGCAGCAGTCGTAAGAGATGGACAGGCACAGAGCAAGTATCCGGTGGAAGATTTTTGTCTGGTGCCTGCGTATACGGTTCTTGATGCAAGGTTGTCTGTTACCCTGCCACAGAAATTGACCGCGGAGACAGGAATGGATGCACTGACACATGCGATCGAATCCTATACGAACCGGTACGGCAGCAGATATGCCAGAGATTATGCGAAAAAGGCAATGGTACTGATATGGGAGAACTTGCCGCTTGTGTATGAGGATGGGACGGATGAGCGAGCAAGGTCAGCAATGTTACGCGGCTCTTCTTATGCCGGGGTTGCGTTTACAAATGCGATGGTCGGTTATGTACATGCGATCGCCCATGCAGTCGGTGGCAGATATGGCATCTCCCATGGACTTGCGAATGCAGTGATCCTTCCGGTTGTGCTTGAGGCATATGGGAAGAGCGTCGAAAAGTCACTCGCAGAGCTTGCAGATGCAGTTGGAATTGATGGATCAGATGATGCGCAAAAGGCAGAAGCATTTATCGGGCAGATCAGGGAACGAGGCCGGAGGATGGGTATACCGGATCATCTTGACCAGATACAGGAAGCGGATATTCCGCTGCTTGCCCGGAATGCGATAAGGGAGGCGAATCCACTGTATCCGGTACCACAGATCTGGGATCAGAAGCGCATGGAAGAAGTAATCAAGGAAGTAAGGAAAGGAAGAAAGTCATGTTAGATCAGAATACATTTACCGAAACAATACGTGAAGTTGGCGAGATTATCCGTACAGCAGCAGAGCCAATGTCAAGAGAAGAGATCTTAAGCTATTTTAAGGAAATGGAGCTGACAAAGGAACAGGAGGATATGGTGTTGGAATTCTTACTGACACCACATGAGGACGAGGCACCGGAACCGGAAGCGGACAGCGAACCGGAGACAGAAGCGGAAGATGCTTCAGCAACAGTCAGCGTGATCGATGAGATCGAGCAGTCTTTAAAAGAAGAAAAGGGACTTGCGGCAGGGGATGAGCAGAAGACAGAAAAACAGTCCGGGAAGGAAACAGAGTGCCTGCCGGATTCTAAGATGTTCCGTATGTATCTGGAAGAATTAAAGGGACTTAAGACCTATTCCGATGCAGAGTTACAGGACATGTACCGGAAGCTGTTAGCCGGAGACGAGAAGCTCATATCCGAGATTTCAAATGCGTGGCTGCCGAAGGTGCTTGAGATTGCCAAACGGCTTGCAACAACAGCGGAAGGCTTCGAGGATGTAGTACAGGAGGGAAATATGAGCCTGTTTTTACGTCTTTCAGAGCTGTGTGGATGTAGCGAAGATCTGGATGTAGAGCAGGAATTAGAGGATGCGGTAGAGATGGCAATGAAGTCTAGTATTTCAGAGCTTGCAGGAGAGGATGACAGTGAGCATGCCATGGTTGGTAAAGTCACGCTGGTGAATGAAGCGAAAAAATATCTGACAGAAGAAAACGGGAAAGAGCCGACGATCAAGGAACTTTCCGAATATACCAGACTTAGCGAAGAGGAGTTAGAGGACATTCTTTTAATGATCCGGAAGGCAGGAAATCCAATTGTGTCCGGTGCACAATAAAACATGTTCAGAAAAGCCATTTACAGGAAAACAATATGCGTGATAGGATAGTCGTAACATAAAACAGCAAAGACGCTTCGGTCGAAAGACCGGGCGTCTTTTTTGCTGTATAGCCTATACAGCAAAAGCAAGCGCACACTTTATTTTTAACTGAAATGTATTAAAAAAGAGGAGGTTTAAATGAATATGAAGAAAAAATTATTATCGATCGTAATGACAGTGGTATTGACCGTATCCATGTGTGCCTGTGGAAAAAGCAGCACAGATACGAACACAGGCAGTGCAGCAGCAACCGAAGCTGCAAAGACAGAGAACACAGAAAAAATCGTGCTGGGTATCAACGACTGGCCGGGCAGCTACTGGTGGCTTGCAGTTGATGATCTGGGCTACTTTAAAGAGCAGGGTGTTGACGTAGAGGTAAAGCTGTTTTCGAATTACTCGGATGGATTAAATGCACTGATCTCAGGCAGTGTGGATATGTTTGTACCGGCACTTGCAGATATTATTCCGGGCTATGTCAACGGAGGTAATATCAAGGTTGTCATGGTGCAGGACTTTTCCGCCGGTGCAGATGGTGTCATTGCAAAAAGTGACATCAAGGATGCAAAGGATCTGAAGGGTAAAAATATCGGAATTGAATTTGGCGGCAGTGATCATCTGTTACTTTTAAAATGCTTAGAGAATGCAGGACTTACCACAGATGATGTAAACCTTGTCAACATGTCGACCGGAGATGCTGCAAACGCATTTATCAGCGGCTCTCTTGATGCGGCAGCAGTCTGGGAGCCATCCCTTTCCATGGCACAGAAGGAAACCGGCGGCAATATTCTTGCAACCTCCGGGGATAAGGAGTATGAAGGTCTGATCCCGGCAGTGCTTGCAGTCAACGGAGATTCCTTAAAAACAAAGCGCAACGAGATGAAGTCCGTAATGAAGGCATGGTACAATGCGCGTGATGCATATGAGAATAACTTTGATGAATTCGCAAAGGCGGTATCTGCTCATGCAGAGGTGACACCGGATGAGTTTCAGACGCTGATGGATGGCTGTGATGTCAGAACCATGGAGGAAAATGTAGAAGCCTTTCAGGATGGTGACAGCTATGTCAATCTGGAAAACTGCGCCGAGATGCTTGGCGGCTTCTTAAAGGATAATGGACTGATCAGTGAAGCACCGGATAATTACAGTGATCTGTTTGACAGCTCCTTATTTGAGGAAGTCTATGAGGAATTAAAATAAGCCCGGATGCGCTTAAGGCAAAATAGAATGATTCGTGTAAAAGAGGTTGGTTAGATGCAGAAAATAAAAAAGATTGTTGACTTATCCCATGAACTGCGAAACGGAACAGTTGTTTATCCGGGTGATCCGGTCGTAGACATTACCGTTGCGACCACGAAGGAAGCAGACGGCTATAATCTGTCGAATGTACATATCGGATCGCAGTCCGGTTCGCATGTGGATGCACCGTATCATTTTAAGAGTGATGCGAAAACAGTAGACCGGATGGAATTGTCTTATTTTATGGGAAATGCGCTTGTCATAGATGCTTCTTATAAGAAGGAGCGCGAGGCAATTACCTTAGAAGAAGTGAAGAAGTATGAGGATCAGATCAGGCAGGTGGATATTGTGATGTTCCGGACAGACTGGTACCGCTATGAGGGGGAGGAGCGTTTTTTTGATCATCCGTATCTGTCAAAAGAAGCAGGCGAGTATCTGTTGGCAAGTGGGATACGTACGCTTGCAATCGATGCGATTAATTTAGATGAAACGGGTGGTACACAGTTTCCGGTTCACGAAATGTATGCAAGGGAGAGTGGACTGATCGCAGAGAATCTGGCACATTTTGATGAGATTGATTTTGCAGAACCATTTGTTATATTTTTACCGCTTAAGCTGACCGGAGTGGATGGATCACCGGTACGTGCGGTGGCAGTTGATTTTGCCGGATAAAATATTACTACAGGTGAAAGGGGACAGCGATGAAGCAGAAGATAAAGGCAGCGGTCATTCAGGCAGCACCGGTCTTTTTAGATCTTAAGAAGTCTGTAAAAAAAGCAGTCGGATATATCGATGAGGCAGGCAAGGAAGGCGTAGAGCTTCTCGCTTTCCCAGAATCCTTCCTGCCGGGTTTCCCATGGTGGTTAGATCTCGGTGATCCGACCGTGTATGGCATGCCGTTTTTCAAAAAGTTTTATGAAAATGCATTAGAGCTTCCTTCACCGGAGTTAAAGGAGATCGGGGAGGCGGCAAGAAGAAATCATATGTATGTGTGCATGTCAGCAACCGTGCGTGATATGGGCAGCCTGTATCTGGCACAGCTCTGGTTTGATGACCGCGGGAATCTGATCGGACAGCACCGCAAGATCAAGCCGACGAATGCGGAACGGACAGTGTGGGCAGAAGGAGACGGAAGTACGATGAAGGTCTTAGACACACCGCTTGGCAGATGTGGAGGTCTGCTCTGCTGGGAGAATCTGATGCCTGCAGCACAGCTTGTGATGGCAGCACAAAATGAGCAGATTCATGTGGCATCCTGGCCGGCAGGCTCTACCAGAGAACAGCATATGTATCACAGAGATACGTTTATCCGTACCTGCCAGCAGTATGCAGTTGTGACCGGAACCTTTGTCCTTGCGGCAAGCCAGCCTTATACAGAGGATCAGTTAGAGGCTATGTGCGGAACGGATACTTATAAGAGAGAATTTATCCCGGTCGGAGGCGGTTTATCGGCGATCTATGATCCGATGGGAAGGCGGCTGACCGATGAATTGGATGAAAAGGCAGAAGGAATCCTGTATGCCGATCTTCATCTGCCGGATGTGATCGAAAGCAAGTACTATTTTGATCCGGCAGGGCATTATTCCAAGGGAAGCGTGATCCAGGTTATTTTCCATACCGAAAATCAGGCGGGTGTGATCATAGACGGCAGGCAGGTGCTGCAGAATCTTTCCTATGAGGAGCTGTCCGGTACAACCGAATAACTGCATTTGTGCATTCGTGCCAATCAGACGAATTTCTTTGTGCAGCAGGAACATTGTAAAAGAAGAAAAATGGCTGCATAATAAGTGCAACAAAACAAAGAAAACAAATAGCAAAGACGCTAAGGAGAGATCCCAAGCGTCTTTTTTGTTTATCAGGAGATTAGATAGGAGGATGATTTTTATGGAATACAACGTAAAAGAGCATTTACATTATGGAGGAATCCCAAGCTTTAATTCATTTCCGGTTACACAGGATGTAGAGGGAGCAGACATCGCGATCATGGGTGTACCGTTTGACAGCGGTGTAACAAACAGACCGGGAGCAAGATTCGGTCCGAGAGCAATCCGTAACATGAGCGGACTGGCATGCTGCTTTAAGTATCCGTGGGATTATAAGATTGCTGAAACAACGAAGATCGTTGATTATGGCGATGTCGGATATTATGTCGGACCAAAGACAACAGAGGTTATGTTACAGGAAACACATGACCATGCAAAAAAGATCTTAGATGCGGGCTGCAAGCTTCTGACACTTGGCGGCGATCACACGATCCCTTATGGAATGGTTCGTGCCGCAAGTGAGAAATACGGCAAGCTGGCACTGCTTCACTTTGATTCCCATCAGGACAGTACCCCAAGCACAGACGGCAACGTATCACATGCGAACTTCGCATATGACTTACAGGCAGAGGGATGCATCGATCCATCCCATTCCGCACAGGTATTTATCCGTACCGAAATGACAGAATGCGGTTACCATATTTTCTATGCACAGGATGCGGTATTCATGGATATGGAGGACTTAGCAGCGAAGATCAAAGCAGTCATCGGAGATATGCCGGTATATATTACCTTCGATATAGATGCACTTGACCCATCGGCAGCACCGGGAACAGGAACACCGGTTATGGGTGGACCGACATCCGCACAGGTAAGAAAGCTGTTACATGCATTAAAGGGTATCAATGTAGTAGCGGCAGATCTTGTAGAAGTGCTTCCGGCATATGACCAGAGTGAGATCACTGCACTTGCAGCAGCAAATATTGCAATGGATCTGATGTATCTGATGGACAACAAATAATGAGGAAATGAGGTAGACGATTATGAAGAAAAAAATCTTAAGTGTGATTCTTACATTAGCAATGGCAACATCCCTTACCGCGTGTGGGGGGAGTAAAAGTAATACAACAGCCGGTGACGCCGCAGCCGATACACAGTCTGGCTCAGGAGATCTGACCGAGGTATCCCTTGGAACGGTAGCGTGGCCGACCAACATGATGTTTTATCTGGCAGATAAGGAAGGCATTTTTGAGAAAAACGGCTTAAAGGTCAACATTCAGGAGTTCTCATCCACAACCGACAGCTCGAATGCATTTATCGGTGGACAGACAGATTTCTGTACCTATGCATCTTCTGAGACGATTTCTCCGTTTGCAGAGGGCGCAGAGTTTTCCGTAGTCCTTGAAACCGATAAGTCAAACGGCTGTGAAGGAATCGTAGCAACCTCTGACATCAAGTCTGTAGCAGACCTTAAGGGTAAGACGGTAGCGACACAGCTTTACAGCGTAGACCATATGTTATTATTGACTTTATTAGATGAAAACGGAATGTCTGAAAAAGACATCAATATCGTTGATATGTCGATTCAGGAATCCGGTAATGCGTTTGTAGCCGGTCAGTGTGATGCAGCTTCCATCTGGGATCCATATTTTTCACAGGCAAAGGCAGCAGGTGGTACGGAATTATACTCAACCAAGGATAACCCGGATCTGATCACCGATATTCTTGCTGCTTCAAACACGATCTGTAAGGAGAAGCCGGAAGCAGTAAAGGCAATGATCAAGAGTTACTTCGAAGCTGTCGAATACTGGAAAGCAAACAAAGATGAAGCAAGTGCATACATGGCAGATAAGCTGGGTGTAGATGCAGATGAATTCAACAGTGAGATGGATGGACTTTTCGTTCCGGACGCACAGAGTGCCGTAGAAGCATTTACCGAAGCAGACGATTATACATACTGGGGCTATACACAGAACAAGGTACTTGAGTTTATGACAGAGCTTGGTGTATTAGACAAAAAAGTAGACTGCGGTGATATGATCGACGCAAGCTTTGTAAAAGAACTAGCAAAATAATCCTGTAAAATCAAAGACATGTTCTTGACCGGATGAGAAAATCATGGTACGTTATAGTAATAACGACCAAAGGCGGTCTTACCAGATGGGTAAGACTGCCTTTTTGTAGTTTGCGCGCCATGGGCGTGCTCTAACGGGTGAAAGTCCCGAATACGCCTAGGTAACAAGGAAGTATATAGCTGAACAGCAAGGGTGGAGATGTTATTTCTATCATAAGAAAGTATCTTGTCAGCGGAATCATGATTGATGATGAATATGAGGATTCCATTGTGGGGACACCACAAGGAGGAAACCTCTCGCCATTATTGGCAAACATCATGCTAAATGAACTCGATAAGGAAATGGAAAAGCGAGGACTTAACTTTGTACGATATGCGGATGACTGTATTATAATGGTCGGAAGTGAAATGTCTGCTAACAGAGTCATGAGAAATATTTCACGATTCATTGAAGAGAAACTAGGACTTAAGGTTAACATGACAAAGAGCAAAGTAGACAGACCGAGTGGACTAAAATATCTTGGATTCGGTTTCTACTTTGATTCAAGAGCGCATCAGTTTAAGGCAAAACCACACGCAAAATCAGTAGCGAAGTTCAAGAAAAGAATGAAAGAATTCACCTGTCGCAGTTGGGGTGTTAGCAACAGCTATAAGGTGGAGAAACTCAACCAGCTTATAAGAGGGTGGATTAACTACTTTAAGATAGGTAGTATGAAAACTCTCTGTAAAGAACTAGATGCAAGAATTCGTTATAGGTTGCGTATGTGTATCTGGAAGCAGTGGAAAACCCCACAGAATCGTATAAAGAATTTGATGAAACTTGGAGTTGATAAGGATACAGCTTGGATTACTGCATATACAGGTAGTCGAATAGCTTATGTGTGTCAGCGAAGAGTTATGAATTTTGCAATAAACAAAGAAAGACTAACCCGATTTGGATTAGTCTCAATGTTAGATTACTACACCAAAAGGTGTGTTACTTGTTAAATTGATTGAACCGCCGTGTACCGAACGGTACGCACGGTGGTGTGAGAGGTCGGGAAAATTTATTTAATTTTCCCTCCTACTCGATTATACGAAAGAGGGATAGAACATGAATTGTGAAGACTTGATGAATATGAAACAGATACGTGGCGGCATGAAGCTTGTGGCAGGGGAAAAGGGCATCGACCGCAATATCCGCTGGATCTATTTTGCGGACTGTGTACAATGCTTGTCGGAGGACTTCGATGTGACAGAGCTGATCCATGGGGAAGAACTGGTCATTGTAACGAATGAGAGCCTGACTGGCCATGATGAGAAGATCCTTACGATGATAAAGGTAATGCAGGAGAAAAATATTGCCGGATTTGTGATCAACGAAGGGCAGATCTCGAAGGCAGTGCAGGATTACTGCAATAAGATTGAACTTCCTCTTTTTGAACTCTCTGTCAGCCTGCATCTGATCGATCTGTCACAGATCGTCTGTAAGGCATTGGTGACCGAGGAGACCAACACGAACTCAAGAGAGCGTATCTTATCGACGATCCTCTATTCGGAGAACCTGAACGTAGAAGAGATCATGGAACAGGCGAACTATCTTGGGGTGAACCTCTCCGGGAAGTTCCG
>JALERL010000024.1 GCA_022764465.1 Lachnospiraceae bacterium | reverse complement strand
CATGGAAATGCGCTTCCCCACAGAAGACTGCAAACCAATGCACCTGCAAAAACTACCGGCAGCTTTTGCATGAATTTTTCTTTTGTATTCAAAGTACTTCCTCCATCTCTTTTTCCATGAATCTTTAGTATACACTGTTTTTGTTCTTTTTTCGAGATGTTTCCCAAAAAACACCATCTATTATATGTGGATTTCCCCGCCCGAATCTTGACCTTACAATCAGCAAGTGTTAGTATAAAGGCAGCAAAATTCTTGCATTTTCTGCAAAAAGAGTGTTTTTTCGCATTCTTTGGCAGACAGGTGCAGTGATGAATAGTTATAGGAGGTTTTCTGATGGATTTTACAACTGAATACAAACAAAAACTCGTATCTGCGGATGAAGCCGTTAAGGTCATCAAATCCGGTGACTGGGTTGACTACGGCTGGTGTACCGGCACACCGGATGCACTTGACGCTGCACTCGCAAAACGTACGGATGAACTGACCAATGTGA
The DNA here is from genome assembly GCA_022764465.1 of Lachnospiraceae bacterium. Classification (GTDB taxonomy): domain Bacteria; phylum Bacillota; class Clostridia; order Lachnospirales; family Lachnospiraceae; genus Roseburia_C. Next base: position 11,080 of record JALERL010000024.1, on the reverse strand, counting down.
ATCTGCGTGGTGGTATTCTTTTAAAACCACTTGCTGTATTTGAACGTGAGGATGCCGGGGAGCACTTTACTTGGAATTCCTGGCATATGTCCGGAATCGAGCGTAAGATGATCGCCCGTGGATGTGCTTTCTATTCTCCGATCCGTTACTCCGAGTTACCAAGATATTACCGTGAATCCTCCACACCGGACGATGTTGCAATGTTCCAGGTTGCTCCAATGGATAAGCATGGTTACTTCAACTTCGGACCGAATGCTTCCCATCTGATGGCTGTCTGCGAGACTTCTAAGAAGGTCATCGTTGAGGTAAATGAAAATATGCCTCGCTGTCTGGGCGGTTTTGAAAACAGTGTACATATTTCTGATGTTGACTATATCGTAGAGGGATCAAATCCTCCAATCGGAGAGCTTGGTGCCGGCGGTCCTGCAACAGAAGTAGATCAGGCAGTTGCAAAGCTGATCGTAGATGAGATTCCAAACGGTGCCTGCTTACAGCTTGGTATCGGTGGCATGCCAAACGCAGTCGGATCTCTGATCGCACAATCTGACTTAAAGGATCTTGGTGTCCATACCGAGATGTATGTAGATGCATTTGTTGATATCGCTAGAGCCGGTAAGATCAACGGATCTAAGAAAAATATCGATCGTTTCCGTCAGACCTATGGCTTTGGTGCCGGAACGAAAAAAATGTATGATTACTTAGACGAGAACCCGGAACTTATGAGTGCACCGGTAAGCTACACGAACGACATCCGTTCCATTTCTTCACTGGATAACTTTATTTCCATCAACAATACCGTAGACCTTGATTTATTCGGTCAGGTAAATGCAGAATCTGCAGGAATCAAGCATATCAGTGGTGCAGGCGGACAGTTAGACTTCGTTTTAGGTGCTTATCTGTCAAATGGCGGTAAGAGCTTTATCTGCTGTTCCTCTACCTTCAAGACCAAGGACGGACAGGTAAAATCAAGAATTCTTCCTACCCTAAATCCGGGATCGATCGTAACCGATACCCGTGCAAACATCCACTATCTGGTAACAGAGTATGGTAAGGTCAACTTAAAGGGACTTTCTACCTGGCAGAAGTGCGAAGCGATCATCTCCGTTGCACATCCGGACTTCCGTGATGAACTGATCAAAGAAGCAGAGAAGATGCATATCTGGAGACGCAGCAACAAATAAGATATATTTATTTTTTGAATAACCATATGCACAATTATGTAGAGCAGATATTTGCGGAACATAATTGTGCATTTTTTCTTTCGGAAATTCATCTTCACGCTCCGGCATTCTCTTTCCGGTCCAACCGGTAGATCTCCCAGATCAGTAGTACCGACAGGGGACCTAAAATGATCCCGGATGCACCATAGACACAGATCCCGGCATACAGACTGAAGATTACAATAAGCGGATGCACTCCTATTCCCTTTCCGACCAGCTTCGGTTCCATAAATTCCCGCACCAGTGTGCAGATCAGATATAACACCCCATACCAGACCGCAAGCATATATTTTTTTTGAAAAATACAGATGAAAAGCCATGGGAAAAATATCGTGCCTGTGCCTAAAAACGGCAGTGCATCACACACTCCGATCCCGATTCCTGCAAGTAATGCATAGGAATTCCCGGTCAGGAAAAGTCCAAGGACACAGATCGCAGTAATAACGAGCATGATCAAAAACTGTGCTTTCAGATAAGTTCCGCCCGCATGAAGCGTATCTGTCCCCAGACGCTTTAAGATCCTTCCGAAAACAGTCCGGTCAAACCACTTTCTCAGATTCTTATAATCCGCAAGGATCATCACCGCTGCCACAAGTGTAACAAGCAGCTTCCACGCAATACCTGCAAGATAACGGATACCGGAAACAGAGCAGTCCAGCAAAACAGGAAGCACCTTTGCTCCCATTACCTCTGACATCTGTTCGACACGCATTTCTCCCCATGCTTCGATAAAATCTGCCTGCCTTCCGGTCAGTTCTTCCATCCACACACAGCATTCACACCAGATATGCCGGATCTTTCCCTCCCAGAGTTCATATTTTCCCAGAAAACTACATGCTTCCAGCAAAAGCTTCCAAAGAATCCAGCCAAGCGGCAGTAAGATCAAAAGCACGACCCCGGCAAGCACAAGAAAGCTGAAAAGCCCACGCGGCAATTTTATTTTCTTTTCTAACTTATCAACGACCGGATGTAGTAAAACGGCAAGGATAGCTGCAAACAAAAAAGGAACTACGACCGGAAGTATATAACGCATTCCGCAATATACCACGATTGTAATTCCTGCCAGTTTCAGTACATCCGACCACGCCTTTTCCATTCTTATTCTCATAGAAAAAGTATGTCCCGGATGTCACCTTTTATCCTGTTTTTGTACTGTTAATTTCCACCATCTGTATGAGCAGCAAGTTCTGCCTGAAAGTCCTCAAAAAAACTGCTCTTTGGAGTAATCTCATACAACAGCTTTTTACCTGTTACCGGATGAATAAAATCAATATGATAAGAACAAAGTGCGATTCCCCGCATTCCGGATGCTTCATTTGCTCCATACTTCTTATCTCCGATCAGTGGACATCCTGCATGTGCCATCTGTACCCGGATCTGATGATGCCGTCCGGTTTCTAAGCGTACCTGAACAAGTGATTGTCCGTTCCGGCTGCCTAAGACTTCGTATGACAGAACTGCCCTTTTCGCTCCGGCTGCTTTCGCATCCGTAACCGAAGAAGTATTCGTCCGTCCATCCTTTTTCAGATAGTCTGTCAGTGTTCCCTTCTGCTGCCGTAAAGTTCCCGTAACTACTGCGTAATAGTACTTGCCAAATCCCCGCTGCTGCATCTGCCGGTTTAATTCTGCCGCAGCCTTTGGACTTTTCGCAAATACCATAACACCCTCAACCGGCTGGTCAAGTCTGTGTACGATCCCGATATACGGCTTTTCGCCCTTTCTCGCTAAATAATTGCGGAGCAGGCTCTCCATATCCTGCTCCCCGAAACGCTTCGTCTGCACTGCAACACCGGATGGTTTATAGCAGACGAGGATGGATGCATCCTCAAATAAAATCTCTAATTCATTCATAAAATATACCTGTTCTTACGATTCAAGCCCTACAGCTTGAATCTGTAGCCTACTCCCCAGATCGTTTCAATGTACTGCGGCTTGGCTGTGTTCATCTCGATCTTTTCACGGATCTTTTTGATGTGTACTGTTACCGTTGCAATATCTCCGATGGACTCCATGTCCCAGATCTCTTTGAAAAGTTCTTCCTTCGTAAATACGTGGTTCGGATTCTGTGCCAGAAATACAAGCAGATCAAATTCCTTCGTTGTAAACGGCTTCTCTTCATCGTTGACCCAGACACGGCGTGCAGTCTTATCGATCTTGATACCACGAATCTCTATGATTTCATTTTCCTGCACATTGCTGCCGATCAGGCGTTCATAACGTGCCAGATGTGCCTTTACACGTGCAACCAGCTCACTTGGTGAAAACGGCTTGGTGATATAGTCATCTGCACCAAGTCCCAGTCCGCGGATCTTATCAATATCATCCTTTTTGGCAGATACCATAAGCACCGGTGTATTTTTCACTTCACGGATGCGCTTACAGATCTCGAATCCATCCACGCCCGGAAGCATCAGGTCTAAAATAAACATGTCAAAGTCTTCCTTTAAGGCACGATTCAGACCTGTCTCTCCATTATTTTCAATCTCAACTTCAAATCCGCTTAACTCCAGATAATCCTTCTCTAATTCTGCGATTGCTTCTTCATCTTCAATAATCAATACCTTACTCATTTGGTACCTCCTGATATTTTCTAATAACAAAGTACATGATCGTACCTGTTGATTCCTTGCTGGTTGCCCAGATCTTGCCGCCATGATCCTCGATGATCTTTTTTACAATCGAAAGACCGATTCCGCTTCCGCCTGTTGCGGAATTTCTGGATGCATCCGCACGATAGAAACGATCAAAAATATATGGCAGGTCTTTTGCTGCGATTCCCTTTCCGTTGTCCTCAATCTCCACCTGAATGAAATCACCCACATCCTTTACCCGGATGTTGATAAAGCCCTTTGGCTTGTCTAAATATTTTATGGAGTTTCCTATTATATTATGAATGACACGCTTTAACTGCTCCGGATCGGCAATGATCATCACATCATCTTCCGCATAGTTAAAATAGGAAAGTCCGATATTCTTCGATTCGAGATCAAGACCTACCTCTTCGATACAATCATCAAAATACTCTGCCACATTGATCTTATTGAAATTATACGGAATACGGTTCGTATCGATCTTCGAGTACAAAGTCAGCTCGTTTAAGAGCGTATCCATTTCATTGGCTTTATTATAAATGGTGCGGATATACTTGTCACGCTTTTCCGGTGTATCTGCAACACCATCGATCAGTCCTTCCGAATATCCCTTCACCGCTGTGATCGGTGTCTTTAAGTCATGGGCAATGTTGCTGATCAATACACGGTTTTCCTTTTCGTTTGCGATCTTTTCCTCGGTGGATTCCTTCAGCCGCTGCCGCATCTGTTCGAAGTTGTGACACAGTTCTCCGATCTCATCCTCATTCTCTGCCTCTACAACAAAGTCCAGATTACCTTCCTTGATATTCTGTGTTGCAACCTCTAACTTCTTGATCGGTCCGATGATCCCACGGTAGATCCATATCGTAAGCATGGCTGCCGTAAAGATCAGTATCAGGATCACAGAGATAATGATATCGATCACAAGCTCCTTCATCTCCGGAATCAGGCTGTGCGTTGCTGTCACAACAAAAATCGTACCCTTGTCCTGATCGGAATACTGAAAATCGATCTGCTTTACCAATGCCTGCGATTCACCATCTAAAAAACAGCCGGATTCCACATTCGTATTCCCGTCTCCATAACCCGGAAGCCGGTTTTCCGGAATCGGATCTTCTCCATTCCCTTCAAAAATAATATTGCTTCCTTTTCGTACAATCAGGTAAGAATACTTCTCCTTCAACTGATTGTTCAGTTCATTCAGATATGTCACGTCCTCAAAATTATCCGGGGCTGCCTTTGCCTTTTCTGAAATCGTCTTACACATATCCTTCGTATAACGGCTTAACAGCTGTACGGAATTCGTCAGGTAGGTGTAATCACTGTTATCGCCCACGCCGTAGGTCTGCTCGATTTCCCGCAGCTGCACATTACGGAAACCAAAAAGTGCCACTCCGGTCAGACAGACCGGAACAAATATAATAATACAAAATGATATAATCAGTCTTGTTTTCAGTTTCATCTGTTTTCTCCACCTGTCCTCTTGCTTTGTATCTTTCCAGCCGTTGCTGTATAACTCATATCCAACAGCATCCGTATTTTCTCATCGGATGCACTGTCATCTAATGCAGTTGTAACCCAGTTTTCTTTGTTCATATGATATGCCGGGAAAAAACCGGATTCTCCAAGCAATGAACCGATCAAAGCTGGATCACACTTTACATTCATAATATCAATCTGTCCTGTCTGTGGCATGCCTAACTTATCTCTTCCGACAGACATCACCAGTGCAAACCACTTCCGGTTCTCTGCATGCCGGAACACTGCGTCCTTCGGTGAACGCTTCCATGGATAATCCGGCTTAACGTGATATGTTTGATAAATATATTGTTCCAGTTGTTGTCTGTTCATAGGTTATGCCTCATAATGACTTGTTCTGTTTGCTTCGCACTATCCAATATATAATAATTACGATTTCTCCGTTCTTCGAACCTCGAAATCGCAACAAACATTCGCAATCCAAGCTTCCGCTTTGCTTGCTCATTGTTTTTCTAATTCGCAGTGCACATCTCAAAAATGCTTCGCATTTTCTCGATGTCCGTGCTTCGCACTATCAAAAGAGTATCCAACAAAATCAGCTCTGCAAGCAGGCGATTTTGCCGGGTACTCTTTTGGCACTGCTCATTGCTTACGCTCATTATACCACATTCCATTTTGTTTCCTATTAAATGAATCAAAATATTTCTAAAAGTTTCATAAAGCAAGCCAAAAGGAGCAGACAGAATTTTCATTCTATCTGCTCCTTGGATACCTCTAAGAGATAAGGCTTTATCTATTACTCCTGTGGCTTAAAGTCCCGGATCAGATTCCAGGTCGGTAATGCATTTCCGTTATAATCAAACAATGCCTGATTCGCCCATTCATTGCCGCATGGTCCCTTGTCATTCATATACTTTAAGGAAGCTTCTGTTGCCCAGCCGGAACCCGGAACAGGAATCCATGCAGGCTCCCAGTAGAAGAAGCCCTTTCCTTTGTTTCCTTCAATGTGGCTGATACGGTTTAAAAAGTCCTCCATGAAGTCATACTGTCCCTGCACCGTCATCGGATACTCGATCTTAGCAACCAGCTCCGGCTTCGTCGCATAGCCCTTGCGCTGTGCATCTGTAAGCTTCTCATAATCCTTGTAATCTTCCATGGTATAGCCCATAGAAACCTCTGCTACGATAAGCTCCTTGCCGTAACGCTTTGCAATATCATTCATATTGTCGGTCAGCATATCGAGTGTTCCATGCCAGAACGGATAATAAGATAATCCGATCAGTTCAAAGTCCTCGCCACGCTTTGTAAACTCATCAAACCATTCGCGGTATAATGCGTTATTTCCACCATTATCCAGATGGATCATAACCGGAATATCCGGAGTAACTGCACGCACTCCACGGATACCTGCATTCACAAACCTTGCGATATTATCATAGTTTGGAACCTTTCCTTCCGGCCAGAGCAGACCATTGGACAATTCATTTCCAACCTGAACCATTGTCGTATTAATTCCATGATCGCAAAATATCTTCATGGTATCAACTGTAAAATCATAGACTGCCTGCTCTAATTCTTCCACCGTATAGCCTTCCCATGCTTTCGGCTTGATCTGCTTGCCCGGATCTGCCCAGAAGTCACTGTAATGGAAGTTTAACAGTACACCAAGTCCGGCATCTGTAACCTTCTTTGCAATGGCAAGCGTTGTCTTAAGATCATTTTCCCCTGCTCCGTAAGACTCTCCATCTTCAGACCATGGATCGTTCCAGAGACGGATACGGATTGTATCCACATCATACTTTTTCATAATGTCTAAGATATCCATCTCATTTCCGTCTACATAATATTTTGCACCACATTTTTCGAGTTCCAGTAATGTGGATAAATCCATTCCTTTTACAAATTTCATGCACATTCTCCTTCTAAATTCCTTTGAATCTGAATACAAATTCCAGTGGCTTTGTCACATCAATATGATATTCCGGGTGTACCCATGAACCCCAGCTGTCATCGCCACCGACTCCCATCTGCGCTGCTGCAACACGGACAACCGTATAATGCACCGGTGGAAGCTCGTAGGCATGTGTCGCATTTTCCAGTTCATGCGGAGTATACGGAAGAGCACTGAAGTTCATCTCATCACCGGAGAACACAAGTCCTCTTCCCTTGTAATCCGTCACCTTTGCATAACGTACTCCGACCTTGTTGCCGCATTCCTGCGGAACTAAATACTTTGCCATATTATCTTTTACTTTATTTCGGTAAACTCCAAGCTTTGCGCCCATTTTCCGGTCTGCGTAAGTCTCCTCCGGTCCATATCCATACCATTCGATATGATCGTAATCCGCATTCAACCGAAACATCATTCCAAATTCCGGCATATCCGGAAGATCCTTTACCGGATCATAGATCAGCTTCGTCTCCACGGTCCCATCTGCATATACCGTATATGCAACCTTACACATGCTTGCCGGGGTAGTCGGCATATAATACGTGTAAGTAATCGTTACGCTGTGTGCATCCTCCTTTACAGTCGTCGGTACATTATCAAACATACCGCCATCTCTGTGGCTGATATACAAACTTGCGATCTTCCACTGTGCATAACGCGCCGGTGCCATGCTGCCATAATCGTTGTCCACCGGTGCTCTCCAGAAGTTCGGCATCGGAATCTTTTCGATCATCTCCTTACCTGCATAGCGGTAGGAAACCAGTCCCCCACTCAACAGTGAAAACAGACAGTCAAAGTCATCTCCGCGGACACCGATGTTTACCTTGCCCTTTACCACATGAAGTTCACCCACAGGGGCAGAAAATGCTGCCGCCTTTTTATATACCTTCTGTCCAAATGCCACCTCATATCCTGCATCTGCCCAGAGCAGATCTTCTTTTAATACGAAGGAAACCGTCAGAACATACTCTGCATCATCTGCTGGCGCAAATGGGATTTCATAAGATCCTGTAGATAAAGGAGCAACATCCGTTGCGATCTTCTGCTTTTTCATGACTTTTCCACATTTTTCGAGTAAAACCACACAGTCATACACATTTGTGTTAATAAACAGGTTCTTATTCACAACTGTAAAAAAGCCATCCTCTTCAAACCGGACACTGATATTCTGATAATTGAACTTCACTTCCTGCATCTTTGGAGATGCAGCTCTACCTCCACCATAGCAGATGCCATTGCCACTGAAATTATAATCGGTCGGACGTTCGCCACAATCTCCGCCGTATGCCTGGAATTCCTGTCCATAACGATCTTTTTTCCGGATCGACTGATCGATATAATCCCAGATAAAGCCTCCCTGATAACGCGGCTCGGTATCGGTCAGATCCGTATATTTATGCATTGCTCCGCAGGAATTTCCCATTGCATGCGTATACTCACAGCAGATAAACGGCTTTTCCTTATGCGTATCTAAGAACTTCTTAATATCTGCCGCCGGTGTATACATCTGGCTCTCCATATCACTGGTACCCTCATATCTGCGGTCATTAAAGATTCCCTCATAATGCACCAGACGGTATGGATCAAGTGCACGGAACTTCTCTGACATATCATAGATGACTCTGCCACCGAAGGACTCGTTTCCGACCGACCAGATCAGGATCGCCGGATGGTTCTTATCCCTCTGATAACAGGAGTTCACACGATCGAGCATCATCGGTTCCCAGTCCATATTATCTCCCGGAACGATCGTGTCCTTCGGCACCAGTCCATGATTGGCAGCATCCCAGGAGCCATGCGATTCCATATTATTTTCCGCGATCATATAAAGACCGTATTTGTCACATAATGCATAGATCCCGCTTGCATCCGGATAATGACAGGTACGGATCGCATTGATATTGTTGCGCTTCATGGTAAGGATGTCCGTAAGTACCTCATCTTCTGACACGACGCGTCCGGTTTTCGAACTGAACTCGTGACGGTTGACACCCTTAAAAACAATGCGCTTTCCATTTAACTGCATCAGTCCGTCCTTCATCTCAAAACGCCGGAAGCCGATCAACTGGCGGATGACTTCAACCGGATTTCCATCTGTATCACTGACCTCGATCGTCAGCGTATACAGATACGGTGTCTCGGCACTCCATAATGATGGATGCTCTACCTGCTTCTCAAAGCAGACCGGATGTGCCATCTGTCTGTCGCTGATCCGTAATTCCTGTCCGTCTTCCACGGATGCCAGATCGATGCTTTCTTCAAATACCACTGCCATCTCCTGCTCATCCGGCTGTGTATAGTCGCGGCTTCCTTCTAAGGTAAGCTTCGCACTTCCTGCCCCACAGATCTGCATATCAATATGAAGCCTGGCTGCATCAAGTGTCTCATGAACGACCGGTTCTACTTTCAGATCATAGACATGTGCACGCGGCATTGTATATAAATAGACACTGCGGAAGATTCCGGAAAATCTGTAAAAATCCTGATCTTCGCACCAGCTTGAAGACGTCCATTTATAGACTTTTACGGCAAGCTTGTTCTCACCCGCCACGACATATGGGGTCAGATCAAATTCCGATGGTGTAAACGAATCCTCACTATATCCTACATAATGGCCATTCAGCCACAGTGCGAATCCACTCTCTACCCCCTGAAAGGAAATAAACAATCCGTTTTCCACAAAGTCATCCGGTAAGGTAAAATATTTCACATAACTTGCAACCGGATGAAATCTGGTCGGAACCCGGTCACGCCAGATGTCCTCTCTTCCATCCCATGGATACTGGATATTTACATACTGCGGAAGATCATATCCTTCCATCTGGATATGTGCAGGTACACGAATCTCTTCCCACGTTTTACAATCATAGGAAGGATCTTCAAATCCCGGAATCGTCTGTGCTTCATTTCGTGCATAGTGGAACTTCCAGACACCATCTAAGGAAATCCGGTAACTGCTGCTTAAGCGGTCTGCTTCTTCTGTATTCTGATATGCGACATGATCGGAATGTGCCGGCATGCAGTTTTCTTTAAAAAACTTCGGATCGTGGATCTTATTTGCATCAAACTTCATACGAGAATTTCTCCTTAAATTTAGTAAAAGCTACCGCACTATCGTACGGCAGCTTTGTCATTTAGTCAAAATCAAATTTGGTAATTCGATCGTGCATTGCCTTATAGCGGAAACGGATCATTTCATTTTTCTCTAAAACATCCTGCTCCGTTCCTCTGTACTGGCAGCGGATGCAGCTATAAATACCTGTTTCCTTATTGTAAAACATATCAATGTCCAGATCTCTGAGGAAGCAGGATGGGCATCTATAATTTAATTTGCCTTTGCCAAGTTGAGCCATGTTGCAAATACCTCCTTATCTGAAATTGTTTTCTTATATCCAAGGGTAAACATTGGTGAGAATGCATAACCTTCCTTTACATATCCTTCTGCGGCAGAATCTGATGCAGTCATGGAAACTCTTGTCTCGATCTCAGGAACGACGGCAGAGACTTCTGTTGCACCTACAACGCCCTCTTCCCGGCACTTATAAGCGTAATCAATCGTCTTTACTTCCGGTCCGTCAATTCTTAACTTAATATTCGACATATCCTCGGAATACTCGGTTGTACCATAACATGCCACCATGTACTCGTTTAAGGTTACTTCTGCATCCGGATTGCTCATCTCAAGAATGTGACGCTCGATCTTGATATTCGAAGATCCCTCTTCAAAATATTCCTTCGTCTGAAGCTTGATCGTCAGATCATGGAATTCAATCGTTACCGGATCAAGAGTCAGGATTCTTGTCTTGCCTTCCTGTGAAAAGTGTGCATGTGTCGGGCAG
>JALERL010000021.1 GCA_022764465.1 Lachnospiraceae bacterium | reverse complement strand
TTCACCAGATAATCGGTTACTGCCGATGAGATGGTAAGAACTTCATGGTGAAGCTGCATCAGGGCATTTGTCAGATCTTCTTTGGAATTTTCGCCCCAGCTAAAATAAAGGATTCGCATAATAGATGTCCACCTGCTTGTTTCATAATATATTACATGATAACACAGGCACCGCAGGAAATGGTATATGCATTGTAAAAAAAGATGCCTTTTGGTATAATGAGCGTATAGGAAAATACGGAAAATGAAGCCTTTGCGGCTGTGGATGGAAGGAAGAAGCGCATGAAGATGAACATTATGATCGTAACGAATTCAAGGTACTTAAAACCGGCATATGTGATGCTGTATTCGCTTTTCGTGAATCATCCGTCCGAGAGCATGGATATTTATCTGCCCTATGAAGATCTGACGGCAGAAGAATTAGATGCACTGACCGCTTTTGTGGACTCTTTTCCCGGAAAGGTGCTGCACCCGCTGTATGTGGGAAGTGCATTTAAGGAGCGTGTCGTATCCAGGAACGGGATCAATGTAGAGACCTATTACCGGATCCTTGGTATTGATCTGTTGCCGGAAGAACTCGACCGGATCTTATATCTCGATGTCGATATGGTGATCTGCGGATCACTGACCGGACTCTATGAGACGGATCTGACCGGATGTCCGTTTGCAGTTGCCGAGGATATTTTCGGGATCATCAATGGATTTCACGATGGTAACCGCAGAAGACTTGGCATCCCATCATCCTATTCGTATTTTAATGCAGGTGTGATGTTATATCATCTGCAATATCTCAGGGCAACCAATGAAGCAGAGCGGATGTTAGCGAACATTTATCAGAATTATGAACGCTATGAATACAACGATCAGGATGTGATGAATGAGTTATATTACGACAGATTAAGATATGTCGGATGGGATCAGTATAACTGTCCACCGGCGTGGTATTACATCGACAGGCAGGCAATGGCAGAGGGGCGTCTTGCCTTTGCCGATTATAATAGCCTGCGTCAGTTAGGACAGGAACCGCAGACGCTTGTGGAACGTTACCAGAATGTGACAAAGGAGATCTGTCAGAATGCAAGGATCATTCATTATCTGGCGGATACGAAGCCATGGAGTACGACGCGTGGCGCAGCAGCCGTCTACGAGATCTTTGATCTGGTATACGTGCAGTATGAAAATAAGATGAAGCAGTATCAGAATAAGATCGGACAGGAGCAGCTATGAGAGGAATTATAACGGACGAAACAGAGATCTATGTCTATTTTGAACTGATCAAAAGGATGCAGCCGGGGTCAGTTTTAGATGTCGGAATGTTTCTTACGAGGATCGGTGCACTCAGCCGTCAGGCAATGAACTGTGAGATACCGTGCAATGTAGACCTGACCGGAGTAAAGCTGTTTGACGGGATGGACTTTCCGGTTCATCAGAAGGTATATGACCGGATGCTTTCGTTTTCTTCCTTAGAGGATAAGACCTACGATCTGGCAACACTTTTTTCGGTAAATGAATATCTGGATGAAAAACAGAAGCCGGCGTTCTGGGAATATCTGGCCGGACATTGTAAGTGCATGCTTGCAGATACAAGGGATGCTCTTTTTGTACAGTTTGTGGTGGAACGCTTCCGGTGTGAGGCAGTTACGGTAGATAACAGACAGTATGCGGTAGTATATTGCGGATAGAAAATTGCGTGAAAACAGAATGATCCGGAAATGAGGAAGAAAATGGATACAAGAATCTATGTGGCGGCACACAAAGCGTTTGATGTGCCAAAGGAGAAAATCTATATTCCACTGCATGTCGGGCATGCGGGAAAGGAGGATCTCGGCTATCAGGGGGATGATACCGGAGATCATATTTCCTATAAAAATGCGAATTACTGTGAACTGACCGGTATCTACTGGATGTGGAAAAATGTGAACTGTGATTATATCGGGCTCTGCCACTACAGACGATATTTTGTAAAGGACGGACAGCTTTTAACACAGGTATATGTGGAAGAAATTTTGCAGCAATATGATCTGATCCTCGGCAACAGCTCCATATCGCCACATGGAAGTGTGGAAAGCCACTATGACCACCAGCATTATCATAAGGATCTTGTGACTTGCCGGGAAGTTTTGACGGATATTTGTCCGGAGTATGTTGCAGCCTTTGATGTCTGCATGCAGAGCAACCTGATGAATCTGGGAAATATGCTGATCACAAAAAAGCAGATCTTTGATGATTACTGTGCGTGGCTGTTTGCGGTTTTAGAAGAAGTGGAAAAGAGAACCGATCTAAGCACCTATGATACCTATCAGGCAAGACTGTATGGGTTCTTGTCGGAACGGCTGCTGCGTGTCTGGGTTATGATGCAGGAGATACGCGTACGGGAAGAGATGATCGTACAGGTCTAGCCGCCAAACGCTTATCTGGTTGTCAGTATATCCGGATGTTATTCAAATGGAAGGATTAGAAATATTTTATGCAGGAAACAGATGTTGTCTATATTAAGTATTCATACATAAACACCTTTTTACAGAAGCTGATCACGCAGTACCGCCAGGAGGAAGCTGCGCAGACTGTAGTAGAAAACGCTGATAACAAAAAGATCCCGGTATGGATTCTGTGGCTGCAGGGAGAAGCTCAGATGCCGGAACTGGTAAGACTCTGCTATCACAGCATCCGGAAAAATTTCCCACAGGAAAAAACCGAGATCCATCTTCTGACACAGGAGAATTTATTTAACTACATCCGCCTGCCGGATGTGATCATAGAGAAGTTTAATAAGGGAATCATCTCGGTTACGCACTTGTCAGACATTATCCGGTTTTTACTGCTTAAGATCTATGGCGGAATGTGGCTGGATATTACTTATTATATTGGAAAAAGAATTCCGGAGGAATTTTTCACGGATCAGAAGCTTTGGATACACCGGATGGAGCATCCGCTCTGGACTGCGGATATTGTACAGGGAAGATGGTCGTGTAACCTTCTGATGGGACCGGCAGGACATAAATTGTTCCGGTTTATCTGTGATGCCCTGCTGTTTTACTGGCAGTGTCACGATTCTTTGATTGATTACTTTGTGCTGGATTATATTATTGCAGCCGCTTATGAGAATCTGGAAGATGTCCGAAGCCAGATGGATCGTTGTCCGTACAGCAATCCGCAGATCTTCGCATTGCGGGATAAGATCAATGAAGCCTATGACGCGGGGGTCTATGATGATATGATAAGTGATACCACATTTTTTAAGCTGTCATATAAGATCGGATATATACGAACGACAGAAGATGGAGATCCTACGCTGTACGATCATCTGATAGGGGAATTAGAATCATGAAATTATCCGTATGTATCATTACGAAAAATGAAAAAGAGAAGTTAGAACATTGTCTGAAATGTCTGCTTCCCTATGATATGGAACTGGTTGTTGTGGATACCGGATCGACGGATGGAACCTGCGAAATGGTGAAGCAATATATGTCAAATCTGTATCATTTTGCATGGTGTGATGACTTTGCGGCAGCAAAGAATTATGCAGTAGTGCAGGCATCGCATGATCTGGTGATGGTCATTGACAGTGACGAGTATCTTCGCCCATTGTCACAGGAAGCATTTGAAGAAGCGATCGATCAGGCAGCAGCACATCCGGGAGAGAT
>JALERL010000016.1 GCA_022764465.1 Lachnospiraceae bacterium | reverse complement strand
CTGTTTCTTCCACTCACTTACCGATGTTTCGCGAAGCGAAACTCGAGATAAGTTTTCGAAGAAAACTTATTTAGGATCTTTCAAGGTTATTTCACTGTTCAGTTATCAATGTTCTTTTTTGAACTTTAGCAGTTCGTTTTGTTGCTGTTATCAACTCATTCATTATATCAGATGTTTCATTGCTTGTCAACAACTTTTTTATTTTATTTTTGTCGATTGCTGTCTGTCGCAATCAGCTTGATTATAATACCTCATGTCGAACCGTTTGTCAACACTTTTTTTGATTTTTTCAAATCTCTGGTTTATAACCGAGCGGAGAAGGAGGGATTTGAACCCTCGCGCCGCTGTTAACGACCTGCACCCTTTCCAGGGGTGTCCCTTCGACCAGCTTGGGTACTTCTCCGAATAGTATTGCATATAAAATTTTAGTAATTGTATTCTGCCACCCGGCATATACAAATTACTGAAGCGGAGAGGATGGGATTCGAACCCATGCGCCCTTTCGGACAAACGGTTTTCAAGACCGCCTCGTTATGACCACTTCGATACCTCTCCAAGTGCCGCTTTTCAAATCAGCGCAAGAATGATTCTATCATCATTATTCTACAATGTCAATAATCTTTTTCTATTTTTTTCATTTATTTTTCCGACAGCAAAATCTCCGCTATTTTCATGTCTTCCGGAGTCGTAATTTTAATATTCGAATAGCTGCCTTCGATCATCTGTACCTTATGATGCGCGATCTTCTCTACTACCATGGCATCATCCGTAATTGTTGTATCCTCATGTTCTAACATCTGTTCATAAGCATTTTTCACCAACGAAAAAGAAAATGCCTGCGGGGTCTGCACCATCCAGACATTCTTCCGCTCAGGAGTTGCACTTACCATATCTCCATCATCTGTGATCTTTATGGTATCCTTTACATGCATACCGACTACGCTCGCCTGTGTATGCGCAACACTTTCCATGGTACGTTCAATAATATCTACGGTTACAAGCGGTCTTGCACCATCATGGATCAGAACATAATCCGGCTGTCCTGCCGCACAAAGGCCGCGATATACCGAATGATAGCGTTCTTTTCCACCGGATACGACCGCCTTTACCTTCTTAAGCCCATATTTTTCTATAATCTCGTTACGACAGAATGCTTCATCCCCTTCTCCCGTGACGAGAATGATCTCATCTACCGCACTCTCTTCAAATGCTTTTAACGCATAATATAATACCGGCTTTCCATGCAGCTTCAGATATTGTTTCGGGATATCGCATTTCATTCTGCTGCCTTTTCCTGCCGACAATACAATTGCCGTATACTTCATATGCTGATACACTAACGTTCTCCCAGTTTCAGATTCGGGACTGCATTCAGATCAAGACCGGAGCGCACGCCCGCTTTATACTCATAGTAAGCCGCTGCACCGATCATCGCTGCATTATCGGTACAGAAAATTGGCGAAGGGTGATAAAACGTAACACCTTTCTCCTCACATGCCGCACGCATTCCTTCACGCAATGTTCCATTCGAAGCCACTCCTCCTGCAATTGCGAACTTCTTCATCCCATATTCATCAATTGCGCGCATTGCATTGCCGATCAGCACATCTGTAACTGCTTTCTGAAAAGATGCTGCTACATCCGCCTGCACGATCGGAATATTTTTCATCTGGCAGCTGTTTAAATAGTTCAATACCGCAGACTTCAATCCACTAAAGCTGAAATCATATGGTCCGTCTGCAATCTTTGGGCGCGGAAACTCCATCGCATGTGGATTGCCCTCATGCGATACCTTCTCGATCTTTGGTCCCCCCGGATAGCCTAAGCCTATGGCACGTGCAACCTTATCAAATGCTTCTCCTGCCGCATCATCCCTGGTACGTCCTAAAATCTCGTATTTTCCATAATCCGCCACTTTTACAAGGTGTGTATGTCCACCGGATACGACAAGGCATAAAAACGGCGGTTCTAACTCCTTATTTTCGATATAATTGGCACTGATATGTCCCTCAATATGGTGGATTCCGATCAGTGGAAGATTTCTTGCATAACTGATTGCCTTTGCTTCCGCAACGCCTACTAACAATGCACCCACTAATCCCGGTCCATAGGTAACGGCAATGGCATCAAGATCCTCCCAGGATGCCTCTGCTTCTTCCATTGCTTCTGTGATCACCTGATTAATTTTCTCAATATGCTTTCTGGATGCGATCTCAGGTACCACACCACCATATAATGTATGTAATGCAATCTGTGATGAGATTACATTGCTTCTTACATCCCTTCCGTTTACGACAACTGCTGCAGCTGTCTCATCGCAGGAGCTTTCTATGGCAAGGATTGCAATATCCCCATCTTTTTTATTCATTTTCACTGTCTCCTTCTTTCAGGTAAAATCCAATTATCTTCCAGTCTCCGTCTTCATTTTGTCTGAGTACATATTCCTGTACGGTTCTGGCATAAGACTTATTCGCCTCTTTCATAAAATAGGAAGATGTTACATAGGCACAGTCTTCCCCTTTTACCTTCTTGTTCACCACATCAGCACTGCCACATACCGTTGCAACCGTAATCTGTTTCTCTGCATTCTTATAAGACGCTACGTCTGCCTTTAAGGACTCTAAGTAAGTATCACGCGGATTCGCTTCTAACAGATCTTCATCCAAGAGCATTCTCTGCTGGTCTGCTAAGTCTTCAAACTGTTCGTCCGTATATTCCTCGTTATACAGGCAGAGTAAAATACGGTTGTACATCTTTACCACACTGCGTGGGGTCTGTGGATAGGATTTTTCCAGATTCTTTGCTAACACCTTTTCTACTTCTGTCTGCTGTGTCTGATCATCCGCTGTCCTTGTTGACGCTTCATGATTCAGATAATAGTAATACCCTGCCACCAGACTGATACAAACCAATGCAATTACTACGACACGTACCTTCTTTTTCATATATGATACCATCTCCTTTTGCTACTCTTCAAAATCAAGTTCTATTGTTTTCCCATCCTTGCCAAGATGTGCTTCCGCAAAAATGCTTCGTACTTCATTCATATAGTTTTCTGCATGCACGAGTGATGGTGAAAAATGTGTCAGCCAGAGACTTTTTACTTCTGCCTGCTTTGCCAGCTCTGCTGCCTCGCAAAATGT
Source organism: Lachnospiraceae bacterium (assembly GCA_022764465.1). GTDB lineage: Bacteria > Bacillota > Clostridia > Lachnospirales > Lachnospiraceae > Roseburia_C. Next base: position 39,759 of record JALERL010000016.1, on the reverse strand, counting down.
CATATGGCGGTATTTTTTCGCTTTGGCTATTTTTTCCTTCTCTGCGTACATTCCCTCGCAGATAAACAGATCCGATCCCTTCGCATTTTCTGCTATGGATGCTGTCGGACGTGTATCGGTACAATAAGTAAGCTTAATCCCCTTACGTGGCGCGCCAAGTACCATATCCGGTGTATAAATACAGCCGTCTGCTTCTATTGTCTCACCCTTTTGCAGCTTACTCCAGTACTGCTTCGGGATCGCACGCTGCATGGCAGCCTCTACATCGAATCTGCCCGCACGCGGAATCTCAAGCGTATAGCCATAACATAAGATACTGTGGTTCACACGGAACGCATGAATCCGGTAACCATTCAGTTCAATCGTCTGTTCCGGTTCCGTAAGCTCGATAAACTTCAGTTCAAACGGAAGCTCCGGTGCGATCGTGCGCAATGCATTCACTACCGTCTCAAGTCCCTTCGGTCCGATCATCGTAAGCGGCTCAGTCCGTTCTGCATTTCCCATGGTAAGCAGGATTCCCGGCAATCCACTGATATGATCTGCATGGTAATGTGTAAAACACATAATGTCGATCGGTTTAAAGTTCCATCCTTTTTCCTTGATCGCGATCTGCGTTCCTTCCCCACAGTCTATCAACAGATTACTTCCATTATATCTTGTCATAAGGGAGGTCAGCCAGCGATATGGCAGTGGCATCATCCCCCCGGTTCCTAATAAACAGACATCTAACATTTATATCAACTCCGTCGCCTTCTTTTTTTCCGGCGGTATTGCAAACTGTGCCAGCCACCGGTCAAAACAATCTTCACACACATCAAACTCCTGGATCGTGCCATCTTTGTTTGAAAAATAGCCCCATTGCTTTTTGATGTGGCATAATTCCTTCTCTGTTACCTGATATTCTTTTCCACAACAGCTGCATCTTCCCATCTGCATATATTCCATTCCCAGATCCTCCGTTTCATCATTCCGTCAGCATGTGTACTGATCATATCTTATTATAGAAAAAACGTTTCCTGTCGAATAGTGGGAATTACTGGCGGCAGATCATCACGATGGCATCTTCTGTGGGTTTTTCATAAAAATGTTTGCGTACCCCGCAGCTTGTAAATCCAAGCTTTTCATAAAGCCGGATCGCCGGTTCATTCGATGCACGCACCTCTAATACAAACTGTCCGGTGCCCTCCCCGGCTGCTGTTTCCATAAGCTTTGTAACCATGCGTTCTGCGATCCCACGCCTGCGGTAAGCCGGATCTACTGCAACATTGGTAATCTCTCCTTCATCTGCTGCAAGATAGATTCCGCAGTATCCGCATACCCGGTCTGCTTCAACCGCCTCATAAAATATGACATTCGGCATAGACAGGGTATCTAGAAACCCCTGCTCGCTCCACGGCATGGAAAACACCTGTTTTTCTAATGCAGCGATCTGTATAATATCTTCCTTACGCATCCGGATGATCTGCATGTTCTTTTTCTAACCTTTCTCTTTCTGCCTGTGACAGACGCAGATAATCCGGCCGGTGATCTTCCGCTGTCTCAGTCTGTCCGTTTGCATAATAGATCTCTGCAAGCGCAGCTACACTTGCCGCACGCTGCTTGTTCATATGTGCCGGCGCATAACTATATGGTACTTTACAATGCTCCTCTATATAAGAAGTAAACACCGGAACGCCATCTCCTAAAAACACCACTTCGCGCCCCAATTCATTTACCATATCTACGATCTCATCGATACCGACTGCACACTGCGCACGTAAAATATGCATGCCTTCCCGGTCAAATTCATATAATCCGGTATAAGTCTGATTTCTTCTTGCATCCATCAACGGACATACGACTGCCCGGCTGCCATATAGATTGTATGCGAGTGCATCCACCGTCGGGATATGGATGAGCGGCTTGTCTAATGCCAGTCCAAGTCCCTTTGCAGTCGCAGATCCGATCCGGAGTCCGGTAAAGGAACCCGGTCCACCTGCAACTGCGATCGCATCTAATGTATTCAGATCCAGATCGATCATCTTTGCCAGTTCATCTAACATCGGCAGTAATGTCTGCGAATGTGTCTTTTTGTAATTCATGGTATATTCTCCACAGAGATTATCGTCCTCCACGACCGCTACACTTGCTACCAGTCCGGAGCTGTCTAATGCCAATATCTTCATTTTCTTCCTCGATTCCATTCTTTCTTCTATCTGTGAATCTCTTCTATCGTGATCTTACGATAATCAAAACCTTTTTCCAGATCCTTTTCAATCGTAATCTGGTGATAGACCGGTGGCAGGATCTCTTCGATCAGATTCGCCCATTCGATCATCGTAAGGCCTTCTCCATAAAAATAATCTTCATAACCGATCTCATCCATCTCTTCAATATCCGCGATCCGGTATACATCAAAGTGGTAAAACGGCATCCTGCCTTCCTCATAGACCTGTACAATCGTAAATGTTGGACTGCAGATCGGTTCTTCAATGCCAAGTCCCTTTGCGATTCCCTGCGTCAGAACGGTTTTCCCGACACCAAGGTCACCGATCAGGGTATAAACATCTCCCGGAGCGGCTTCCCGTCCGATCTTCTCTCCAAGCAGCGCAGTTTCTTCTGCCGAATGGCTCTCTATTATCATAGTTTTTCCTTCCTATTTGCGGATGCAGTATGCACACTTTTCCAAATGCTTTCCCGCAATCTCTTTTACTGTTTTATACTGATCACCTAACTGTGCAAGTGGCAGAATATAAGCGTTCACACGTGTACTATATACTAAGAGGTTATGCTTTGTTGCAACCATCTTATAGACCTGCTTCCATGGCAAGGTTGCTGACTCCCCATTCTGTGAAACGGTGATTCCATTCTCATCCACGAGATAATGCAGGGTATTCTTCAACTGATCTGACTTTAAGATCTGTCTCTTTGCTGCCAGATACAGGGTGATCGGCATATAGAACAGAAAAACAATACCAAATAAAATGTATAATACCGTATATGAGGTTCCCATCTTATCATGTGTCAGAAACGCTGCCACAAAAGCCATGATCGCGATCAGGATCGAAAAAATCCCCTGAAACCCTGTATAGTTATGATGCATGCTGAAACGATACATATCCTGCACGCTTAACCGAATATCAAATTCCGCCTTCATTGTGTCTCCTCTCAAATAAAGTATGCGCTTGCACTTGCTGTATAGGAATTCCTATACAGTAAAAAAGAATGCTATGCTTCTGATTAGAAGTATAGCATTCTTTTTTTGTTATGGCAACGAGTAGAAACAACATCATGCTTGCATGTATGAAGTTTCTACGACTACTGATCAGAGCGGGATCTGCATAGCATATCTCGCTCTGTTATGGCAACGAGTAGAAACAACATCCTACCCGAGGTTATGATCTGCGGTTTGTATAATTTCCCTTGATGATCGGTGAAATATGCTTGTAGATCAAAAATGTGATCAGTACGCTTAAAAGTCCCTTTACAAAGGTAAACGGTACGTTGAAGATCAACAGGCACTGGAACAGGTTGTCTACATGTCCGCCAACTACGGAAATGATTGCGTTGTAAGCACCGATGATCGCATCCTCCGGCATAAAGTTGGTATAGAACGGATATACGACAAAGTAATTTGACGGAAGACTGAACAGTGCCATGATCAGTGCTCCGACAAAGGAACCAATGAGTGCGCTCTTTCTGTTTTTCTTATACTTGTAAAACAGACCTGCCGGTAAAACAAAGGCTACGCCAAGTACAAAGTTCGATAACTCTCCGACACCACCGGTTGTTGTGATCAGAAGGTGTAAGATGTTTTTCACCAGGCAGATGATCACGCCACTTGCCGGTCCCATGGCAAAGGTACCGATCAGTGCCGGAAGCTCGGAGATATCCAGCTTGATAAAGCCCGGCATAAACGGTACGGAAAAATCCATAAACATCAGGATAAATGCGATTGCGGATAACATTGCTGTCATGGTCATGTAACGGATATTGATCCGCTTTTCTGTTTTCTCATGTTCTGCTTTGACGGTTTCTTTTGTGTTTGCTGTTGTTGTGTTGTTCATTTTTCTGCTCCTTTTTTAAAGTATTTTGTGAAAGGAATTTCAAAAAGAGCGAAAGAAAATCCCGGATACTATAAAAATATCCGGGACACGTTCTGACACATACCTCTATGCGTTATCTTCTCTCATCCAGACTATACTGTCGGTTTTGGATTCTCACCAAATCAGCCTTACGGCTCACGGACTTACACCTTATCGATGCTCACCGTCGGTCGGGAATTTGTGAATCTGTCAACTCACATCACCCTGCCCCGAAGAAATTCGATTCAGTTTTCGAGATCTATTGTAGGCATTTTCTGCCATACTGTCAACCCCTTTTGACAATTAAATTCCCTTCATTGTCAACTGGATTCTCTGTTTTTTCAGATCTACACTCATAACCTTGACCTCTACCACATCTCCGACACTTACGACTTCTAATGGATGCTTGATATACCGGTCACACATCTGTGAGATATGTACCAGTCCGTCCTGATGTACACCGATATCCACAAATGCACCAAAATCAATGACGTTGCGGACCGTTCCTTTTAAGATCATGCCCGGTGTCAGATCCTTCATCTCTAAGACATCACTTCTTAAGATCGGTTTTGGCATATCCTCACGTGGGTCTCTTGCAGGCTTTTCTAATTCCTTGACAATATCACGCAGCGTGATCTCTCCGATCTCAAGTTCGGCTGCAAGCTTTTTATAATCCCGGATCTTTTTCGAAATGCCGTCTAACTTCCGTTCCTTTACATCCTCTAATCTGTAACCAAGCTGCTCGAGCAATTTTTTCGTTGCCGCATAACTTTCCGGATGTACCCCGGTTGCATCGAGCGGATTTTTACCATCCATGATACGCATGAAGCCTGCACACTGCTCATATGCCTTCGGTCCAAGCTTTGCTACCTTTAACAGTTCACTACGTGCGGAGAAACGTCCGTTTTCTTCACGGTAGGTCACAATATTTTTAGCGATTGCCTTACTGATCCCGGCAATATACTCAAGCAGTGATGCGGATGCAGTATTCAGATCCACACCAACCTTATTTACACAGTCCTCTACGACGCCGCCTAACGCCTCACTTAACTTCTTCTGGTTCATATCATGCTGATACTGTCCGACTCCGATCGACTTTGGATCGATCTTTACCAGTTCTGCCAGCGGATCCTGCAGACGTCTTGCCATGGATGCAGCACTTCGCTGTCCAACATCGAAGTTCGGGAATTCTTCCGTTGCAAGCTTACTTGCAGAATACACGGAAGCACCGGCTTCATTAACAATAATATACTGAACCTTAACCGGAAGCTCTTTTAACAAGTCTACGATGATCTGCTCTGACTCACGGGATGCTGTTCCGTTTCCAAGTGAGATCAGGGTGATATGGTACTTTGCGATCAGCTTCTTTAAGACCTGTTTTGCCTCGTCTACACGGTTCTGCGGTGCTGTCGGATAGATCACGGTGGTATCTAACACCTTTCCGGTTGCATCTACAACAGCAAGCTTACAGCCGGTACGGAATGCCGGATCCCAGCCAAGCACTACCTGTCCCGCGATCGGCGGCTGCATCAGTAACTGCTTTAAGTTCTTGCCAAAGACACTGATTGCGCCATCTTCCGCCTTTTCGGTCAGGTCACTGCGGATCTCACGCTCGATCGCCGGTGCGATCAGACGCTTGTAGCTGTCTGCCACTACTTCCTGCAATACCGGGGATGTAACCGGATTCTCACGTGTAATGATCTTGCGGTTCAGATAAGCAAGGATATCATCCTCCGGTGCTTCGATCTTCACCGTCAAAAACTTCTCCGCTTCTCCACGGTTTAATGCCAGCACGCGGTGTCCTGCAAGCTTTGCAATCGCTTCATCAAATTCATAATACATCTCATAGACGGATTCGGCTTCCTTGTCCTTTGCCGTCGATGTGATCCGTCCCTTTTTCATCGTCAGATCACGGATATGCATACGATAATCTGCCTCATCGGAGATATACTCCGCGATAATATCCTTCGCCCCTGCGATTGCTTCTTCTACGGTATTTACTTCCTTTTGCTCATCTAAAAATGCTTCAGCTTCCTTCTCTAATGGTGTTGTCGTCATCTGAAGCGTAATGATATTTGCAAGCGGCTCTAAGCCCTTCTCCTTTGCGATTGTCGCTCTTGTCCGGCGTTTCGGACGATATGGGCGGTAGAGATCCTCCACAACAACCAATGTTTCTGCTGAAAGGATCTGATCCTTTAACTCTGCAGTCAGCTTTCCCTGTTCTTCAATGCTTGCGAGTACCTGCTGCTTTTTCTCTTCAAGATTACGCAGGTAGTTCAGACGGTCATACAGATTACGCAGCACCTCGTCATTTAACGATCCGGTGACTTCCTTTCGGTATCTGGCAATAAACGGGATCGTATAGCCTTCATCGATCAGCTTCACTGCCGCCTCTGCCTGCTGACGTCTGATTCCAAGTTCTTCTGCAATTTTATTGATAATATCCATTTTTCTGCTCCCTTTTTCAATTCTATTTTTTATATTATCATTTTCTATTGTCTGAAACAAGTTTCTTATGCTATACTTTCAGCATATATCGTTATCATTTCAGGAGGTCTTTTATGGATTATCAGCCGGAAAACCAGACACAGACGACACACACTTATTATGGTGAAAAACGTTCACAGGGCATGGCAATCGCAGCAATCGTAATGGGTATCATCTCCATTGCAACATCCTGCTGCATCTATGCTGCCATTGTTACGGGAGCGCTCGCTATTATTTTTGCACTGTTATCGCGGGGCGGTGAGATGAAGATGGACACGAAAGGAAAAACCGGGCTGATCCTTGGGATCCTTGGTCTTGTGATCACCATCGCACTCTACGGATTCACCTTCGTATATATGATCCACTCACTTGGAAGCCTTGATAAACTGATGGAATATTCCAATCAGATCACCGAACAGTATATGCAGTACTATCAGTAAGAATTTCCTATACGGTGAAAAAAGCAGACAGCCGCCGCTGTCTGCTTTTTCATATTCTGTATTCCTTACTGTGCAACCGCATCGACATACACGCCTTTCATCTGCTCCGCTTCCGGTACTGTATCCAGCTCACCGGTAATATCCAGATAAAAATAGGTCACTGTCTGTGTCATATATGGTGCGATCCACAAATATCCGATTCCTAGGGAAAGCATGCCAAGCAGCCACCATCCAAGGAAGCTTAAGATCAGATAAAACAGTCTGCCCTTCTGCCCCTTCATCTGTCTGCTGCACTGTTTCAAACAGTCACGGATCCGGCTCTCCGGCTGCTCCTGCACGTAATAATAGACCAGTGCATAGCGTAATACGATCAGGATTTCCCCGATTATCATAAGAATACCTGCTGCTGCGATCAGGATACCAAGTAACACCTTATTCCAGAGCCAAAGCGATAAAACTGCCACAATAATCACCGGAACTGCCGGAATCAGGGCAAGAATCATCAAAAGCAGGGTTGCGATAATATAATGATCCGGATGATTCTTAAATCCGTAAAATAACTGTTTAAATCCGTATTCCTTTCCACGTGCCATCGACAAGGATATACGGATCAGTCCTGCACTGAATACGGCACTGATCTGTCCGATTATAAAGACAGCCCCGTCATAGATCAGCACATCCCTCGTCGAGGAATCCGGTGTTATGTTCCATGCAAACGGAATGAGTAATGCCATAACGATCAGTTCCATGACGACCATCGCTGCCATCGGTGTTCCGTAATGTCCGGTCAGTGTCTGCCTTGCAAGTCTCTTTAATTCTGCTGTTTTTCGTTTCTTCATGTTCTGCTCCTTATGGATTGTATTAACTATAATAATTACAATTTCTCCGTTCTTCGAACTTCCGAAATTGCAACAAACATTCGCTGTGCACATCTCGAAAATCACAGATTTTCTCGATGTTAAACAGAACTTGTTCTGTTTGCTTCGCACTATCAAAAAGCGAAACTGCTCCGGCAAAAGTCCGAAAAACCTTCGGTTTTCCGGACTCGCGGGCGCGTTCTCATACACTCCAGTCAACTATATCATGCAAGCATTCATAGTTGGCTGGAATGTATGCTCACTTTTGCCTTCGCGAACATTATATCATCTATTTTGTGCATGCATTTTGCACATATGAAGTTTCGTAAGAAACTTCTTAATGAATTCGTTAGAATTCATTATATCATACCGGTTCCGGCGGTACAATATTTTTTGACAGGCTTACGTCCTCTTGCTATACTGCTTATAGAAAAACGAGAAGGATGTTAGTAACATGAATCATACAAGTTCCGAGAAAAAAATCTCCATTGAAGATACCTTTTATATTGTTGGCTTAGGCTGCTTCGCTGCCGCTTTTGCCCTCTTTTTCGTGGTCCGCATCAGCGGTGTTTCACCCACTGCATGGCTGCGTCCCTGTATCTTACATACCTTAACCGGGCTTTACTGTCCGGGCTGTGGCGGCACACGCGCCTGCATCAGCTTTCTTTCCGGCGATCTGTATGCTTCCTTCCGCTACCATCCGTTTGTTCCCTATGCTGCGATCTGCTGCATCTGGTTTATGATCAGCCAGACGATCGAAAAAATATCCCGGCACCGCATCCGCATCGGGATGAAATACCGGGATATCTATCTTTGGATCTCCGTTGTATTGCTGGTCGTTCACTTTGTCGTTGTCAATGCAGCTCTGATCATCTGGAAAGTGGATCTGTTAAACTTCTAGGATTCCTCGTCTTCATCCTTCGCCCATCCAAACGCATACTTGACTGCCTTGTTCCAGCCCTTCATTTTCTTCTTACGGTCTTCTTCAGACATATGCGGCTGGAATACACGTTCCATCAACTGGTTTCGTATCACATCTTCTTTATTTTTCCAATAACCTACGGCAAGACCTGCAAGATATGCCGCTCCCTTTGCCGTCGTTTCCACGCACTGCGGTCGGTTGACCGGCGCACCGGTAATATCCGCCTGAAACTGCATTAAGAAATTATTGGCACTTGCCCCACCGTCAACATTCAGGGACCGCAGCCTGCATCCGGCATCTGCTTCCATCGCCGCAATGACGTCCTTGACCTGATAGCAGATGGATTCTAAGGTTGCACGGATGATGTGGTTCTTCGTCGTTCCGCGCGTAATGCCGACAATCGTTCCGCGCGCATACTGATCCCAGTGTGGTGCACCAAGTCCGGTAAACGCAGGGACTACATAACAGCCGTGCGTATCCTCTACCTTTCCTGCCATATACTCCGAATCCTCTGCGGAATCGATCATCTTCATGCCGTCCCGCAGCCACTGGATCGCCGCTCCCGCAACAAAGATCGAGCCTTCTAATGCATAGTTCACCTTACCGTCTAAACCCCACGCGATCGTGGTAACCAGTCCATGACTGGAAAACACCGGCTTTTCTCCGGTATTCATCAGTAAAAAGCAGCCCGTTCCGTAGGTGTTTTTCGCTTCACCCGGTGAAAAACAGGTCTGTCCAAACAATGCTGCCTGCTGGTCGCCCGCCGCTCCTGCAATCGGGATCGGACTCCCGAAAAAGGATGCATCCGTATAACCATAGACACAGCTTGACATCATCGGTGTCGGAAGCATGCTTCTTGGAATCCCTAACTCTCTTAGAATATCGTCATCCCAGTCTAAATCATTGATGTTAAAAAGCATCGTACGTGAAGCATTCGAATAATCCGTCACATGTACCTTGCCCTTTGTCAGCTTCCAGATCAGCCAGGTCTCTACCGTTCCAAACAAAAGCTTTCCTTCGTCTGCAAGCGCACGCGCACCCTCTACATGATCTAAAATCCACTTGATCTTGGTAGCCGAGAAATAGGCATCGATCATTAGTCCGGTCTTTTTCCGGTAAAGCTCCTCTAAGCCTTTCTTTTTCAATGCATCTGCGGTATCCGAGGTTCTTCTGCACTGCCAGACGATCGCATGATAGACCGGTTCCCCGGTCTCTTTGTTCCAGACGATCGCTGTCTCACGCTGATTGGTAATTCCGATCGCTGCAATATCCTCCGCAGAAGCTCCGATCTTTGACATCGCTTCTACCGAAACTCCAAGCTGGGTTGACCAGATCTCGTTTGCATCATGCTCCACCCAGCCCGGATTCGGAAAAATCTGGCGGAACTCCTTTTGTGCCATGCTGCAGATCTCTCCCGACTGGTTAAAGAGGATACAACGGTTACTGGTCGTTCCCGCATCCAATGCCATAATATATTTTGCCATAGTTTTCCATCCGTATCCTGTAGATTCTATTCCGAAAGCAGATAATCGATCAGTTTATGTCCCTCTGCTATGAAGTTGTCGGTTGCTGCTGCCTCTGCTTCATTGTAATGCCAGTCATGTGACTGCTCTTTTGTGCTGTCATATAACAGGTATGGTACACTGTCTCCGGTATGTGTACGCAGGCTGACCGGCGTCGGATGATCCGGCAGAACTAAAAGTCTGAAGTCCTCTCCGGCAGCCTCTAAACCTTCTACGATCGGACGGATGATCCGGCTGTCGAGATTCTCGATCGCTTCGATCTTGCGCTCTTTACTTCCCTGATGTCCCATTTCATCCGGTCCTTCGAGATGTACATAGACAAAGTCATAGCCGTCCTTCGTCAGAACATCGACTGCTGCCTGTGCCTTGCCTTCATAGTTCGTATGTAAACCGCCGTTTGCTCCGTCTACGGTAATGACCTTCATGGATGCACCAACTGCAATTCCCTTTAACAGGTCTACCGCAGAGATCATTGCACCCTTTTTCTTTGTCTTCTCTTCAAAGGATGACAGTGCCGGTCTTGTTCCTGCGCCCCAGAACCAGCAGGAGTTTGCCGGGTTTAATCCCTGCTTTTTCCGTTCAATATTGATCGGATGATCCTTTAAAATGTCATAGCTCTTTTTCATCATTTCACGAAGGACTACATCCTGTGGAAGATTTGGTCCGATCTTCTGTCCGAGTACATCATGCGGCGGTACGAGATCTACCACTTCACCCTTGTCCCAGATCAGCAGATGACGGTAGCTGGTTCCGACATAGAACTTATAGGTATCTGTCTCAAGTTCTTTTCTGACTGCCTCTAATAAAACAGCCGCATCCTCGGTAGAGATCTCACTTGAGCTGTGGTCGATGATCGTGCGCTCCTCATATGGGCAGTCTTCTTCTGAAAGTGTCACGATATTGCAGCGGAGTGCGATGTCCGTATCCTTCATCGGAACACCGATGCTTAATGCCTCAAGCGGTGAACGTCCGGAATAATATTTTCTTGGATTGTAACCAAGCACGGAAAGATTGGCGGTATCACTTCCCGGATTCATGCCGTCCGGGATCGTATGTACCATTCCGATCTCACTCTTTGCTGCTAAGGTATCCATCATCGGAGTCTTTGCATACTCTAACGGTGTCTTATCTCCAAGCTCTGCGATTGGCTTATCTGCCATTCCATCTCCTAATACAACTACATATTTCATTTCTATCTGTTCCTCCTATGAAAGAATAGCATGCTACCCTGCCATGAAAGGCAGAATGCATGCCAGTTATGATTCTTATTATTTTACACGGATCATCTGAAGCACATTGCCTAAAGCAACTGCCTTGATCTCGTAATCTGCTTCTGTCATCGGCTCGGTTACGAATCCGATCTCACCGGAAACTCCTTCTGCCTTTACAAAGGTAACATCCCCGAAGTTCTCCTTAACGGCTGCTTCACTTGCTGTGGTGCGGACAAAGAACCGGTTAACGGACTGCTTGTAATCAACAAGTTCCATCTTCTTAGAACTCCACTCAACAAAGATATTCTGGTCTAAGTTCTTTGCGATCTCTACCATATCTGCTACGACTGCACTTGCGGTTGGAAGCTTTCCTGCTCCACTTCCGTAAAACATTGCATCACCTAAGACATTTCCATGGACAAATACTGCATTGAATACATCATTGACCGGGAATAACGGATGCTCTGCCGGAAGCATATGTGGTGCTACCATTGCACAATAGCTGTCACCGACCTTACGGCTGGTTGCAAGCAGCTTAATGGCTTTTCCCATTGCTTTTGCGTACTTGATATCGGTTGCAGAGATCTTTGTGATTCCTTCACAGTGGATCTCATTAAAATCTACCTGTCTTCCACAGATCAGGGATGTAAGGATTGCGATCTTACGGCAGGCATCATGTCCTTCGATGTCCGCAGTCGGATCCTTCTCTGCATAACCCTTTGCCTGCGCATCCTTTAATACATCGTCAAACTCTAAGCCTTCCTGGCTCATTTTTGTCATCATGTAGTTTGTGGTTCCGTTTAAAATACCTGTGATCTCTTCGATCTCATCGGCTGTCAGACATTCATTCAGGGAACGGATGATCGGAATACCGCCGCCAACACTTGCCTCAAACATGAAGTTCACATTCTTCTCTCTTGCGATCGCAAGCAACTCTGCGCCCTTATCTGCAACCAGTGCCTTATTGGATGTTGTAACGTGCTTCCCTGCCTCTAACATTGCCTTTACAAATGTAAATGCAGGCTCTACACCACCCATGGTCTCTACCACGATAGAAACCTCCGGATCTTCTGCGATCGTCTTGTAATCATGTACGATCTTATCCTGGATCGGGTCACCCGGGAACTCTCTTAAGTCTAATACGTATTTTACTTCTATTGTATCACCGCAACGCTTCGCAATGCTGTCACGGTTTGTCTCTAATACCTCTACTACTCCGGAACCGATCGTTCCATATCCCATTACTGCTGCCTTAATCATGTTTTAGAAACTCCTTTCAACTCTAATCCTCTGCTGTCTGTACTTTCTGATTCTTATTCTCTGGAAAGTATTTTTACATAATGTATCCCCTCTGTCTCCTCAATCGCATCTACCATGATGGCAGGATCTCCTGTCTCCGGAAGAATGTCGATACTGAGTGTCAGTGAAGCAATCCCGTTTACCGGAATGGACTGATGGATCGTAAGAATATTCGCATGATACTTTGCGACAATATTCAGTACCACGGACAAAAGTCCCGGCTCATCATCTAACTGTATGACCATCGTAATTGTCTTGCCTTTTACATTATCATGGAACGGAAAAATATCATCCTTATACTTGTAAAAGGAACTTCTGCTGATATCCACCTTTTCGGTAGCTTCCTGAACCGACAGTGCACGACCGGAGTCTAACAGCCGCTTTGCCTCTATGACCTTTAAAAGGACTTCCGGGACTGCTTTCTCCTTCAGCACATAATACTTGGTATTCTCTGCCATAGTCTCCTCATTTCTGTGCACCTTCTGCACATAACGATCCGCATTCAGTGTATGTCACACAAATACAACTGTGCTCATGGCAAAGATAATAACACACATTGCGTAGTGACGCAACCCTTTTTTGTCGGATCATAAAGTACTTTTAAAATCTAAAAAGGAAAAATATACAAATATGTTCCGCAAACATTTGCAACGCTCTTCGCGAACTAACTGCTAACTTCAACCAGACAAGTTCAGCAACAGCTTCACTTGTGGTTTCCGTAAGCAGTGGATTTTGCTCAAGACTAAAAACGCAAATAAAAGTTTGCTTCACATTATTTGTATATTTTTCCATCTATATCTTATAACGCCCTGATTTTTTTAGAAGTCCTACGTCTACAGCTTTCTGCCTCCGCCGCCGTAGCTTCGTCCGCCTGCTCCGGTATGTACGGTTGACTGGCTGCCTCCTCCGCTTGATGGCGGATTCTTCGGGATATGGTGATGGGTTACGATCTCATTGACAAAGTGATCTTCCTTTTTCGTCAGGGAAAGCGTTCCGTTTGCATGATAATCGTACTTATAGGTTCCCCATTTCAGACGATATTTTCCGACTACTACGGAAAATGTGATGCCGCCTGCTGCGCATGCAAGTGCAACTGCGATCAGAACCTCATACCACTCTAATGTCTTTGGCTCCTGATACTTAGAAACCTCTCCCGTGTCAGAATCATAGTTGTACTGATCTGACGGGATTCCATCGGAATAATAATCGTATGTAGCATCTAACATCGCTTCAAAACAACCTGCATAATCCTCATCCGATGCATACTCATATCCGCCATCTAACACAGAATCGATACGTTCATCGGTCATATACCGTGTCACAATACCGGTTGTAGCTATCTGTATCTCACCATTATCCAGATCAACAATATAGGAGATTCCATCATCTCCAGAGAGATGATCATTTAAAAAGGATTCGTTGTAGGATTGTGTCGTCTCGCCTGCCGCATCGTCTGTTGTTACAACAAAGACCTCCCATCCAGTCTCTTTTTCGATCTTATCCACAAGCTGGCCGATGCTATCTATCTCAGAGTCAGATAACAGCAGGGCATTGTCATATACATGGCTCGTTCCCTCTGCCATACAAGGGATGGCAAATAAAAATATCAGGAAACATGCGGTAAGCACAGCCGCTTTTTGTCTTATCTTTCCTCTTGTCATAACAGATACCCTCCAATCAACGCAAGTACAAGCACAACTGCACTCACAATACCACTCAGTAGCCCAAGCTTCTTATAATCGATCGGGAGTTCTCCGCAGACCTTTCCGGTCTGACCGTTCATCGAATAGTAAAAAATCTTCCCATTTTTCGCGCGATAGGTAACTGTCCATACCGGAAGCAGTACATAGTTCCAGAGATCCTGCTTCGTATGGAAATGGCTGTTTCTGACTGTTACACTTCCATATCCATCTACGCTTTCCCGCATCAGATTCTTCGCATATCCCTGCATCTCCTGCTCGGCCTGCGCCTTATAACTTTCCTTTTCAATGTCACGCTTTTCTGCCTGAAATCCGGACAGATAACCGATCGTAAAGTCCTTCATCTGATCAAACTGGTATGGCAGCACACCCTCGATCAGTGTCTTGTTCGCCTTCTGTAAGGCATCCATTGCCAGATGATTCAGATCTACGGTTCCTTCCCGCTCAATGCTGTAGATCTTCGTCTCGGTATATTCTTCCTCGCCGGATACCCAGACACGTGTCTTTTTTGCTTCTGCCTCTAAGTTTCCCTCCAGTGAAACATCATAGAGCCAGTATGGGAAATAGACACCTGTCATCTTCTCGATCTGCTTCTTCTGGAAAAAGAAGCGTGGAACGAACTTCTTTTTGCCGACATAGTCTAAAAACTTCTTCTCTGCCTCCTTGCGGTCGATCTCAAACGGAATGATCTTATCCGGTAAAAATTCACCGGATACCCTTCCACCTAATACAACCGGATTGTGACAGTAATAACAGAAGGTTGCCGCTGTTGTTTCATCCGTTACGATCTGTGCACCGCAGCTTGGGCAGGTATAGATCACGGCTTCCTGCCCGGATGCTTCTTTCCTGCTTTCTGCGTCGGATGCTTTTGATACATCCTGTCCTCCGGCATCCTCCTGTCCTGCATCGCTTTGCTTTGTTTCGCTTTGTTCCGGTGCAGTTGCCGGCTGCATTGCATCAAGCTCCTCCTGGGAAAACAAGGAAAAGCAGTATTCACATTTATACTTTCCACTGGATGGATCAAAGATCAGTTCCCCATCACAATTGGGACATTTTAAACTAATGACCGCCACCTTTTCTACCTCCACCTATTCTGTATGTTTATCCACGACTCCTTCTGTTATGGACGCGCTTTTCCACAGTTGCTGCAGAATTTTCCGCTGTTAGTGGTTCCGCATTCACACGTCCATTCCTTTGCAGGTGCCGGTTTTCCACATTCACTACAGAACTTTCCGGTGTTCACTGTTCCACATTCACATGTCCAGCTCTCAGCCGGTGCCGGCTTTGCCTTTCCGCATTCGCTGCAGAACTTTCCGGTATTCACTGCGCCGCACTCGCACGTCCAGCCATCTGCCGCCGGTGTGCCTGCCTGTGCTGCCTGTACGTTCTGTGCATTCGCAGCATTCTGCTGCTGCATCTGCATCTGTGCAAGATTGACCTGGGATGCATTTCCCATCATCGCACCGGATGCCTGCATACCTACACCCATACCCATAAAGCCTGCCATGCTGCCATTGGCATTCGAACCTGCTGCCTCAAGTCCTCTTGCCATCGCGCCCTGTACATAGCCCTCACGTACGGTCGGATCACCTAACATTGCGCCCTGATTCCGCATATTGATGAGCTTTGTGGATTCCTCATCATAAGAGATGCTTGCAATACCGACTGCCTGCACCTCCATACCACGCATCTGATTCCAGTCTTCGTCTAAGGTCTGTGCCATATACTTCGAAAGTTCTCTTCCCTTCGATGGTACATACGAGATACGGATACCATCTGCGGATAACTGGTTGATCGAAGTCTGTAATGCCTCTAAGAACTCTGATAAATACTGTTCATTGATGTCGGTAATCTCTACGCGGTCTTTGTTTCTCGGAATCGCTTCCGCATAAAAACGTACCGGATCTACGATCTTAATCGAATAGGTTCCATGTGCGCGTAAAAACAGTTCCGCATTATAAAAGTTATCAAAATAGTTGATCGGATTACGTGTACCAAACTTGATTCCCTTGATCTCCTGTAAGTTAATATAAAATACCTTCTGTGCAGTTGGTGTCTGTCCGCCAAACTTGATACGGGAAAAGGATTCCTTTAAGGTATCTTTTAACTGACCGTTAAACATGGATGGCAGGGAGGAATTATCTACCTTGTAGTAACCCGGTTCTGCAGTATAATCTACGATCTTTCCACCATCCACTAACATCATAAACTGATTGTCATATACATGGATCACCGAACCATTCGATACGGCATCCGGTGTACCCTTGGTGTTCTGTCCCCTGCGGATCAGGACTCCGCTTGTAAATACGGTCTGATCCCCCATATCATCCGGTTCATATACTTCTAACCACTGATCTGCCAATGATCCCTTGACTGCCTCTGCTACTGCTCTGATTAATCCCATAACTTACCTCCTGTTTGTTTGCTTTTTCGCTGCATATTGTTATCTGTATCAGACATGCTGATAATCTACTTCATAAAAATGATGGAACTTCCATACCTGTGTGTTGACCGGTATCACACTGCTGCCGCAGTATTCGCAGAATTTTACACCAAGCTTTGTGACCGGTGCTCCGCAATTCGGGCAGGTCACTCCCATGGATTTATCCAGATTCGCAAGTCCTGCATCCTGTATGTACATCAGCTCGGTATTGTACTTTGTCTGCTGTGGGAATGCCTTTTCACCCTCTATGACCTTTCCGTCCTGTTCCTTATAATGTACATGCTCGACTGCGCTTTGTAAGGTGATGGTGCATCTGCCCTGCTTCTTTTCATATTTGGTGATCTCCGTCTGATGGATCCGGACTGCCTGATAGACCTCATGGATATGTTCCGTCTGATTTTCCTTAATCCGGTTTTCAATCTCGTTTTCTAAATCCTCGCTTCCTTCCTGTAATCGTGAAAGGTCGGATACCGTAATGGCTGCAAATGCCGATTCTAAAAGGTTCTCCGCCTTATTGCGGAATTCTACCCAGTTAAACTCCGGAAAATCCTTTTGTATCTGCGGCTCCAAGAGTCTCGTCATGCCCGATACGGTCTTAGGTGTTTTTGCAAGCTCCTGCTGTTGCATTTTTACACCTTCAACGAGTGATCTTGTACCAAAAAGGTTATTTGCCACTTCTTCTGTTTTCTTCCTGATCATTGCCACCAATACGAGAAGGACGATTGCGAGTCCAACCAGAATCAACGGTATGATAATCCAGCTTTTCATAATGGTTTACTCCTCTCCCATATTCTTCGGGCATCCTAAGGAACACCATTTCAGATATGCGTTGATAAAAAGATCGATACTTCCATCCATTACACTGTCTACATTTCCGGTTTCTGCACCCGTTCTGTGATCCTTTACCATCGTATATGGCTGCATGACATAGGAACGGATCTGGTTACCCCAGCCGATCTCTGAGACTTCTCCACGGATGCCTGCCGCCTTGTTGGCATTCTCCTGCTGCTTTAATAAGAACAGTTTTGCCTTTAACATCTGCATTGCCTTATCCTTATTCATGTGCTGGGAACGCTCATTCTGACAGGTTACTACGATTCCGGTCGGATAGTGTGTGATACGGATCGCAGAGGAGGTCTTATTGATATGCTGTCCACCTGCTCCACTCGAACGATAGGTATCGATACGGATATCCTCATCCTTTACCTCAATGTCAATATCTTCTTCAATATCCGGCATAACATCACAGGAAACGAATGATGTCTGTCTTTTTCCTGCTGCATTAAATGGTGAAATTCGTACCAGACGATGTACGCCATGCTCAGACTTTAAGTATCCATATGCATTCTCACCATTTACCTGAAAGGTGATCGACTTGATCCCTGCTTCATCTCCGTCTAAGGAATCTAAAACTTCGACAGAAAAGCCCTTATCTGCTGCCCATCTGGTATACATCCGGTACAGCATGGATGCCCAGTCACAGGATTCGGTTCCACCCGCTCCGGCATGCAGGGAAACGATCGCATTATCTCCATCGTATTCACCGGACAGCAGTGTCTTGATACGGATCTTCTCATATGCTGCATCATACTCTGCTACTTCCTGTTCAACTTCTGCAACAATGTCCGGATCGTTTTCCTCATCTCCCATCTCAATCAGGGTGGCGATATCCTCTAACTTCTGTTCCAGATTCCGGCAGGTCTCCACATCATCCTTATATCCCTTTAACTCCTTCATCTTCCGCTGGGATACCTCCGGGTCATCCCAGAAGTCCGGTGCTTCCATCTCACGCTCAATCTCTTCGATCTTACGTGTCTTGTTTTCCAGATCCAGTGCTCCCTTTACTTCAAGAAGCGGCTCTTTGTAGGTTCCTAACTTCAGTCGATACTGGTCTAACTCTATCACTATTTTTACCTGCTTTCTAATTATTCTGTCTGTTCTGTCACGATCTGCGTACTGTCCGCCGCAGCCTTTTTGTCATCTTCCTGAGCCCTCTTAAACATCCCGATCAATACAACAATGGTAACTGCCAACAGCGCAAACGCTACGATATATCTTTTGATCAGTTCCTTTTTTTCTTCCTTTGTCATTTTATGTTCCATTTTAATCTCCATTCCTGCACTGCCTTTTGCACAAATCCTGCGTGTCTTCCTACAGGCTGGCAGATGAACCGCCATGCCCTCTCTTCTTATATTGCTTTATGATGCAAAATACGATCAACAATGCGACTACCGCTCCCACAGAATCGATCCCGACATCTGTAAGATTCCCTGACCGCCCCGGCACAAAACGCTGGTGGAATTCATCGGTTGCGGCATACAGCGATGCTCCTGCCTGTGCGAGAAAATAATAACTTCTGCGATGCATATGCCGTAAAAACTGATGCAGGACATTTAAGATCAGTACCGCAAGAACTGCATATTCTGTCATATGTGCTGCCTTGCGTACCGGATAGGTGATCGCCTCTGCATAGGCTTCCTTCTGTGCACTCGTAAATCCCTGTGAAAACCAGCTATCTATCGTATTTATGATCCGGTAACAGACGGTATCGGATATCTTCGTTGACTCTGCCGCCGGCTGATCGGAATAGTGGAAGATCATACACATCCAGCCGATAACCGCCAGCACAGAAACTACTTTTTTCCAGTTCTTCATACTATCTCTATTTTACCGTGATCGTCTTTGTCTTAGAATAGCTTCCATAAACTTTTTTGCCATTGACACCCTTTGTGATCGCACGGATTCTTACCTTGCACTTTACGCCCTTTGGCACATTGATCTTTTTGCTCTGCATGCTTTTTGTGCCGGCTGTGGCAGTCCGGTTCAACTTATAGCTTGTCTTCTTATAGGTATAGGTCACTTCGATCTGATAATGATTCGCTCCCGCAACCTTTTTCCAGTATGGGGTAATTGACTTTGATGCGGTTTTGATATGATCGATCGTCACCTTGCCCGGAACTGTTTTTACCGATACAACCGCAGAATTACCGCTTTTTGCATTTTTTAAAATATCCGTATAGGCCTGTACCTTAAAATAATAGGTCTTGCCCGGGATCAGTCCGCTGACATTTATATTCGTAACAGCTCCACCCTTAATGGTCTTTACCTTCTGATAAGAACCGCGCTTACTTGTCGCGTACCACACAATATATCCACTGGCATTGTTTACCTTGCTCCAGGTAAGCTGTACGGTATTATAGCTTTTTACCTTAACAGGCTTTAAGGTCGGCTTTCCTACCTGTCCCTGATAAGAGGTTGTCCATACCGGATGACTGCTGTTAAATTCACTGACATCCGAAGAACTCCAGTAACGGTAAGTCTTATAGATATCCAGATTTTTGCTATGTCCGATAAAATCGCTGTTGCTCTTTAAAAAATAGGTGTAGATCGTACCACTTTTCTGGCTGTCCCAGGTCGTATCGATATTGTACCATTTATTACCGAACTTTACGAGATTCCACAGATGATCACCACCTGCATATCCGGGCACACAGCATACCTTGATACCTGCCTGCTTACAAAGTGCATAAAAGGCAGTTGCATATCCCTGGCATACCGCACTTTTCCCGATCAGGGCATCATATGCAGAATATCTGGAATAGGTATAATCATAGGTTGTATTGCTGCACAGATAGTCGTGGATCTGTTTGATCTTCTGCATATCCGAACATTTCGAAAGCTTTAAGGAAGAAATGACACTCGAAAGCTTTGCCTTTACCTGCTTTTCCTGTGCAGCTGTCGTACGATAAGACACCTGGACGATAATCTGAGCCTGCGTCGGGGTATAAGCATACCGCCAGGACATACCCATCATATGATAATACAGATAATCACCTTCCTGTGCTTTGTCTGTGATCTCACAAGCCTTCTTCATCATATCATGGATGAGTGTTGTAACCTTTTCCCTTGTCAGACCATTCCCATTATATGTCATCTGAAATAATGTATTCCTTGCGACCATCTGCTTACGCATATACTTTGCTGCCGAGGAAACCGAAGAATATGTATTGACACCGGTGGCTTCCACTCCGTCTGTAATCTGTGAAACCTCTTTTTTCACCTGTACCTTCTCTGCCGGTGTCAGATCCGGATTCGTCCAGCTTCCGGATACCATCTGTCCCTTATTCTGACTTGTCGAAACATCAACGTCCGATGCATCCATAGCCACTGTCATCTCCGGTTCACTGACGGTTCCTGCATAAACGGTCTGTACTTCCGGCATGCCCGCTGACTGCACCAAAAGAGTAACTGCTAAAACTACTGATGCGATCCCTGCTTTTCTCATATTCGTTCTCCTCCTCTTTTGCTTTCCCTGTTACTTCCTATCGGTAAACCTGTTAAGGTCTATTTTATCTCAGACTGCAATACCTCGATTGCCTTTAATACCTGATTATCCTTCATCTGATCATAAGTATCTGCATCGGTATCTCCGGTGTATTCATATTCGAGTGTCACATCCGGTTCAATTCCCTTTCCGTGAATATACTCTCCGGACGGTGTATAGTATTTTGCTACCGTAAGCTTATATGCACTTCCATCGGCAAGCTGCTTGATATTCTGTACGATTCCTTTTCCAAAGGTCTTCGTTCCGATCAGTGTTCCATAGTCGAAGTCACGGATCGCTCCGGCAAATATCTCGGATGCACTTGCAGAATTACCGTTCACTAAGACTGCAAGCGGCAGATCTAAGTAATGCTCTGCATCTGAGGTCAGATCCTGTCTGTTACCATACTTATCTTCCGTATAGACCACGGTTCCTTCCGGCAGGATCTCATCTAACATCTCCTGGCAGGAGGTTAAAAGACCGCCTCCGTTATCACGCAGATCTATAATCATCGCCTTCATACCCTGATCCTGTAAGTCCTTCACTGCTGTCTTGAACTGATCTGCAGTATTCTCGGCAAACTCTGACACCTGGATATAACCGATCGTATCCTCTAACATCTTAGAACTTACCGTCGGGATGTCTACCTTGCCACGCTCTACATCAATCTCCTGATAATCATTCTCTCCATCCCGGTAGATCTTAAGATGCACAGTCGTTCCCTCTTCTCCACGGATCTTCGTCACAAGATCTGACAGTTCCATGCTGGTCGCTGTAATATCTCCGACCTGAACGATCATATCTCCTGCCTTTAAGCCTGCCTTTTTGGCCGGTGAATCCTCATAGACCTTCGTGATCGTCACCTTCATGGTATCCTTATCCTGACTGAGTACCGCACCGATTCCATAATAATTCGCATTGGTAGAGATCATCATATCATCATATTCTTCTTCGGTATAATAGACACTGTACGGATCAGCAAGTCCCTCGAACAGTCCCTTATATAATCCGGTTGCCAGCTTATCGGCATCTACATCTTCATAATAATACAGATCGATCTGTCCGATCAGCTTATCTAACTTTTTCTCCACTTCTTTGGTCAGAACGTTATTCTTCTGTTGTCCGACGCGGATATCCACGACTCCGGTACCGGCTAATGCAGCAACGGTTATGGTTACCACTGCAAAGCAGCCCGCAATACCTGCTGCCAATCCCTTTTTAAAGCTTCCTTTTTTCTTTGCATCCAAAAGCATCTGTACGCCTTGTGATTCCGCTTCTTTCGCATACAATGCATCCTGCTGTTTTTCTTCTGCTTCCATTCTATTTTCTTCCATTGACATTCCTCTTTACTACTTTCCTGTCTATTGCCTACTGTCCCAGATAATTCCATGGACTGACATAGCTTCCATTTTCTGTTACACCAAAATGCAGGTGTGCGCCAGTTGAGATTCCGGTACTTCCGACCTGGGCGATCGTCTGTCCCTTCGTAACCTGCATGCCGGCAGAAACCAACAATGCGGAGCAGTGACAGTACACCGTGTATATACCACTTCCGTGGCTGATCATGATATAATTCCCCATTGCATTTCCATAGCCTGCGAAACTGACCGTTCCATCCGCAGCAGCCACGATTGCTGAGCCGTATGCCGCACCGATGTCAATACCCTTATGGTTACTCGAGGCACCTGCGGTCGGCGATAAACGTGTTCCATAATCACTTGTCACACGTGTACTGCTCGGACATGGCCATGCAAAGACTCCACCATTATATGTATCGTCCGGAATCTCCGGTTCTTCATATCCTCCATCATCCGGATCCTCTGCTTCTGACGGTTCGGACGGCTGTTCTGTGTCATCCTGACCGGCTTCTTCTTCCTGCCTTCTGCGTTCTTCTTCCTGACGCGCGGCTTCCCTCTGCCGTTCCAGTTCCGCCCGTTCTTCCTGCTTTCTGCGTTCCTCTGCCTGGATCTGTGCAATAATATCTTCCTGCGCCTGTATCTCTGCTGCCACTTCATCTGCACTGCTCTGTGCTGTGGTAAGTTCTCCGGATACCTTGGTCAGTTCCTGCTCCTTTGCCGCCAAAAGTGACTTTACCGTATCCTGTTCCTGCTGCACCTGTGCTTTCATCTGACGCAGATCCTCATAATCCTGCTCTAACGTACCCTTGGTATCTGCTACCGTCTGCTGTGTGTCCTGATATTTTTTTAACATATCACGGTCATAGCTCATGATCTCACGGATATACTCTGCCTGATTGATAAACTCTGCCAGATTTCCTGCGGAAAACAACGCTTCAAGCAGCGACATATTATTGCTGTTTTCATACATATAACGTATGCGCTTTTTCATTTGTTCATACTGGCTTTTCTCATCCTGTGTTGCTTCCTGCAGCTGCTCTTTTGTCGTCTCGATCTGTGTATTCTTCTGTTCTAACTGTGTCTCTAAATCCTGAATCCGCCCGGATATATCGGTCAGCTTCTGATCAAGCTGGGTAACTTTTGTCTGGATATCGTCCTTTGAATCCTTCAATCCGTCGATCAGATTCTGTGCCTCTTTCAGTTCCTGCTCTAATGCCGCCTTCTCCTGTTCCGCTTCCCCTAGTGAAGATGCCGATGCAAAAAGTGTCGGTGTTACGGCAAGAATTGCAGCGGATAGGATCGCAATGCATGATCTGCCCTTTTTCATAAATAGCCTCTTTTCCAACTCCCTATATAAGCAATAAAGAGCCGCAATGCGGCTCTTTCTATACTCCCTGAAATTCTCTCCGCTTAAACCTTCAGGTGTTTACGGATTGTCAGACGGCTTCCGAGGAAACCAATTCCGACACCAAGTACCAGTGCTACCGGGACAAGTGTATGGAATACCTGTCCAACCGGCAGGAAATTCACCATGCTGCTTAAAAAGCTGAACTTGTCTGCAACATAGACTACGACCTTGCTGTAAAGGAAGTATAAGAGCAGCAACGGGATCGCTGAGCCTAATAAGCCAATCGTGATACCTTCTACGATAAAAGGTGCACGTACGAAGTAATCAGTTGCACCGATCAGTTTCATGATCGCGATTTCTTCTTTTCGTACCGATATTCCGACTGTAACGGTATTGCTGATCAAAAAGACTGCAACGCCTAACAGGATCAGGATGATTCCCACGGATATATAACCGATCAGGCTGTTAAAATCAGACAGTGTATTCGCAACTACCTCAGACTCATGTACCTCTCTGACACCATCCATCGACTTCAGATACGTAACCAGTGCATCCTGTAAGGAAACATCACTCAGGTAAATGGAAAAGCTTGCGGAATTCGCCAATGGATTATCGTCTGCAAATCCTGCTGCGGCATCTTCCGATCCTTCAAAATAGATGTTCTTATAATCCTCCCATGCCTGTTCTGCGGATATGTATTCACACTTTGCGACCTCCGGCCGTTTTTCGATCTTCTGCTTCATCTCATCGATCTGATCCTGTGTGATTCCTTCATCAAAGAATACCGATACTGCCACGCCTTCCTCTGCGGTTTTTACCATTGCCCGGAAGTTCGTTACAATCGAAAAAAACAATCCGAATAAAAAGATACAGGCGGACATCGTTGCAATCGATGCAAGTGAAAACATCTTATTGCGCCAGATATTTTTCAGTCCCTGTTTTACAGAGTAAAAAAATGTACTTATTCTCATGATCATTCACCCGGCTTGTCATCACTTACAATGACACCTTTCTTCATTGTGATAACACGCTTTTTCATCGCTTTGACGATCTCCATATTGTGGGTTACGACAACTACCGTCGTACCACGCTGGTTGATCTCATCTAAAAGCTTCATGATCTCCCATGCATTGTGGTTATCCAGATTACCGGTCGGCTCGTCTGCAAGCAGGATCTTCGGCTGGTTGACCAGTGCCCTTGCAATCGCAACCCTCTGCTGTTCTCCACCGGAAAGCTGCTTCGGAAATGACTTATACTTCGCCGCAAGCCCTACCATAGATAAGATCATCGGAACACTGCTTCGAATCTTACGCGTCGAGGTTCCGATGACACGCTGTGCAAATGCAACGTTTTCATAAACATTCCGATCCTTCAAAAGACGGAAGTCCTGAAAAACCACACCTACATTTCTGCGGTATCTCGGGATCTGCTTTCTGCGGATCGCGCCAAGGTTCTTACCGTTGATCGTGATCGTTCCCTCAGTTGGTTCGAGTTCTTTTAACAATAACTTAATCAGGGTTGACTTGCCGGAACCACTGTTGCCGACAACAAATACAAATTCTCCTTCTTCAATATGAATACTGACATCGTTCAATGCCGGCACTCCTGCTGAATATGATTTGCTTACATGTTCAAGCTTAATCATGATATGCCTCATTTCTATTCTTCTAGTAATCAAGTGTCTCCATATACTTCATGTACTTAACAACCATAAGCGCAATCTTAAATGTGATCGCATCCTCGAATACACGAAGATCTAAGCCGGTACTCTTTTGTAACTTATCTAACCGGTACACCAGTGTATTTCTGTGGATATATAACTGTCTGGATGTCTCAGACACATTCAGGCTGTTCTCAAAAAACTTATTAATCGTAGTCAATGTCTCCTCATCAAAATCATCCGGTGACTTGCCATCGAAAATCTCCTTGATAAACATCTTGCAAAGCGGGATCGGGAGCTGATAGATCAGACGTCCGATTCCTAATGTGGAATATGCGATGATATTCTTCTCTTCAAAGAAGATCTTGCCGACATCAAGTGCCATACGTGCTTCCTTATAGGAACGTGATACTTCCTTGATCTCGCCGACAACTGTACCGTATGCAATGTAAACATTACTTGTACCATCTGCCTTAAAGAGATTTAAGATCACTTCTGCTGTCTTATCAAGATCCTCATAAGACTCATTCTCTGCAAGCTCTTTTACCACGATAATATTCTTCTCATCTACTGCTGTTACAAAATCCTTCGACTTGCCGCCAAATACGCTGCGGACTTTCTCTAATTCATTGCCGTCCTTTTCCCGGTTCGTCTCGACAATAAAGACAACTCTCCGCACTTCTGTCTCGATATGTAACTTCTTCGCACGGTTATAGATATCTACCAATAAGAGATTGTCTAATAACAGATTCTTGATAAAGTTATCCTTATCAAAACGTTCCTTGTAGGCAACTAACAGATTCTGGATCTGGAAACCTGCAATCTTGCCGACCATATACACATCATCACTGTCACCATTTGCCAAAAGCACATACTCTAACTGATGATCATCGAACACTTTAAAGAACTGACATCCCTGTATCACCTGGCTGTCCGCCGGTGACTCAATAAATGCCATTGCAGGATTGATGTAATTATCTGCGTCCGGAAATGTGGTTGCCAATACCTTTCCCTCCGTATCAATCACACTCAGATCCACGCGGGTAATTCCCTTCAAACCATCAATGGTATTCTGAAGTATCTGATTTGAAATCATGCTCTTTTATCTCCTTCTCTTTTCCAAATTATTCCTCGCACATGGACAACTTTCACAAAAAAATTATGTCTTTTTCTGCCAGACAAAACAATCTAATATATATTTTAATGCAAAACGTCAAAAAAAGAAAGAGGAAACGGAAAAGTTTTTATGCTAATATTCCAAAAAACCCTCTCCAAGGACTTCTCTTGCATCCGTCACAATCACAAAAGCCCCCGGATCCAGTCTTTTGACAAGATCCTTTAATTCGACAATCTCCTTTTTCGACACGACACAATACAGCATATTCCGTGCTTCTCCCGAATACATGCCCGTCGCCTCAATTCCTGTCACTCCTCTTCCAAGCTCATGCATCAGGGCATCCGACACTTCCTTTACCTGTCCGGTAATGATAAAAACCGCCTTGGAATATTTCAGACCTTCCATCAGGGCATCCGATACTTTGGAACTGATAAAGATCGCAACCACTGCATAAAGTGCCGCCTTAAGTCCAAAGACCGCAAGTCCGGTCAAAATGATGATGCCATCTAAGACCAGCATGATCTGAACTATGGTATAATGCCTCATATGACGCTGGATCAGAGATGCTACCATATCCGTTCCTCCGGTTGTTGCCTTTGCCATCAATACCAGACCGATCCCGCATCCGGTCAGCAGTCCTCCATAGATGGATGCCAGCATAAAATCCCCTTCGGAAAAGTTCCACTTCGGGATCACATACAGCCATGCCGATAAAGACACCGTTGCAAATGCAGTACGCGCCACAAACTTTTTTCCTTTCTGCCGGAACGCAATGAGAAAAACCGGAAAATTCAGTGCAAGGTTTGTAAGCCACAACGGAATTCCACCCGGAATCTTTATCTCGGACAGATTCTTCACGATGATCGCCACACCGGTAAAGCCGCCTACTACCATCCCGGTAGGGTCATACAGGCACTGGATTGCAAAAGCCATCAATCCGGTGCCTGCGATAATACACAAATATTCAAACCATACAGTCTTTTTCTGCGTCATTTACATATCCTCATTTTCATTATCATTTTGGTACTTATGTAAACGCAGCTTCAGTTTATTTCTATGAATCAGTTTTCCAACGATCTTCGAGATACGCGCAATCCCAGAATGCGTCTGGTATCCATCCCCAAGTCCATACCAGATACGTGCACTCAGCTTGCCCTTGTTTTCAATCAGAAATGCTTCCTGCATCGGGGATGGCAGAATAGAAAAGATAACATCCGGAGAAACACTGTTGATCTCGTTCACAACGCTCTCACTATCCCCTGCCTTTTCCTCTAACGCACATCTTCCACCGATCTGTAGTCTCTCATACTCTTCGGAAAGATAATCCGACAGCTCATCTACCTCCGCTGTTGTCTCTCCTAAGAGAAATACATGCTTATGATTGCGGATGATCCGTTTTAAAAACTCACGGAAAAAATCATGTTCTACCGTTTCTCGGATACGCTGCGTGGAATTCACTCCCGCTGCAATTAAGATATCCTTCTCTCCGATCACCGCAAGATCTAACAGATCGATGCACTCCCGCACGGTCTCATCCTCGCCCGCAAGATCAAGCATCTTCATGTTGATCGTCTCGATTGTATTCATTACGGTATTATTCAGATAGATCTCTACCTGCATGATTGCTTCACGCACAGTATAATTGTCAATCTGCATACCACATATATCCAGCTTTTTAACCATATTTACACCATCTATTCTGTTTCGTTCCTCATTTTTTATGCATGTAGTATAGCAAATGCCATTTCTTTTTTCAACTCTTACGTCTATATTTTCTGTTTCACACCCACTTTCTTAAATTTACATGCAAAATATTGCCTTTTTCGAAATTTACTGACATCTTATGTCATTTTTTGATTGTTTTTCACATTTGAAATGTCAATACTTTTCCGATTCTTTTTTCCCATGTCAGCAACTTTATTATATGTTCACAAAACATTTGTTTGTATTTTTTGCTATAAGAACCGATATTTTCCCCTTTTTTTTCGTGGATAACGTGGATAACTTCGTGTATAACTCAATTTTTTCGATATTTCCACAATTTTTGATGTGGATAACTTTTTTGTCGTTTTTCAGATTTTTGTGGAAGTATTTCGACAACTTTCATTCGTTTGTGCACTTTGTACATTCCGTTTTTTTGTTTCAACTGTCCGGCTTGTTTTGTGATGTCATCCTTCCTGCAAAATGAATCGCTTCCTGCATTTTTACTGTATCTGATTCGGATGTCAAAAGATGCTTTCAACTTTTATAACCGACAAAATGTACAAAAGATGCTCCGCAAACTCTATACATTAAAAAGGCACGACCTGAACGGTCGTGCCTTACTATATGTACTTCTTAGAAAATACGTCTTACAGTTACAATTGGTTTGTAGTTTGCATTTGAATACTTGATTCCGGACTCCGGTGTGCTGGCATGTACGATTGTACCGCCACCTACATAGATTCCAACATGTCCACTGTAACATACGATATCACCCGGCTGCATGGCATCTGCACTCACACCATAACCAACGCCTTGTAAAGCACCGGATGAATGTGGTAAGGATACACCAAATGCTGCATATACAGACATTACGAAGCCGGAACAGTCTGTTCCATTCGTTAAACTTGATCCACCGTAAACATACGGGTTACCAATAAACTGGGATGCATAACCTGCTACAGAACTTCCACCACTTCCGGATGGTGCAGAATAGCTTGCACTTGAGGATGAAGAAGATGATGCAGCCTGCTGCTTCGCTGCCTGTGCTGCTTTCTCTTCAGCTGCCTTCTGTGCTGCTGCTTCCTGTGCTGCCTGTCTTTCTGCTTCTTCCTTTGCAAGTCTTGCTTCTTCTTCTGCCTTTGACTCAGCCTGAACATATACGGTAGAAAGTGTTACATAATCCGTGGAAACATATCCGTCACCCTCTTCGATCGCAACCTTTACCCAGCCCGGTGTGGACTCATCGGTAACGGTTAATTCATCTTCGATCGGAACGCTTCCTAAAAGTGCCGAATCAACAGACGGTTCTGTTCTTACATGTAAGGTAGTTGTGGTAACAGTCGCAACTCTACGGCTTACTGAACGTGCAAGTTCTGCATTATCACGAACTACATACTCGCTCTTTACATATCCGGTAACAGATCCGGATGTGATCTGATACCAGTCTCCCTCCGTTGCTAAGACGGTAGCTGCCGAATTGTTATAAAGCTTACCGAGAACTTCGCTTTCCTGATTTGCTTCGCTTCTGATATTCACATAATTATCCACCTGAGCAATTGCGATATTGGCATATTCACTTTCCGGTTCACCCTGATCTGCTGCCGCGGATGCTGCTTCATCCTGAGGTACTTCTGCCTCTGCCTCCTGATCTGCTGCTTCCTGAACAACCGGCGTATCATTTGCAGTAAGCTTTGCTGACTGCTCACTCTGTGTCAGGTACTTTGAGAAACTAAGTGAAACACCGGATACCAGTCCAACCGATCCCCCATCGATGGCTGTTGCCTGTGAAACACCTGCAACCGGTGCTGCATACGGAACCATTAAAGTTCCCGGCACTACTGCTGTTCCTGCAAGTACAACTGCGCTTGCGATACTGCATGCTGTTACTTTTAAACCCTTTCGATACATATTTCCTCCATTGTTTTTTATCTATTTTTCTACGTTACTTTACTCATTTGTTACAAATTTGTTACATTTATTACATGGTCATTATAGCGTGCGTCCCCGCACCTGTCAACCCCCTACCTTAACGTTCCGTTTAAGTAAGCTTCCACAGATGCAACTGCATTTGCTCCGTCAGCCGCTGCTGTAACCACCTGCCGCAGTTTTTTCGTCCGCAGGTCACCTGCTGCAAAGATACCTGCCGCACTTGTCCTGCCATCTTCTCCTGCGATCACATAGCCGGAATCATCGAGATCTACAAGCTGTCCCACTATCGATGTGTTCGGCTGCATTCCAACCGCAAGAAAGACTCCCGATACGGCAATCTGCATCCGTTTATCCATCTTCTTATTACAAGCAGTAATCTCTTCTACCTGCATTTCACCACAGATCTCTTCTACCACGGTATCATATAAAATCTCTATATTTGCCGTTTTCTGTACTCTTTCCTGTAAGACCTTTGCTCCACGGAAAGAATCTCTCCGGTGAATCAGATATACCTTCTTACAGCCTCTTGCCAAAAACAATGCATCCTCTAGTGCAACATCACCACCGCCTACCACGGCAACTTCCCTGCCACGGAAAAATGCGCCATCGCAGGTCGCACAGTACGAAACACCCATACCACGCAGTCTGTCCTCACCCGGGACTCCAATGTTCCGGTAAGACGCACCCATTGCAAGGATGACGGTCTTTGTGTGGATACTGTCTGCATCTGTCTTTACCTGATATCCTTCCTTATAAGGAAGAATCTCTGACACCTCACCGGTACAAAACACTGCACCAAGCTTGTCCGCATGCTGTCTGAACTTCTGTCCCAGTTCAAAACCGCCCACATCCGGTATTCCCGGATAATTATCTACATCGGTTGTATTTAAGATCTGTCCACCGCTCATTGGCTGCTTTTCCAAAACGAGCGTTTCCAATCTCGCCCGTCTCGCATAGATTGCTGCCGACAGACCTGCCGGTCCGCTTCCAACGATGACAACATCCCAGATTTTTTCCTTTTGCTGTGTATTCAAACGCATTGTCTCCTTCATTGATTTTCTCCTTTTGCGCCATACTTTTCTATAGTATACCAAGAATGTGAATATTTTATGAATAGAAAGAATTTTCTTTGCCTTTTTTGTCAAAACATGGCATACTAAGAGTAGGAAAGGCATAAAAGCAAAGGAGGCCGGACAGAATGGATATTACATCTATTACTTCCACTGCATTAAGTTCCTTAAGCAGTGCAACAGATTCTACCAGCCAGGCAATCGGACTCGCCATGTTAAGCAAACAGCTTGATGTTACCGATGCAATGAGCGCATCGATGATCAAGGCAATGGAGAATTCGGTGAACCCTGCAATCGGTGGTAACATCGACTTATATGTTTAGACAGATCACAAAAATAAGAAACGCCAGAGCCGGCAGATACCGGTCTGGCGTTTCTTATTTTTTGTCATTCTACTTGTATGCGATTGCTTCGATCTCAAGCATAACGTCCTTTGGCAGACGTGCTACTTCTACGCAGCTTCTTGCCGGGAAATCAGAAGTAAAGAATGTCTTATATACTTCATTGATCGCACCAAAGTCATTCATTTCCTTGATAAATACGGTTGTCTTGATCACCTTATCCATGTCTGTGCCTGCTGCCTGAAGCAGATTCGACAGATTCGTCAGCGCCTGCTTTGCCTGTGCCACAGAACCTTCCGGAATCTCTCCTGTTGCCGGAACTACCGGGATAATACCGGATGTATATACCATTCCGTTCACTTCGATTGCCTGGGAATATGGTCCGATTGCTGCCGGTGCCTGATCTGTTGCAATTACTTTTTTCATATGCTATATCCTCTTTTCTGCACATCTTCATTCCGATCTGATCTGTATCCGATGTGCCAGATTGCAGATCTGATTGCGATTAGTATAATCTTTTCCCGTTTCTTATGCAACCCTCTTATCGGATGATCCGGATACTTTTTTCACCAATTTCGATCTTCCGTTCCTTATAAAGTCTGCCGACCGCACGCTTAAAAGCTGCTTTTGACAATCCTGTTTCGCGTTTGATCACCTCCGGCGATGCTTTATCGCTAAACGGAAGGACGCCTGCAAATTCTTCGATCACAGACAGCACCTTTTTTGCATCATCATCCATCTGGATATATGCGCGCTCTCTTAAGGTCAGATCTAACTTTCCGTCTTCTTTGACATTCGTCACCTTTGCGCTGATCACATCCCCGATATGAAGGAAGCTGTGATCTTCATGGCTTGGAATCAGTGCGGAATACTTATCATCCACCGCAACAAATGCACCAAAGTTATCACTGAACTCGTATACTCTTCCTTCTACAGTATCATCCCGCCGGTATGGTGAATTGGTTGCAAGCAGCTCATAAATGCCCTTCATGCTCGCACATAATCTCCGGCTCTTGTCAATATATAAAGTAACAAGGACTTCATCCCCGGCGGAAACTCTTGCCGTCATCTCTTTATATGGAAGAAACAGATCCTTTTCTAAACCCCAGTCTAAAAAGGCTCCGATCTTTCCCACTTCTAAAACCTTTAATACTGCGAACTTTCCAAGTGTCAGCTTCGGCTCGGTTAAGGTTGCGATCAGTCTGTCCTTCGAATCCTTATAAAGAAATACTCGTAGATGATCCCCCTGCCGGATACCTTCCGGCACCTGCTTTTTCGGAAGAAGTACTCTTGTCTCATCTTCCATCTGCTCTGCCAGATAGATTCCAAAATCCACTCTTTTTACAACTATTAATTCCTGCCATTCTCCAAGACAAATCATATGTTTTCTTCCTTTCTTCGAAATTCTACCACTGCAAACGGCTTTTTCTTCTCATCCGACAGCACAACCGTAACCAGTGTCTGATCCTCACTGATATGCACCGACGGATAGATCACATCTCCTAATACAGCAGACTTGCGATATTCCGCACGCATCTGGTCAAATGCAAAATCTTCCGGCAGATAGCCCGCAGCCAGTTCCACATATTTTTCATTATTCACATGATGATTCGTATCGATCATCGATGCATGTACTGCAAACGGTTCCTTTTCCTCAGCTTCCTTCGGAAGTGCGATCTTACGCGGTGCATATTCCATCGGATAGCGTTCCTCCGGCTGATAAGCTGCTGCAATCTCCGGTGTGATCTTCGTCGGTCTGCCGCTCTTTAAGTCCATATATGCCCATACAGAGTTAGCATATGCAAGAATATCCCCTGCTTCATTTTCCATCGTAAAGTTACGATATCCGTAAAAGCCGCCAAAGTCATATGCCCAGGTACTGATCTTCACATGATCTCCCATATGTGGCTTTGCCTTCCAGATTACCTGCCAGGAGATCAGTACCCATGCCACCTGATGTTCACTTAAATATGCTCCACCGATCTGTAACTCTTCCGACTGGAAGATACAACAGTCCTGAAAATAGTTCAAAAGTGCCGGAAATGTCATATTCCAGTCACTGTCTACCTCACTATACCGTACACGGCTTTCAAAGCTATACATGTCACCCTCCGTTCTGCTGTCTGTACATCCTGTATTTCTCATTGCTTTTCTGTACCGGGAATGTTAATAGAATTTCCTATACTGAAAAAAGCACCACATACGTGGTGCTTAAGATAGCTGGCCCACAAGGATTCGAACCTTGAAATGACGGAGTCAGAGTCCGTTGCCTTACCATTTGGCGATGGGCCATCAAGCTGTCAACAAAAAGTATTATACACAAGACCCTATATATCGTCAAGCACTTTTTTCAATTTTTTTCATTTTTTTAAAATATTTCTATTTTCTTGTCTATAAAGGCATATTCCACCGGATCTCCCCAGTCCAGATGTGCCTGTCCATTTGTTACATCGATCAGCTTTTTTTCCAATTCCTGCTTCTGCACTACCGGAACCATCACCTTCATCTGTACCGCATCTGTATACAATGTATCCATCACCGGGATCTGCTCATTGCCAAACAGATACTGTAACTTTCCCATATCATTATAATCCGTATCGACCGTCAGAATCTGTCCCTGTCTTTTTTCTATGATCACGCACCGGGAAAGTCCTTCCTGTACACTCCTCTGGTAAGCACGCACCAGTCCACCCGTTCCAAGCAAGGTCCCACCGAAATATCTGGTTACTACAACTGCTGCATCATGGATGCCCTCACGCAATAAGACATCTAACATTGGTCTGCCGGCAGTTCCGGATGGTTCTCCGTCATCGGAGCAGCGTGTCAGCTCCTGATTCCTTCCGATCACAAATGCACTGCAATTATGTCTGGCATCCCAGTACTTTTTCTTCATCTCAGCGATAAACGCCGTTGCCTCCTCTTCCGACGTAACCGGCCGGATCGTTGCAATAAATCTTGACTTTTTCTCTTCGATCTCTCCCGTTCCTCCGGTATAGACCGTCCGATATTCTTTTTCTTCCATTCTATTCTTCACACTATTCCTGTCTTTTGATTTTAAGTGAATCTTAATTTTTCCTACATGGTTCTTTTATCTTTTCCACTTATGATACTTCTAATATTAGCATGAGAATTGCTCCGGGGCAATTTTTTCTTTATTATAGAGTATCTTTTTGGTATAATGTGAAAATAATGTAAATAATTCAATAAGGAGGCACATTATGAATTATGGGAAAAAAGGTACCGCCCGTAAGCAGAAAGAGCTTACGTCAAAAGGTACTATGGTCCGTAAAAAATTCACCGTAATTTTCTGTAAAACACTGCTGGTCTGCTTTTTTGCAATCGCTATCATCGGTGTATGCGCAGGATTCGGAGTTTTAAAGGGTATTATTGATTCTGCACCAGATATCAAGACTATAGATGCTACTCCTGCCGGTTCACTTTCCGTCGTACTTGATACCGATGGAAATACAACCGCCAAGCTGTTAGCTTCCGACTCAAACCGAAAGGAGATCACGATCGATCAGATGCCGATCAATCTTCAGCATGCATTCGTTGCAATCGAGGATGAGCGGTTCTACGATCACAACGGTATTGATATCAAGGGTATTATCCGTGCCGGTGTCAAGGGAATTACTTCCGGTGGACACTTCTCCGAAGGTGCCAGTACGATCACACAGCAGCTTCTAAAGAACAATGTCTTTACCACCTGGACGAGTGAATCCTCGATGGCAGATAAGTTCGAGCGAAAGATCCAGGAACAGTACCTTGCCGTACAGTTAGAGAAACGCGAATCAAAGGAATGGATCTTAGAAAACTATCTGAATACGATCAACCTTGGTCAGAATACGTTAGGCGTGGAAAATGCTTCCCTGCGTTATTTTAACAAGCATGCTTCCGAGCTGAACCTGTCAGAATGTGCAGTCATTGCAGCGATCACACAGAACCCGACCCGTTTTAATCCGATCTCTAATCCGGATGAAAATGCCAAACGCCGGAAAAAAGTTCTGAACAATATGAAGGAACAGGGTTACATCACCCAGGAGGAATATGACGATGCAATGGCAGACAATGTCTATGACAGAATCCAGATCGTCAATGCTTCGAAGGATTCCGAAAATGTCAACTCTTACTTTGTGGATGAGCTGACCGAGCAGGTCATGCAGGATCTGATCGATGAACTTGGTTATACCGAAACACAGGCTTACCAGACCTTATACAAGGGTGGTCTTACAATCTATTCCACACAGGATTCTTCCTTACAGAAGATCTGTGATGAAGAAGTCAACAACTTAGCTAACTATAACGGACAGCCGGAGTGCTCCTTCTCTTATCGTCTGACGATCAAAAAGTCCGATGGATCGATCGCAAACTACAGCGAGCAGACAATGCTCAGCTACTACCGCGCTTCCAACAGCAACTATAACATCGACTTTTCCTCGGAAGAAGAGGCACAGGCTGCGATCGACCAGTATAAGGCTGACATCATGGAGGATGGCGATACGATCGTCGACAACGGAGAGGTTCTGACCTTTACCGTCCAGCCACAGGCTTCTCTTACTCTGATGGATCAGGCAACCGGAGAAGTAAAAGCTCTCGTGGGCGGCCGTGGTGACAAAAAAGCAAGCAAGACCTTAAACCGTGCTTCAAATACCACCAGACAGCCGGGTTCTACCTTTAAGATCCTTGCTGCCTATGCACCGGCACTCGATACCGGTGGCATGACACTTGCTTCCGTCGAAGATGATGCACCTTACACTTATGCAAATGGGACATCGCTTCGTAACTATGATAACTCCTTCCGCGGATTTACCACGCTGCGTGAAGCGATCACACATTCAATCAATATTGTAACGGTTAAGACACTGACCGATATCGGAACCGATGTCGGCTATAACTACTTACTGAACTTCGGATTCACCACATTGGTTCCGGATGATAACAACCAGGCTCTTGCCTTAGGTGGAATCACAAATGGTGTAACCAATACAGAGCTTACTGCGGCCTATGCAACGATCGCAAATGGCGGAACTTATACAAAGCCACGGTTCTATACCAAGATCCTTGACAATGACGGCAATGTCCTGATCGACAATACACCACAGACGTATACCGTATTAAAGGACTCTACCGCATGGCTCTTAACGAATGCCATGGAAGACGTTGTAACCTCCGGTACCGGTACTCCTGCAAACTTCGGCACAATGCCGATCGCAGGTAAAACAGGTACAACCACAAAGGACCGTGATGCCTTATTCGCAGGCTTCACACCTTATTATACCTGTGTGGTATGGGGCGGCTATGATGATAACGCTCCACTGTCCACCACTCTGTATCCG
Source organism: Lachnospiraceae bacterium (assembly GCA_022764465.1). GTDB lineage: Bacteria > Bacillota > Clostridia > Lachnospirales > Lachnospiraceae > Roseburia_C. The sequence goes on along the minus strand of JALERL010000016.1, from coordinate 2,626 downwards.
AAGCTGATCTGGAAATCCGTGATGAGCCGTGTACACGAAGGACTTGAGTATAAGGACTTTGAGATGCCTTCCGATATTACTTCCGCAACCGTATGCAAGAAGTCCGGAAAGCTTGCTGTTCAGGGGCTCTGTGACAGCGACCCGCGTGGCAGTATGGTAGAAACCGAATACTTTGCAACCGGAACGGTTCCGACAGAGGTCTGTGACCACCATGTCAGTGCGACGATCTGTGCAAGCTCCGGTATGATCGCCGGCGAGTTTTGTCCGGAAGAAACAAAACAGACTGGTATCTATATTGTAGGTGGCTCTGCCGGTTCCGCAGATGGTCCATATCTGCTGACCGAGGAAGTCCGCAACAGCCAGTGTAACGTCCACACATCTGCTGCCGTCACAGAACCTCCGGTTACCGATCCGGTCACACCGGATGTAACGCCAACGACACCGGATACCCCGGATAACAAACAGCCATCCGGTTCCTTAACAACACCGGATACCGATAAAAAGCCAAAACAGGATACCGACAAACCAGACCCGGGATTGGATAATGATAATAGGAATAATCCATCTGATGATAACAGTGATAATAACAATGATGATAATCCATCTGCAGATATTGGTGATGATGCAGATAACTCCGATACGGATGAAGATTCCGGAGAATAAAGCATAAAATAAGAGGGTATATTTCTCCGCACTTCGTGCTCTCGAAATCAAAACGTCCATTCACAATCCGGACTACCATCCTTCTTGTTCATGTCCGTTTATCCGTCAAATAAAAAAGCAATCCATACTGCAAGCAGTCGGATTGCTTTTTTACTTGACAGAATTATTATTCCACATCCATGGTTTTAGGGAGGACGAGATTTAGGATGATTGCAGTTAAAAATACAACTGCAACGCAGTTTTCTGAAAATACAGACCGGATGATATTTGGGAAGATATCAAAAATAGCCGGTACCTGTGTAAATCCAAGTCCGATACTTAAGGACAATGCTGAGATCGTGATATTCCGCTGCGAAAAGCCACACTTTCCGATCATCTGTAATCCACTGATGACGATTGTTCCAAACATCATGATCGTACAGCCACCTAAGACTGCACTCGGCAATGTTGCAAGCAATGCTCCGACTACCGGAAAGATTCCTGCAAGGATCATGATCACTGCTCCTGTTGCAATGACAAATCGGTTGACGACCTTCGTCATTGCGACCAGTCCGACATTCTGACTAAAGGATGTGATCGGCATACAGCCAAATACAGATGACAAAGCACTGACAAAGCCATCACAGGCAAGTGATCCGGCGGTCTCTTTTTCCGTTACATCTCGTCCAAGGCCGGAAGATGCAAGTGCCGATGTATCACCGATCGTCTCGGTTGCCGATACCAGAAAGATCAAAACAAAGGCAACAATCGCTTCCGGATGAAACTCCATCCGAAACGGCATCAGATGCGGCAGGGCGATCACTGAGGTATCCTGCAAGTCTGAAAAATCAACAACTCCCATACAAAGTGCCACGATATAGCCTACCACGAGTCCAAATAAAACGGATAACTGCTTAAAGTAAGACTTTGCAAAGATATTAAACAAAATACAGCTTAATAAAGTAACCATTCCAAGAATCCAGTTGGTTGCAGAACCAAAGTCAGCATTGCTGCTGCCACCACCAAAGGAATCCGCACCTACTTCTAAAAGTGAAAATCCAATCGCAGTTACAACCGTTGCTGCCACGATCGGTGTCACCAGCTTAATCCAGAACTTTGATAACAGACCTAAGATACCTTCGATGATACCACCAATCAATACGGCACCCATGATCGCACCATACCCATACTTTGCACCGATCACACATGCAATCGAAACAAAAGTAAAACTGATTCCCATAACAATCGGCAGTCTTGAACCGATGCGCCACACCGGAAAAAGCTGGATCAGCGTTCCCACACCTGCGATCATCATGGCACTCTGAATGATCATTGCCGTGTTTTTCGCATCCATGCCGCATGCACCGGCCACGATCAGTATCGGTGCAATGTTTGCAACAAACATCGCTAGAATATGCTGTAAGCCAAATGGAATTGCCTTAAGAAGCGGCACCTTTCCATCTAAGGAATAAATATTTTCAACAGAAGCTGTACCTGGATTACTGCTCACGGAAAGTCACCTCCCCGGTTGCCGGATCCATTGCTTCCACAATTGCAAGTGACTCAAGCTGGTAGCCCATATTGCGGATCGTCTTTCCACCGATCTGGAAGCCTTTTTCAATTGCAATTCCGATTCCTTCGACAGTTGCTCCCGCTTCATTTACGATCGAGATCAAGCCCTGTAAGGCACATCCGTTTGCAAGGAAGTCATCAATGATCAGTACATGATCCTCTTCGGATAAGAACTTCTTCGAAACGATAACCTGATTCTTGCAGTTATGCGTAAAGGACATTACCTCCGCTACATACATATCTCCATCAATGTTGATGCTTTTGCTCTTTTTTGCAAATACAACCGGTGCATCAAAATATCTTGCAACAATACATGCAATTCCGATTCCGGATGCTTCGATCGTTAAAATCTTGTTGATCGGCTTGCCTTCAAACCTCCTTTTGAACTCTTCCCCCATTTTTTCAAAAAGGG